>NZ_JBVJIJ010000003.1:345130-413035 GCF_055586325.1 Dactylosporangium sp. NPDC051087 | reverse complement strand
ACCGGCGCCGAGTACACCACCCACGCACCACCGTCGGTCTGCGTCTCGACCCGCGCCACCCCCGAGCCGGCATCCGTCGCCGTGACCGTCACCGTGGCCGAGCCGACATAGCTGCCGGCGCCGTCACGGGTACCGGTCACCGCGGCGGTGACCGTCGGCGGGGTGGTGTCCTGCACCGGCGGCGCGACCACGGTGAACGAGGCCATGCCCTCGGCGGAGGTGTTCCCGGCGACGTCGGTGGCCCGGTAGTGCACCATGTGCGCACCGACCGCCGAGACGACGACCGGCGCCGAGTACACCACCCACGCACCACCGTCGGTCTGCGTCTCGACCCGCGCCACCCCCGAGCCGGCATCCGTCGCCGTGACCGTCACCGTAGCCGAGCCGACATAGCTGCCGGCGCCGTCACGGGTACCGGTCACCGCGGCCGTGACCGTCGGCGGGGTGGTGTCCACCGGGCCGGGGTCGGTGACGCTGAACGCCACCGACCCGGTCGCCGACGTGTTGCCCGCGACGTCCGTCGCCCGGTACTGCACCGAGTGGTCACCGGCCGCGGTCACCACCACCGGGGCGGTGTACGGCTCGAAGCCGGTGTCGTCGAGCTGGTACTCCACCGACGCCACCCCGGAGCCGGTGTCGGTCGCGGTGATCGTGACGGTCTTGGCCGTGGCGCCGGTGACGGTCGCGGTGACCGTCGGCGGGGTGGTGTCCCCGCCGCCGCCGTCGGTGACCACGAACTCGCCGACCATCAGGCTGTGGCCCGGGATCGTGCAGAAGTAGCGGTACCGGCCGGGCGTCAGCGTCACGGACAGCTCGTGCCGCCCGTTGCTGGCGTCGAACGGGTTGGCGAGGATGTTGACGTCGACGTCGTGGTTGTAGCCCGGCGTCGACGTGTCGAAGGTGAGCGTGTGCGGCATCCCGGTGGTGTTGCCGGTCGCCTCGCTGTTCTCGAACACGATGGTGGCCGCCCCGGCGACGGCCCGTGTCGGCGCCGTCTGGTAGCCGGTGATCGCGCCGCTGGTCGTCCACGTCAGCACCTGGTCGGCGGCGAAGGCCGTGGACGGGGGCGCGACCAGGACCGCGGCCAGCAGGGTGAGGGCCAGCAGGGCCCGGCGGAGGATCACAGCGACCTCACCCGCAGGTTGCGGAAGTCCATGACGTCGCTCGTGCCGTGGTTCTGCAGGCCGAGGAAGCCGCTGGTGAACTGCCGCAGGTCGGTGGACGGGTCGCCGGCCCGCGAGGACTGCTTGCCGGGCGTGTTGTCGAATTCGTTGATGACCACACCGTTCCTCGAGATCGTGTAGTGCTGTCCGACGACGCGGACCTCGTAGTCGTTCCACACGCCCTTGGCGGTGGCACCGGCGCCGCTCATCGGCACCGGGTCGAAGTTGTAGATGGAGCCGGTCTTCTGCGGTTCGCCGGTGTCGCCGTCGTACAGCTGGATCTCGTGCCCGCAGTAGATGGCGACCCAGGCCGGTGACGTGCGTGCCGACCCGACGGTCCCGCAGCTGCCGGCGGGCCGCTGCTCCAGCGGCGTCCGCGGGTCGGGGAAGCGGGCGAAGACGCCGCTGTTGGCCCGGCTCGTGCCCGTCGCCATGTCGCGGAACTGGAGCTTGAGCGAGAAGTCGCCGAACGGGCGGGCGCCGTACCAGAGCATCCCGAGACCGCCGTCGGAGCGCAGCGTCCCGTCGGGCTGGAGCACGAACTGCCCGGACGGTGCCTGCACCCAGGCCCGCAACGACTCCGGGGTGCCGTCGAAGATCGGTTCGTAACCGGTGACGCCGGTCCGTCCGATCGGTGACGCTGCGGCGGTACGGGTGAGCGTCCCGGCCTCCCGGGCGGTCAGCACCCGGTCGGCGACGAGCCGGTCGGCGACGGCGGAGACGTGCCGCACGAAGCTGTCGTGCTCGGCCCAGGTGCTCTCGTCGTCGATGAGGTCGTTGACGGTGCAGTGCCCGCCGGCGACCTTGTTCGCGACGCCGGTGTCGGTGTCGCCGACGTGGACCGTGGCACGGCTGTCCGGCACGGCGCAGTCGACCTCGACGGTGGTGCGGACCTCGGCCGTCGTGCCGTCGGCGTACGTGACGGTCAGCCGCGCGGTGTAGGAGCCGGTCCGGGCGTAGACGTGCCGCGGGTCGGCCTCGGTGGACGTGCCGCCGTCGCCGAAGTCCCAGCGCCACGAGACACCGCCGGAACGGGAGCCGTTGAACGCGTACGTGAGCGGCTTGTTCTGCACCGCCACCGCGGTCGCCGCCGGCACCGGGGTCGCCGGGCCGCCCTGGTACGCCACCCGGATGAGCTTCTGGTTGGCGTGCAGGGTGAAGAAGCCGCCGCCGTAGTCGAGCAGGTAGAGCGCACCGTCCGCACCGAACTTGGCGTCCATCCACGACTGCAGGCGGTTGTCGCCGCTGCCGGACGGGATGATCGCCCGCAGCGACTCGGCGAACACCGGCGGCGCGGCCGTGGGCACCCCGGCGGGGTCGACGGTCACGGCGATGCGGTTGCTGGCGTTGGACTCGTCGCCGATGAACCACTTGCCGTCCCAGTACGCCGGCCATGCCACGCCGCTGCTCGTGTTGACCAGCTCGCGGTGGTAGGACGGGCCGGACATGACGGCCTGCCCGCCGCCGCGCAGGTACGGCTGCGTGTAGGTGGCGTCGGCGGCGACGTAGGTGGGGATGCCGCTGCCGTCGGCGCGCGCCGGGAACACCGGGCCGCCGCCGTCCGGCGAGTACCAGATCATGTTGTTCTTCACCGGCGGCAGGTCCACCAGGCCGGTGTTGCGCGGCGAGGTGTTCTTCGGGTTGGCGCAGTCGTACCAGCCCGTCAGCACCGACGCGTCGGTGTTGCTGCGGTCGCGGTACGGCTGCCGGTTGCCCATGCAGTAGGGCCAGCCGTGGTTGCCGGCCTCGGTGATGACGGTCGCGGTCTCGTACTTCGCGGGCCCGAGCGTCGGGCTCGGCGACGCCGCGTCCGGGCCGACCCACGCCGCGGTCAGCCAGTTGCGGACCGGGTCCCACTGCAGCCGGGAGATGTTGCGCACGCCCATCACGTAGATCTCCGGGCGGGTCTTGTCGGTGCCCGGCGCGAACAGGTTCCCGGCCGGGATCGTGTACGTGCCTGCCGGCTCCGGGTGGATGCGCAGGATCTTGCCGTTGAGGTCGTTCGTGTTGCCGGCGGTGCGCCGCGCGTCCTGGAACGAGGTGCCCGCGAACTCGGCGGTCCAGTTGTTGCCGGAGTAGCCGCTGGAGCCCTCGGAGGAGTTGCTGTCGCCGGACCCGACGTACAGGTTGCCGGCCTCGTCGAAGGCCATCCCGCCGCCGGCGTGGCAGCAGCTGTGGATCTGCACCGGCCACTGGATCAGGTCCTTGCGGGTGGCCTGGTCGATGCTCTGCGCGGCCTTGTCGTAGGTGAACCGGGAGATGGTCCGCTGGCCGATCCGGGTGTCCCGGTTGATCGACGCGTGCGGCATCCAGTACACGTACAGCCAGCCGTTCTGCGCGAAGCCGGGGTCGGCGACGACGCCGAGGAGCCCTTCCTCGTTCTTCACCAGTTCCGAGCCGCTGCCCCGGTTGCCCATCACCGGCAGGGTGGTGAGGAGCTTGACGGTCTTCGCCGCCGGGTCGTAGCGGTGGATGGTGCCGCAGCCGAGCCCGACGTTCGGGTTGGCCCAGTCGACGACCGGGCCGCTCGGGCAGGCGGCCTTGCCGACGTAGAAGATCGACCCGTCGGGTGCGACGGTGAGGCCGTGCGCCTCGCCGATCTGGTCGAGCTGGCCGGTCTGGTTGGCGGCGGTGAGCCGCTCGACGCGGTAGTTCGCGGCGATCGTGGCCTGGCAGTCGCCGCGCACGATGCCGGTCGTCCAGCGGAGCGCGCCGCCGAGGTGGGCGCGGAAGTCCCGCTCGTCGTAGCTGCCCTCGGTGTGGCCCATGCCGGTGTAGAAGGACCGGCCGCCGTCGTAGTCGCGGCACCACGACACCGGGTGGAACGGGCCGTTGGCACCGGAACCGGCGTCGTGCTTCCACTCCTCGACCTGCGCGACGGTGTGCACGGTGCCGACCGGGTTCGGGTCCCAGTTGTACCAGCGGTCGGAGCGGGTCAGTTTGAGCGGCAGCGTCGCGGTCGACGGGTGCTGCCGGTCGAGGACGTCGACGACGCCCTGCTGCACCGCCGGCGGGGCGGGCGGCTCGGCGTCGCCGGCGAACAGGCGCAGGTCGGCGAGCTGGATGAGCGGCTCGCCGCTGTTGGCGGTGATGTTCAGCCGGTACCGCGGGTACACGGTCGTGTTGGCGACGTCGAACCTGCGCGTCTGGAGGCGTTCGCCGAACGTCTGCCCGGTGCGCCGGTCGAGGTCGACCCAGGTCGTGCCGTCGGTGGAGCCCTGCAGCGTCCAGTCCTTCGGGTCGCGGCCGGGGAAGTCGTTGGCCGACGTCAGCGCGTAGCCGTTCACCGCCGCGGGGGTGGTCAGCTGGTACCCCACCCAGCCGGTCGTGGCGAACGTCAGCCACTTGGTGCCGGAGTTGCCGTCGGTGAGCTTCTCCTTCGTCTCGTTGGGCGGGTTCTCGGCGCTGGCGGTCACCGCGCTCACCGGCAGCGCGTTGGGGATCGCGCCGACCGGGCGGGTGCCGATGAGTCCGGTGAACCAGGTCGAGTCCGGCTGGGCCTTGGCGGCGTCGCCGATGCCGAGGAAGCCGCCGCCGGCCTTGACGTAGGCCTGCAGTGCCGTCTCCTGGTCGCGGTTGAGCACGGCGCCGGTGGCGGACAGGAAGACGATGCCGCGGTATTTGAGGAGGTTGGCGGCGGTGAAGACGGCGGGGTCGGACGAGGCGGTCACCGTGATGCCGCCGTCCTGGGCGACCTCGGTGATCTCGGCGGCGGCGCGGGCGACGGGGTCCTGCTGCTCGGCGGCCGGGCCGTGGAAGAGCAGGACGTCGACGTTCTGCGGTGCGGCGGCCGGGGCCGCGGCGGCGGCGGTGGACGCGAGCGGGACTGTCTGCAACAAGGTCAGCGCGACGGCGGCGGCGAGCGGGCGCCGCCAGGTTTTGAACCTCATGAGGCTCCTTCGTCGGTGGGTCAGCCGCCGTGCACGTGGACGTGCGGCTGGGCAGCAGCGGCGGCGGGGTTGTGCACGTGGCCGTGGAAGCGGTCGATGGCCTCCTGGGCGCCGGCAGGCATGCTGCCGTCGGCGTTGCGCACCAGGAACAGGCCTGCCATCCCCATGTCGGAGTGGGACTGGACGTGGCAGTGGTACATCCAGGCGCCCGGGCCGACGGCCTCGCCGGCGAGCACCTGGAAACCGAACGAGCTGCCCGGGTTGAGGTCCTTGTTGTCGATGACGAGGCTCGGGTCGGCGGGACCTTCGAGCATCCCGGTGCGGTTGTCCGCCCACCGGTGGGCGTGCAGGTGGAACGTGTGGAAGAGGTTGCCGTGGCCGATGGCGGTCCACTCGACGCGCTGCCCGAGATTGGCCTCGAACATCGGCGTGTCCGGGGCCACCTTGTTGTTGATCATCATCTCGTTGAAGACGACGGTGAACTGCTTGTCCGGCAGGATGTCGCCGCGCCGGCGGACGGTCAGCGCCCCGTAGAGCCCGCGGGCGACGCCGCCGGTGCCGTGGTCGGTGCCCATCGCGTGGTCGTGGTAGTGCCAGTAGCCGGCGCTGCCGGGCATGTACCGCCGGCCGGCCGCGGCGGTCATCTCGTGCGACCGCCACGTGTAGGTCCTGGTCTCGCCGGGGTTGTTGAACGAGTTGTGCAGCGGGCTGCCGTCGGACTCGGTGCTGTAGTCGACGCCGTGCGGATGGATCGACAGCCGCTGGTTGGTGGTGTTGACGAGCGTGACCTCGAGGGTGTCACCCTCGTACATCTCCAGCGTGGGCCCGGGGACGGTGGCCTGGCCGGGTGCGAGGCCGTAGCCGTACAGGTTGCCGGGCAGCGCCTCGGCGTAGATCGTCACGCGGCGGGTCGCCCCCACCGCCAGCACCGGGTGGTAGGCCTGCCGCGACGACCGGGCGGCGCCCGGCGTGAACGCGGTGCCGAGGCCGGCCGCCGACGCCGCTAAGGCGCCTCCCACCAGCATCGACCTGCGCGACGTGAGTCGGCGGAACATCCATCCCCCTTCGGTCTCGCGCGCGGGGCAGGATTGTTCGCACCGCGACCGGAAAGGGCGGTGGCAGGCTTACGGCTTCCCCGTCGCGCCGGGCAATCGATCCACTTTCGTCGATCTCCAGCCAACTTATGCACGGACCGAACAAAAGTAAAGACTTGTATCCGTAAAGGTGGCGCTCTATGAGCAGAAGCCCACTGTAGGACACGAACCGGACATTGAGATATGCAAAATCTTGCTCAGTTCCACCACCGTGCGGGAGCGGGGCGGCCGGCGGCAAAGATGACCTAAACCGCGGAGACGGTCGCGTGCGTCTACCGGGGAGATGTGCCGGCACGAGGGAGACGACGCGGATGTCAGCTGATGTGACGGGGCGGCGCCGCCGTGCCCTGGTGGCCGCCGGAGCGCTGGCGGTGGTGGCGATCGCCGGCGCCGCCTGCCAGGCACCCCAGGATCCGGTTCCGGACCCGTCGAAAGCGCCGCGGACGGTGGCGCCGAGCGGGTGCACGCCCTCGCCGCTGCCGATGACGGCGGACATCGGCGACCTGGACCGGGCCGTCGTCGACCCGGCGGGACGGCATCTGGTGGCGCGGCGCTACGACCGCGGGCAGTCGCTGCCGGCAATGCTGTGGCTCGACCGGGGGCAGCCGCGACAGCTACCGGTCGACGCCGAGTTCCAGCCGTCCGGCATCAACGCCGCCGGGGTGGTCGTCGGGTGGCTGCGCGGGCCCGCCGGCCGCGAGCAGGCCGTCCTCGTGCGCGACGGCGTGGTGACCGCACTGCCGAAGCCGGAGTCCGCGACGGCGACGGTCGCCGACGGGATCAACACACGGGGTGACGTCGTCGGCACGGCCACGTTCGCGGACCGCAGCACCCGGGCGGTCCTGTGGCGGGCCGGGGCGGCGGCTCCGACGCTGCTGACCGTCGGCGACCGCTGGACCAGCGCGGTCGGTATCAACGACGACGGGGTCGTGGCCGGCAACGCCGGACAGGTCCGGCACGGGTTCTTCTGGCTGCCGGACGGCACCGCGAAGCCGCTGACCGTCCCCGCCGGGTTCCTGGTCGCCGAGGCGGCGGTGTTCACCGGCGACTGGGTGGCCGGCCCGGTGACGGCCGAGCTCACCGAGGACGGCACGACCTCCATGCCCGACGACGACGCGCGGTGGAACCTGCGCACCGGCGCCGTCGAGCGGCTGACCGGCCTCGACGGCGTGATGTCGATCGGCGCGTCGGGCGTGGTCGCCGGCGCGCAAGACGGCACCGGCTGGCCGGCGGTCTGGCGCGACGGCGCGGTGTTTCCGCTGCCGGACATCAGATCCGACTCCGCCTGGGTTTCCTGGGTCGGCCCGGACGGCCGCTCGATGATCGGGGCCGGTATCACCGCCAAGCTGCTGGCCTGGGAAGGCTGCTGATCCTCCGCCCCGGCGGAGGACCGGCGGAGGACCGGCGGAGGACCGGCGGAGGACCGGCGGAGGACCGGCTGGGGATCAGGCGCGGCCGAGGAGGGTCTGACCGACCCAGCCGCCGGGCTCGCAGCCCGGCGGCACCGCGAAGACCGCGGAGCCGATCGGGGTCACCCATTCGTTGAGCAGGTCGGCCTCCGCGAGGTTGCGCTGGATCGGCAGGAACTGGTTGCCGACGTCGCGCTGGAACGAGGCGAAGATCAGCCCGCAGTCGGCGGTGCCGTCGGCGCCCGGCGGCTCGTCGTAGTTGTACGGCCGGCGGAAGATCCGCTGCCGGTCGCCGGTCACGTGCGCGCGGGCGACGTGCGAGAACTCGGAGATCACGGTCAGCCCGAGGTGGTTCTTGGCCGTGAAGTCCGGAGGGTCCTGCTCGTGCCGGCCGGTCAGCGGCGCGCCGTCGGACAGCCGGCGGCCGACCGCGAACTCCTTGCCTGCGGTGTCGGCGGCGTCCCACGACTCCAGCTCCGCCCGGATCCGGCGCAGCACGACGGTCGTGCCGCCGTGCAGCCACGCCGGGCCGCCGTCGGCGGCCGAGCACCAGACCGCGCCGGCGAACACGTCGGTGCCGGGCGCCGGGTTGCCGGTGCCGTCGAGCTGGCCGAGGACGTTGCGCTGGGTGACGCCGTCGTCCTGCATGGCGTGCGCCCGGCGGAAGCCGCGCTGCACCCACCGCACGGTGGCGAACGAGCGGCTGTCCTTGACCAGCATCCGCTGGGCGTGCGCGACGGTCAGCGGGTCGTCGGCGCAGATCTGCAGCAGCAGGTCCCCGCCGCTCCACCGGTCCTGCAGCTTGTCGATCTTGAACGCGGGGAGCTGCTGCAGGCTCGCCGGCCGCTGGTCGGCGAGCCCGGCCACGTCGAACAGGCGCGGGCCGAAGCCGAACGTGACGGTGAGCCGGGCCGGCACCTGGGCGAGCTCCGGCTGGCCGTCGGCGAGCGGCGCACGGCCCTGGGTGAGGCGGGCCGCGTCGTCGGACAGCAGCAGCATCAGCCGGCGCAGCGCGGCCCGGTCGACACCCGCGGCCAGGTCCAGCGCGACGAACACGCCGTGTGCCTGCGCTGGGGTCGCGACCCCCGCCTGGTGCGGACCGTGAAAGGGCACCATCTGCCCGCCGTAACGCACGTCCTTCGGCGGCGGGGCGGTGCTCGTGCCGTCGCCGCCGACGAGCACGGCGGCACCGACGGCGACCGCTCCGGCCGTCGCCGCGGCGGTCACGGCGCCGCCGGTCAGCAGCGCACGCCTGCTGACCTGGCCGGCGCCGGGCGCTGGTAAGTGCTCGCTCATGTCAGCCCATGCCGGGCATGTAGGACTCGTTGCCGGCGGCGAAGTCCTTGCCGATCGCGGTGAACGACACCGTCCCGCCATCCTGCAGGGTGAGGGTGAAGCTCACCTGGTCACCGGCCTTCACCTCGGTCGTCACGTCCATCAGCATCAGGTGGTCACCGCCGGGCTTGAACTCGTGGCTGCCGTTGGCGGGGATGACGAACCCGCCGTCCTTCGGTCGCATCGCCATCATCCCGTCGACGGTGGTCGTCTCGTGCAGCTCCATCTTGGCCGACGCGGTGGAGGTGGCCGACACCACGACGACATCCTTGCCGGTCGGATTGAGCACCGTGCCGTACGCCGCGGACATCCCGGACTTCGCCGTCTTCACCCACGGGTCCTTCACCATGATCGTGGCCTGGCCCGGGTCCGCCCCGGCGACCGGCGCCGCCCCGGTGCCGCAGGCGGTCAGGGTGAGCACGAGCAGCGCGCCGGCGGCGAGCAGTCCACGGTTGCGCAACGACATCAGCGATCCTTCACGTCAACGGGTGATCCTTCCACGAGTTGGTCGGGCCCGCCGCTCGGAAAGTTCCCGGCGACCCCCTACCGGACCCCGTGCGACGGTTCGGTGGGCGCAGGGTCCAGGATTGGCGTATGCGACTGCACGTGACGCTCCGCGCGAGCCTGGCCGCCGCCGCCACGACGGCGTTGTTGATGCTGCTGACCCCGGCGCCGGCCTGGGCGCACACCACCCTCGTCAAGAGCGACCCGGCCAAGGGCGCCACGGTCACCGCGCCGCTGACGGCGGTGACGCTGACGTTCACGGAGATGGTGAAGCAGCAGTTCAGCACGATCGTGGTCACCGGCGCGGACGGTGTCTCCTACAGCGACGGGGCACCGAAGTCGGTCGACAAGACCCTCAGCCAGCCGGTGAAGGCGCTGCCACCGGGGCCGGTCACGGTCGTCTGGCGGACCGCCGCCGGCGACGGGCACCCGCTCGAAGGCCAGTTCACGTTCACCAACGCGGCACCCGCCCCGTCGCCGTCCGCCTCGCCGTCACCCTCGCCCTCGCCCGCCGCCTCGTCGGCCACCGCCGCCGCGCCGACCGTGGCGACGGACCCGGCGTCGAGCGACAGCGGCTCCGACGCCGGGCTGTGGTGGGCGGCGCTCGGCGGGCTCGCGGTGCTGCTGGTCCTCGGCGGCATCGTCATGCGGACCCGGCGCCGGCGCAACTGACCCTCGCGGTGGACCCGGGCGGGCCGCTACGCTGAGGCCCGTTCACCTCCGGCGCGGCGGCCGGGGCGCCCTTGCCGTGCTCCCGTTGAAGGATCCGCCGTGACCACCACCGCCACCCCCGCCCGGTCCCGTGACACCGTCTACCGGATCATGGCCGTCGCCGTCCTCGTCGTCGCCGGGATCGTCGTCACGCTGCTGTACCGCGGCAGCTCCGCCGATCCGGGCACCGCGCCGCAGGACCGGTCGATCAGCGTCACCATCACCGGCGGCCGGGCCGAGCCGCCCGTCGGGCGCGTCGAGGTCGGCAAGGGCAGCACCATCCGGCTGACCGTCACCTCCGACGCGCCGGACGAGCTGCACGTCCACGGCTACGACCGGCGCGCCGTCCTCGAGCCGGGCCGCCCGGCGACGCTGGAGTTCCGCGCCGACACGACCGGCATGTTCGAGATCGAGACGCACAACGGGCACCTGCTGCTCGTCCAGCTGGTGGTCCGCTGACCGCGTTCGCCGTTTTCGCCGTCGGGCCTGCTCAGCGGGTGAGCAGGTAGATCACGACCTCAGCGGGTGAGCAGGTAGATCACGACGAAGATGACCACCGCGATGGCGATGATCGCCCCGGCGCCCACGGGTCCCCGGCGGCCACGTGGGGGCCGTGCGTAATGTCCTCTGACCCAGGGCATGGCTGCTCCTCCGATACATGCGGTCCGACAATATTTGTCTGCGTGCATGGTTTCCCCGCGCCCGGATCCTCAAACGGTTCACGTTCCGGTCAACGGGCCACCACCGGCCGTCGACAGGCGTTAGCGTGACCGGATGAGTGCAGCGGAAGAACACCGGAGCATCGCCGGCAGGTTCACCGAGCTGGTCCGTGGCGTGCCGGCCGGCGGCTGGGACAACCCGGCGCCGTGCGAGGGCTGGGTGGCCCGCGACGTCGTCGGGCATCTCGTCGAGTGGTTCCCCGGCTTCCTGCGCGCCGGCGCCGGCATCGACCTGCCGCAGGGCCCGAAGGTCGCCGACGACCCGGTCGCCGCCTGGCAGGTGCACAACGACGGCGTCCAGGCTGTCCTCGACGACCCGTCCTGCGCCGGCCGCGTCCTGTCCAACCCGCACATCGGCGACCTCCCGCTCGACGCGGCGATCAGCCAGTTCTACACCGCCGACGTCTTCATGCACACGTGGGACCTGGCCCGCGCCACCGGCCAGGACGAGCGCCTCGACCAGGACCGCTGCGCGGCGATGCTCGAGGGGATGCTGCCGATGGAGGACGCGATGCGCGGCAGCGGCCACTACGGCGCACGCGTCGAGGTCCCCGCCGACGCCGACGCCCAGACCCGGCTGCTCGCCTTCATCGGCCGCGACCCGAGCTAAGGCGTGTCTGGTCATCGGGGCCGCAGCCCGGCATCCACTGACTAAACACGCCTTAGCCCCCGGTCAGCGCGTCGCCGAGCGGGGTGCGGCGGTACAGCACGGACCGCCCCGACCGGGCCCGCTCGACGAGGCCGGAGCGGTGCAGGACCGCGAGGTGGTCGCCGACGGCGCCGGTCGCCATGCCGTACGCGCGGGCGAGCTGACTCGTGCTGGCCGGGTCGGCGAGGGTCGCCAGCAGCAGCGCCCGGGACCGGCCGAGCAGCGCCGACAGGTGCGCCGGCGCCTCCGGCGGGCCGTGCTCCAGCAGCGTGCCGACGCCGCGCGCCGGGTAGACGATCGCCTTGGGCCACGGGTCGTCGGAGTACACGGCGATGTCCGGCCACACGAACACCGACGGGACCAGCAGAAGACCTTCCCCGGCGAGCGCGGTCTCGCGGCGGGCACGGACGCGCACGTCGATGCCGCCGTCGCGCCACTGGACCTTCGGGTGCAGACCGGCGAGAGCGGCGGCCCAGCCGGCCCGGCCGAGCTCGCCGACGCGGTGCACGACGTCGCGCTCGCACAGCAGCCGCAGCCGCGGCCAGTCGTCGGCGAGCAGCGCCTCCCACGCGGCGGCCAGCAGGCCGGCGAGCCGGTCGACGGCGTCCGGCCCGGTCAGCACCGCCCTCGCCGCGTCGGACACGTCACGGCGGCCCCGCAGGTAGAAGGCGATCTCGTCCCGCACCCCGGCGGCAGGAGCGGCGCGCATGGCCGCGAGGTCGTCGTCGATGCCCTGCCCCAGGTCGCGCGGCGGCGGCGAGAAGAACGTGGCACCCGACCCGGGCAGGTGCAGCGCCAGGACCGCCTCCAGGGCCGGGTCCTGCCGCAGCGGCGCGAACCGTGGCCGCAGCCGCGCCAGCCACGCCTCCGGCACGCCCTGCCGATGCGGGCTGCTCAGCGCGCGGAGCAGATGGTGCAGCTCGAACACCGGCGACAGGGCGAACCGGGTGCGCAGCAGGTCCTCGGCCCCGACCACGAACCGCAGCATCCCTCGACCTTACGCCCTGTGGCGAATCATTCGTGGCCGCCGGCGCGCACCCGCAGGCTCGTGGCATGACCGTCGTCGACCGCCCGGCCACCTACCGCGAGGTGTTCGCGGAGCCGTCGTTCCGCGCCCTGTTCGTCGCGCGGACCCTGGCGATCGGCGCGAACTCGCTGCAGATCTTCGCGCTGTCCGTCCTCGTCTACGCGGGCACCGGGTCGCCGCTGCTGAGCGCGCTCGCGTTCGGTGCCGGGTTCCTGCCGCAGGTCGTCGGCGGGCTGCTGCTCGGCGCCCTGACCGACCGCCTCCGGCCGCGGCCGCTCATCGTCGCGGGTTACGCGGTGGAGGCGTTGCTCGCGGCGGCGCTGGGACTGCTCGACCTGCCCGTCGCGGTGAGCCTGACCCTGGTCGCGGTGATCGCCTGCGGTACGCCGGTGTTCGCCGGCTCGGCCGCCCGGGTCATCGCCGAACGGCTCACCGGCGACGCCTACGTCCTCGGCCGTTCGGTGTCGAACATGTCCTCGTCCGCCGCGCAGCTGCTCGGCCTGGCCGGGGGCGGGATCGCCGTGGCCGCCGCGGGTCCGCGCCCGGCGCTGCTGTTCGCCGCCGCCTGCCACGTCGCCGCCGCCGTCGCGGTCCGCTACGGCCTGCCTTCCACCGCCCGTCCGTCTGCCGCCGGCTCTTCCGCCGCCGCTCCGGCCGCCGCCGCTTCAACCCTTGGTGGAGCGGCCAGCATCGCTGATCCGGCTGTCGCGGACCCGTCCGCCGCCGCTCCAACCGCGGCCGCTTCAACCGTCGGCGGCTCGTCCGCGGCTGCTCCAACCGCCGCCGCTTCAACCGTCGGCGGCCCGTCCGCGGCCGCTTCAACCGTCGGCGGCTCGTCCGCGGCTGCTCCGGCCGCCGCCGCTTCAACCGTCGTTGGCTCGTCCGCGGTCACCGGTCCGGGCAGCGGTCCGGGCAGCGGTCCGGGCAGCGGTCCGGGCAGCGCTGCCGGCGCCGGCGTCGCGCCGGCTCGCGGTGGTGCGGTGCGCGACAGCCTGGCCGGTGCGGGTGCGCTGCTCGGGGACCGCACGGTCCGGCGGCTCCTGCTCGCGCAGTGGCTGCCGTCGGCGTTCGTCGCGAGCGGTGAGGCGCTCCTCGTCGCGTACGCCGGCAGCCGCGGCCTCCCGCCCGGCACCGGCGCGGTCCTCATGGCCGCACCCGCCGTCGGCATGCTGCTCGGCAACTTCGTCGCCGGCCGGTTCCTGCGGCCGAGCCTGCGGGAGCGGCTGTCCGCGCCGTTCCTCGTCGTCCTCGGCGGGCCGCTCGTCGCCGTCCTGGCCGCACCGCCACTGCCGGTCCTCGTCGGGCTGCTCGTCGTGGCCGGCACCGGCTTCGCCTACGGCCTCGGCCTGCAGCGTGCCTTCCTCGAAGCCGCCCCGCAGGACCGCCGCGGCCAGCTCTTCGCCCTGCTCTCCACCGGCATGATGGCCCTGCAGGGCGTCGGGCCGCTCGTGTTCGGCGCCGTCGCGGAGCTGACCTCACCGGCGGTGGCCATCGCGTTCGCCGGTGCCGCCACGGTACTGGTGGCGCCGCTGATCCGGGCCGCCCTCACCCGTCCCGGTCGGCGGGCAGCGCGAACACGTCCCCGGTCCGCAGGCAGTCCCACCCGGCCCGCAACGGATCCGGCTCGTCGATGACCGCCTGACCCCGGGACCCGCCGGCCGCCAACCCGTCGGCCGCGTAGCCGTCGAGCCGGGCCCCGAGCGCGTCACCGGTGAGACCGATCTGCTCCAGGACCGCGAACAACGCGTCCGCGGCACAGGTGACCACGAGCTCCGCCTGCTCCGGCGTCTCCCCCGGATGCAGCTCGCAGTGGATGCGCCGGGCCGCGGCCAGCAGCCGGTCCGCGTCGGTCACCGTGAAGTCGTACCGCAGCCGCACCGACAACCGCATCCCGTCGCGCAGCGGGTCGTCGCCGACGATGTCGCCCATCTCTGTCGTCGTCTCCTATCCGGCGAAGCGGTACACGTTGGAGTCACGGGCCTTGAAGCCGAGCCGCTCATACAGCCGGTTCGCGGCGACCCGGTCAGGGCGGGACGTCAGGTCGACGGTCCGCGCGCCTTCCGCGTGCGCGAGCCGCACGGCTTCCCGGGTCAGCGCCGCCCCGGCACCGTGCCCCCGGGCCGCCTCGTCGACGACCACGTCCTCGATCCTCGCCCGCAGCCCGGTCGGCACCGGAAACAGGACCAGCGTCAGCACCCCGACGACCCTGCCGCCGGCCCGCGCCGCCAGCACCCGGTTGCCCGGCCACGCCAGGACCGCCTCCAGCGCCGCGGCGTCCAGCGGCGCCGCGGACCGCGACAGCTGCGGCATCAGCCGCCCGAACGCCGCGACGACCTCGTCCGTGGCACTGCCGACCCGCTCGACCACAACGTCCATCCCAGCACTGTGCCACGCCTGCCGACCACCCCGCGGTCCCGTTGCCCGCCTGCCCCGCGCCCGCCTGGCCAGGGTGGGACGGGCGTGCAGCGTCACACCTCGTAGACCGTCCTAGGACACTAGCCAACGACGCTGGGCCGGGAACGTTCAGCCTCGGTCGCGGTCCCGCTGGGTCCGGCGCAGGACGGCGTCGGTGCTGGCGGTGACCTCGTCGACCTGACCGGCCAGGGCCGGATGCTCGTCGAGGTGTCGGCGGGTGGCGGCGAGGAGCGCGGGCAGGGCGGTGGCGTCGGCGTCGGCGAGGGCCCGGTGGAGCCGGTCAAGGTCCGCGGCCGATCCGGCGGGCGCGTCCCGCAGTCCCGCGACCTGCCCGGCAAGGCGGCGCAGGTCGGCGGTGTGGTCGGCACTCCACTGGGCCACGGCGCGGACCCCCGCTCGGTGGTCACGCTCGGCCCGGACCCTGTCCTCACGGGTGCCGCCGCCGGTGACCGACGCGGCACGCAGATACCGCCGCTCCGCCGCCTGCCTGCTCGCCACTCCGAGGGCGGGCGCGATGGCCTGCCAGCTCACGCCGGCGCCCCTGGCCGCGGCGATCAGCACCGGCTCCGCCTCGGCGAGCCGCTCCTGCACCCACCGCAGCAGCACCAGCGCCTCGAGAACGGCGGCCGGGTCGACCGGCGCGGCTTCACCGGACCGACCTTGCGCACCGCCGCGCCCACCGACCCCTGCACCCGCACCATCTCCGGAACTCGTCGTTGCCCCTGCGCCTGCCCCCGCGCCCGACTCAGCCCTCGCACCGGTCCCTGCCCCCGCGCCCGCTCCCATCTCCGGCCGCTCCTCCAGCCGATCCTCCGTGGCGGTGTCCGCTCCGGGAGCAGCAATGGTCGAGACGCGTTCGGTCATCGCGGCGACGACGGCGACCGCCGCGGTCAGCGCCGTCTTCTGGCTGGTCATCGGGCTGATCCGCTTCTCTCGGCAAGGATTGTCATCAGTTCGTTGACATCTGACTTGTCATCGAACCGATGACGTGTTACAAACAATGTATCGCGCATTGACCGATCAGTCGAGACCCAGGAGGTGGCCCCAATGTTGATGCGCAGCGAACCCTTCACCGAGGTCAACCGGCTCGCCCAGCAGCTGTTCGGCGCCCCGTCGACCGGCACGTGGTCCAGGCCGACGACCATGCCGGCCGATGCGTACCGCAACGGCGACGAGTTCGTGATCGTGTTCGACCTGCCCGGCGTGGACAAGGACGCGATCGACATCGACGTCGAGCGCAACGTGCTGACCGTCCGCGCGGAGCGGCGCCCCGTCGACCTCGGCGACCAGGCCCAGGCGACCCTGACTGAGCGGCCGCTCGGCGTCTTCTCCCGGCAGATGTTCCTCGGCGACGCCCTCGATACGGACCGCATCGACGCCACGTATCACAACGGCGTCCTCGCCCTGCGTATCCCGATCGCCGAGAAGGCCAAGCCCCGCAAGATCACGGTGGGCGGTCACTCCGAACGGGAGCAGAAGGTCCTCGACAACTGACCCGCACAGCGGGGACAGCGGGGACACAGAGGTGGTGATCCGCGATGCACACCGGGCTCTCCCCGGAGTGGGACCGGGGATTCGACGAGGCGTTCACCGACCTCGTCAGCCATGACGACGACCTCGTCCGCGCCGAGTTCACCAGTCTGACCCGCGCGACGTGGCCGACCGGCCCGGTTTGGCCCCCGGCGGGCGTCCGAGCCCTCCGGACCCTCGCAAGGGGACACAGCGGCCGCAAGGGGCACGACGGCTCCGACATCTGAACGGCATTCGAAACACACGCGCATCGGCGGCCTGACACAGCGGTCAGGCCGCCGAACGCCGTTCACCGGGTCCCGTCCGGGCATCCTTGCCGGACAACTTCGCGACCTCCCCGGACAACCCGTCGAGCGGTTGCCCGGCTCGTGCCATGGGCGTGACGCTCCTCCCCCCGCACCGGCATCAGCGC
The DNA here is from genome assembly GCF_055586325.1 of Dactylosporangium sp. NPDC051087. NCBI lineage: Bacteria > Bacillati > Actinomycetota > Actinomycetes > Micromonosporales > Micromonosporaceae > Dactylosporangium > Dactylosporangium sp. NPDC051087. Next base: position 396,177 of record NZ_JBVJIJ010000003.1, on the reverse strand, counting down.
GTGCCGTGGCGTTTGTCCGGTGTTGTTTGTCCGGACGCGGCCGCCCCTGTCGGACATCCTCCGCGGCGCCGATCGTGAACCCGCCGGACGATCTCGGTCGCCGGCGACGGTCGTGCCCTGTGCTACGGGGGAGCGCAGGGCATCCGATACGTCCCCCGGGAACGGAGCACCTCATGCAAGGCAGGTTCACAGGGGCCGCCACGCGCACGGCGGTCGTGCTGGCCACGGTGCTGGGCATCGCTCTCGGCACGCCGGGTGCCGCGTCGGCCCACGTCGTCACCGGCGGCTGGAGCGACAACGATCAACTGTGCCAGGTCAGTTCATGCGTCAACACCGGCAACCTCGTGCGGCTGTGGCAGTCGATGCTGTGGGTCGAGAACCTGTACAGCGACATCGACGGGCAGTTCGGTCCGAACACCGCAAGCGCGACCGTCCGCTGGCAGCGGCTCTACAACTCGCGCGAGGACCCGAACATCGACACCGACGGCTGGGTCGGCACGCAGACGTGGCGCGCCGCCGAGCGCACGGGGCTGTACCACTGGTACGACCAGGGCTCCTACGAGTACTACTCGTACCTCGGCTACGGCACGCCGGCGCGCGCGTTCAACATGCGCAAACACATGACGACCGGGGTCTGGTCGTTCCAGCACCCGCTCACGAACGTCTGGCTCGACACGAGCCACGGCAGCTGACCCCGCACCGTTCAACCCTGACGAAAGGAATCGACATCATGCTGAAGCGCGCCATCACAGCGACGACGGTCGCACTGTTGCTCACCGGGGCGGCGCTCGCCGTGCCCGCCCCCGCCCTCGCCGGGGTGGACCCGTGCGGGGTCAACGTGAGCTACGAGGGCTGGGTGGAGTCCGCCGACAAGACCAGGGCCCGCAAGTGGCACTGGTTCTACTACAACTGCGGCGCGGGCTCGGTCCGCCGCTACGTCGACATGAACGACTCCGACAGCCCCTGCTACACGATCGCCGGGCGCGGCTACTCGCCCACCCTCACCAAGGTCGAGATCGTGAAGCCCGACGGCAAGGTCATCAACCGCTACCTGACCACGAAGACCTGCTGAACGGCGACAGGGCCGGCCGGTGCGTGCCGGCCGGCCCTGTCCGCGGCCGGCAACGGCTACATCTCGCCGGTCGCGGCTGCCTGGATCGATCTGATCAGGGCGGGGCCGATCGGTCCGCTCAGGTTGGTGAGCTCCTGGATGCGCTGTTTGCCGGCGCGTCTGGTCGCACGGTCGAGGACGAGCGTGAGACCGCCGGCGGCGACGATGGCCACGAGTGCGGCGTCGGCGGGGTCGAGGTCGCCGATGGGATCGTGCAGGGCGGTGCGGACCCGGTCGAGGAGCTCGTCGCGGACGCGGGGGTCGCGGGTGGTCACCTTGGTGGTGGGGAACAGTCCGAGCATTCTGTGCGGCCGGAGGTGGACCCAGCCGCCGTCGTCGAGCTGCTGGCGCACCGCCCTGAAGGTGGTGCCCTGCCGGCGGCCGATCCAGGACTGCCAGCTGTGCGGCCTGGAGCCGGCGATCTCGTCGAGGACCTCGGCGAGGACAGGATCGCGGCAGGGGTCCCGGACGTCGACTGCGGCGCGGCCGCGTTCGTCGGTGAGGTGGCCGGCCCGGTGCAGGTCGGCGAGGGCCGCGGCGCGGAGCATGGCGCCCAGGTGGGTGCCCACGCCGACCCTGCCGTTGCCCGGATCGCAGGCCAGCAGGAAGATGCGCGCTGGGGAAGGCTGCCGGGCACGGCCACGTCATGCCTCCTTCGGGTCGCGGGTGTCGGTGGACACCGCGATGCCGCTGGTCAGCGCTGCTCTGACGATGCGGATGGCCTCGTTGGTGTCGATGCCGACGCTGGCGATGACGGCGGCGTATTCAGCGGCGGCGCGACTGGCCCGCTCGCGTCCCTGCTCGCCGGCCGTGGACACGAACGAGCCGGCTGATCCGCGGGTCTCGATCAGCCCCGCCTCCTCCAGCTCGCGGAAGGCCCGGCCGACGGTGTTGACGGCCAGGCCGAGGTCCGCGGCCAGCCGGCGGATCGTCGGCAGCCGGGTGCCCACGGCGAGGGTGTGGTCCTGGATCTGCCGGGCGAGCTGCGCGCGCAGCTGCTCGAACGGCGGCACGGGCGAGGCCGCGTCGATGACGATCATCCGGGTCACGATGCGCTCATGACGTGCCGTGCCACCATCGCGGTCCGCTCGGTCCGCGACTCGATCAGGGCCTGCGCGCCGACGCCCAGGAGGATGAAGACGATCCAGGCGGCGTTCCACCAGCCGAATGCGGTGCTGAACACCGACACCACCGGCAGCGACCACACCGACCACACCGCCATCGGCACAGCGCCGACCCGGGCGTCGTCGACCCGCATCACGACGTCGACGGTCAGCGACACCTCGTCGTCGGCCACGGCCGGGTGCGTCAGCACGTGGCGCAGCTGGACGACAGCGCCGGTCGCGAGCCCGCACAGCCCGATGAGCAGGATGACCGCCGCATAGCCCGCGGTGGGGTCGTCCAGGGTCAGGGCGCCGATCGCCAGCGCCACCGCGCCCGCGAACGTGGTGGCCGCGAGCGCGGCGCGCGGCCAGCCGAGCACGGTGCGCCAGCCGAGCCGGACCGGGTAGGCCGCCCGGCGCGGCAACGCCGCACCGGCGCGCCGGTCGGCCCGCCGCACCCACCAGTCCAGCAGCGCCTGGGCCAGCACCAGCCCGGCCACCAGCGCCGTCAGCACCAGCAGCAGCCAGCGCCGGCGCCCGGACCCGTCGACCATGCCGCCGGTGTAGGTGAGGGCGACCGCGATGATGAACCCGGCCAGCAGGACGGCACCGGCCGTCCGGGCACGGCGCCGGACCGCCAGCCGCGCCGCCAGCAACGGTGTCGGCACGACGTCGGCCAGGCCGTGCCCGGCCAGCCACACGCCTGCCCGCTCCAGTTCCCCTGGACGCACCATGACGCCTCCGATGTCTCATGTCTTGTCTCAACATCCTGAGTCAAGATTTGCGACAAGTCAACCGCGGGCCCGGTCCCCGGCGGGGGTTAGGGTCGGGGCGTGGAGGCGGAACGGCTGTTCGAGGCGCTCCGGGACGAGGTGTGGGCGCACCGGCACTGGGACAGCGACTTCACGCCGTCGCCGCACGAGCCGGACGTGAAGGTGCGGGAGCTCGTCGATGGTGCGGGGGCGGCCGCGGTGCCGCTGCTGCTGGCGGCGGTGCGGGGCGACGACGGTGACCTGCGGTTCTGGGCGTGCGTCGGCCTGCGGCAGCTCGGTCCCGCGGCCGGCGGTGAGGCGGTCGCGGTGCTGGTCGAGCACGTCGGCGCGCGGCGCGATCCGCTGTGGGCGGCCGCGGTGGCGCTGGACGCCGTCGCGCCTGAGCGGGCGCGGGCGCTGGGCGTACACCGGTGGCCGGAGACGATGGAGCACCTGACCGACGCGTATCTGCGGCGGCAGGACGGCGCGATCGCCGGGCACGTCGAACGGTTCGTGCGGGAGGAGAGCGACGGGGACGTCGTGCGGTTCCTCGGTCAGCGGCGGCTGCGGGACATGCTGTGCCACGACGCGCCGCCGCGCCTCACCGACCTGCTACGGGGGCTGCTGCACGGGGACCGCGGCGCCGCGGTGCGACGGGCGGCGGCGGAGATCCTCGCGCTGTCCGCCGTCGACGCCGTCAGCGAGGAGCTCGTCGAGGCGCTGCGGCACGGCGGGCCCCTCGCGCCCGGGATCGTGGACCGGGTGGCGGCGCACCCGGCGAGCGAGCGGCTGGTGCCCCGGCTCGTCGAGCGGCCGGGAGCGGCCGACGCGCTGGCGGCGCTGATCACGCGGCGTCGGGCCGCCGGGTTGCGGACGGACCCGGCGCCGCTGCGCGAGTTCCTGCGCCTGTGCGTGGCCGAGCCGCGGGGCGGCGGGCCGTATCCGCGGTTCGGCACCGGTGCACCGGACGCGGTCGCCGGGCTGCGCGACGAGGCGTCGCTGGTACACCTGCTGCCGATGCTGCACGAGCGGCGGCTCGGTCCGTCGGAGCGGAACGCGGTGATCGGCGCGTTCGCGTCGTTCGGCGCGCGCGGGCGGGAGCTGCTGGAGCGGCACGGCGACGTGGAGCGGGTGCGGTGGGCCCTGGACGCGCTGCGCCGGTTTGCGCCGCGGCTCGACGACGCGGACGACGCGTTCCTGCGCGGCCGGATCGAGACGACGCTCGGCGGGGCGTTCGCCGCCTACGCCAGGGTCCTGCTGACGGAGCCGTCGGCGCACGCGGCGTTCCAGCTCGCGTGGATCGACCGGGCGTTCGGCGCACCTGTCACCGCCGCCCGCGTCGACTGGATCCGTGGCCTCGGGTTCGCCGACGGGGAACTGCTCGACCTGGTGGCCCGGCCGGTGGCGCGACCCTTGGAGGGCCTGCGGTTCCAGTGGGACTGCGGCGAGCGCACCATGCGGGACCGGGCCCGCGCGGACCGGGTCGCGGCCGCGGGGCTGCCGTCCCTGGCGAACGGCTGGTGCCGCGACGACGCCCTGCACCGCGCGGCGCTCGACCATCTCGGCCGGGTCCGCGGGGCCGTCGCGGGACCTCAGGTCTGATAACCGTTGTTGTCGCAGGTGCGACGCTGCTGGATGCAGTTCTTCGTGCGCTTGTTCATCGTCGCGGTGTCCCACATGACGAAGGCGTCGCCGTGCATCGAGGAGGCGCTCTTGCCCTCCTTGTCGGAGGACAGGTAGTAGCCCTGCTGGGTGCCTTTCGCGCCGTACTGGATGTCGAACGTGATCGCCGGGATCTTCACCGGGTGGCTGGCCGGGCAGGCGTTGCCGGAGCCGTACTTGACGTGGTCCTTGTGGTTGGGGCTGTCCAGGTGCTTGCCGTCCCAGCAGTCCGGGAACTGCATCATGAAGTGCAGGGTGGCGTCGCCGCCGCAGATGGGCCAGTTGCCGTTGGTGCTGCGGGCGACGCCGTCGAGGTCGCCGGGGCCGTAGAACGCGCAGTAGAACTGGCCGCTGGCGCCGCGCGGCGTCGGCTGCCGCTTCGTCGCGTCGCCGCTGATCATCCGCAGGCCGTTCGGCATCGGCATCTGGTTGGCCGAGCTGCTCATCAGCGAGCGGTAGTAGACCCGGAAACCGGTGGTCTCCACGGGTTTGCCGGTGCCGTTGTCGTACAGGGTCGGCACCCAGTACGCCGAATGGTCCAGCACCGGCTTGCACGTGGTGGCCGTGAACTTCGTCAGGTCCCCGGCCGTGGTGCTCGCCTTGACCGCCTTGTTCCCGACGAACGAGTGCATGTGCGACGAGCCGGGCAGGCCGGGGAAGACGATCGGGTCGTCGGCCAGGGAGTGGCTGTACTGGCAGTCCGCCCGGAACTCCGGCAGGTTGCCGACGCCGGCCGGGACGGGGTCGGCCTTCAGCGCCTGATACGCGTCGGCCTGCGCCTTCCACGCGCCGTCGACCGGGATCCAGCCGCCGGCGGGCGCCTTCGGCGGGGTGGCGGCGGCCGCGGCCGACGAGGGCGCCGCGGAGGCCGCGGAGGCCGAGCCCGTGGCGCCGGGCGCGCTGCCCAGCTCCGGCCGGGCCGCTTCCGGCGACGAATACGCCACCGGGTCGGACGGCGCGGCGCCGTCGGACCGGCCGGCCAGATAGGCGCCGGCCGCGACCACGACGACGACAACCCCGGCGGACGCGGCGATGAGACCTCGCGCGCGCCGGCTCAGCGGCTCACGGACCGGCAACTCGACTCCCCAGCAGGCACGGACGATCAACGCCGCCGTGATGCTAGGCGAAGCTCACCGCCGCCCGACAGGGATCTAAAGCAACCTTAATCCGCGACACGAAATTACCGCTGCTGCCGGGCCATCCACTGCCAGATGCCCGGCTCGTCGCGGGCGACGTAGATCCAGGACCAGTGAGATCCAGCCGGACGTTGCGGCCCCGGCTCACGATGTGGCCGAGCGTGCCGCCGCCGACCTGCCCCTCGCCGTGCCGCAGGCCATGTCCACCGCGCCAGACGTCCGGCCGCGGCCGTCGACCCCGGCTATCGGGCTTCCCGGAGTGCTTCGAGGCCGCCCTGTGAGTCCTCCAGGGCGATGCGCTCCGCGGCGGCCGAGTCGCCGGCGCGCAGGGCCCGGACGAGGGCGCGGTGGCTGGTGTACCGCGACAGCCCGAACGTCTCGTCCTCCGCGACCCGGCGCAGCAGCAGCTCGCGGCGCTCGGGGCGGGTGAAGACGCGGCTCTGGTCGAGCATCCGGATCAGCACCGGGTTGTGGGCGCACGCGTCGACGGTGTCGTTGAACTCCTGCATGGTGTCCAGCAGCGCGGTGAGGTGGCGGTCGGCGGGCCGGCCGTGCCGGCGCCGGTCCTTGAGCAGGATCAGCAGGTCGTCGGCGCGGTCGAGGACGGCGTCGAGGGCGTCGAGCTGAGCGGCGGTGGCGTGCCGCGCCGCGAACCGGGCGACGAGCCCGCGCAGCCCGACCTCCACCTCGGCGAGGTCGTCGACGGCGGCGTCGCGGATCGCGGCGACGAGCACCGTCCGCGGGCCGATGCGCTCGATGAGCCCGTCGAGCTCCAGCCGGCGCAGCGCCTCCCGGACCGGGGTGGGGCTGATCGCGAGCCGCTCGGCCATGCCGCGCTCGGTGACCTTCTCCCCCGCCGCGAGCTCGCCGGCGGCGATGGCGGCGCGGACGTGGCGATACGCCTGGTCGGCGAGCGTCTCGGCGGGCATGACCCGCACCCTACCCCATGCCATGGCGTAACCAGATGCAACCGTTGACGCTTTTGCTATAGCAAACTAGCGTGACGCCCCACACCCCCGAGCAGCTCCCCCGACACCCCGAGGAGGAAGGACGTGGACCGACCGAAGGATCGCGGCATCACGTTCTTCGTCGCCCTTGCGCTGTTCGCGCAGGAGTCGACCTGGAACTTCTACGACAACCAGGTGCCCGCCCTGCTCCGCGAGCACGTGGCCAGCGCCGCCGTCATCGGCCTGCTCATGGGCTCGGACAACCTGCTCGGCATGTTCGTCCAGCCGTGGATCGGCAACCGCTCCGACAACACCCGCACGCGGTGGGGGCGGCGGATGCCGTACCTCGCGGTCGGGATGCCCGTCGCCGCGGTGGTCTTCGTGCTGCTGCCCTGGGCGACGTCGCTGGCCGCACTGGTCGCCGTCATGGTCGTGTACGCGCTGATCGCCAACAGCACCCGCCCCCTCGCAGAGTCATTGCTCCCGGACTTCATCGCCCCGCAGCGGCGCGGCCGGGCCAACGCCGCCGTGAAGATCGCGACCTCGCTGACCATCATCGTCGCGTCGCTCATCAGCCTGCTCGTGGTCGACGAGCACCCGAAGGGCGCGTTCGTCATCCCCGCGGTGATCATGCTGGCCGCCACGGCGGTGCTGCTCGTCAAGGTCCGGGACAGCCGGTCCCCCGGCTACCGGGCCGCCGTGGCCGAGGAGGCGACCGGCAGCGACGAGCCCCGCCCGAAGGTCAGGCAGGTCATCGCCGAACTGGCCCGCGACCCGGACCGCCGCAGGCTCCTGCTGCTGGTCACCGTCCTGCTGTTCGGCGGTGCGTGGTTCGCGTCGCGGTCGCTCATCACCCCGTACGGGATGCAGGCACTCGGCCTGACCCGCGGCGAGGCGGGCGGGCTCACCCTGCCCAGCGGCGTGGCCTACCTGCTCGCCTGCTACCCGGCCGCGCTCGCCGCCGAACGCTTCGGAAGGCTCCGCACGATGGCCGCGGGCATGGTCGTCTTCGCGGTCGCGCTCGCCGCCGGGCCGCTCGTGCGGAGCGCCACCGGCACCGTCGTCGTGTTCTGCGTCGCGGCCGCCGGCGCCGCCGCGTTCGCGATCAACGCGATCGTCGCGTTGTGGAACCTGGCGCCGTCCAGCCGGGTCGTCGGCACCTACACGGGGCTGTACGCGGTCACCTGGTACCTCGGCGGCTTCGGCGGACCGGCGCTCATCGGCGCCGTCGTCGACCTCACCGGCTGGGGCGGGATGCTGCTCGACATCGCGATCCTCGCCGCGCTCGCGTTGCTCGTCATCGCGCGGCTCGGGCGGCTGCAGCAACGCCGTACCGCGGCGGCGACCGCTGCCTGAGTGGCTCCGCACCATCCATCGCTACGAATTGGAGACGCAGTGACCGTCCGCATCCTCGTGCCGTCCGGCATGCTCGGCTCCGGGTTCCCGCCTGAGATCATCGACCGCGGGCTGGAGCTCGGCGCCGACGTCATCGCCCTGGACGGCGGCTCCACCGACTCCGGGCCCTATTATCTCGGCACAGGGACCGCGAAGACCGCGGCCGCCGCCGTCGCCCGCGACCTCCGGCCGCTGCTGCGCGCCGTGGCCGGCGCCCGCATCCCGCTGATCATCGGCTCGTGCGGCACCAGCGGCACCGACTCCGGCGTCGACTGGGTCGCGGGCATCATCCGCGACGTCCTGGCCGCGGAGGGGCTGCACCTGCGGGTGGCCACGATCCACAGCGAGCAGCGGGCCGCGGACCTCAAGGAGCACCTCGACCGGGGCCGGATCCATCCGCTGCCCCCGGCCGGCGACCTCGACGCGGCGACCCTGGACAGCTGCGAGCACATCGTCGCCATGATGGGCCACGAACCGATCGCCGAGGCGCTCGCCGCGGGCGCCGACGTCGTCCTCGCCGGCCGCGCCACGGACACCGCGCTCGCCGCCGCCGTCCCGCTCATGGCCGGCCTGCCCGCCGGCCCGGCCTGGCACGCGGCGAAGATCGTCGAGTGCGGTGCGCAGTGCACCACGGACCCGCGCTCCAGCGGCGTGTTCGCCACCGTCGACGCCACCGGGTTCACCATCGAGCCGCTCGACCCGGCGGTCGCCTGCACCCCGACGTCGGTCGCCGCGCACATGTTGTACGAGACGGTCGACCCCTTCTCGATGCGGGAACCGGCCGGCACCCTGCTGGTGGGGGACGCGACGTACACCGCCCTCGACGACCGGCGGGTGCGCGTGGAGGGCTCCCGGTTCGAGCCCGCGGCCCAGCACACGGTCAAGCTCGAGGGCGCCCGGATCACCGGCTACCAGACGATGTCGTTCACCGCGATCCGCGACCCGCACATCCTCGGCCAGATCACCACGTGGGCCGCGCTGCTGCGCCGCGTCCTCACCGACCGGGTCACCCAGACGCTCGGCCTGGGCGCCGACGACTACGCGTTCGACATCCGCCTGTACGGCTTCGACGCCGTCCTCGAAGCGATCGACCCCGCCACCGGCCCGCCGCGCGAGGTCGGCGTGATGCTGCTGGTCAACGCCGCCGACCAGCGGACGGCCACCGCGGTCGCGAAGGTCGCCAACCCGCTCATGCTGCACCTGCCGACGCCGGACATGCGCCACCTGCCGAGCCTCGCGTTCGCCACCTCACCCGCCGAGACCGAACGCGGCGCCACCTACGAGTTCGCGCTCAACCACGTCGTCGACGTCGACTCCCCCACCAGCCTGTTCCGCATCGCGTTCCTGGCGGCCGGCGATGTCCGATAGCGCCGCCCGTACCGTCGCCGACCTGGCCATCGAGGTCCGCTCGAAGAACGCGGGGCCGTTCTGGGTGACGATGGAGCTGTTCATGCGCGACGCCGCCGGCTACGCGCTCGTCGCCGACCCGGGTTTCCTGGACGAGGCCGTGGTCGCCCGCCTCTACGGCGTCCCGGCGGACACCGTCCAGATCTTCCGGCTCCCCGCCCTGCACGTCGTGAAGATCTCGTTCCCGCGGCCGGTCGTGCAGGGCAGCCTGTACGACCGCGACATCCACGCCGGCCAGCATCACGTGCCCCTGGCCATGCTCCCCCTGTGACCGCTGTCCGCCAGTGAAGGGACATGGTCACCCGGATGCCGCGGCGGCGGCTGCTCCAGACCGCCGGCGCCGCCACAGTCCTGATGGCCGCGGGAGCCGGCCCGGCGGCCTGTGCGGGCGCCGCCGCGCCGGCCGCCGCGGCCGCCTTCAACCCGGCGACGCTCGGCTGGTTCGCCGACGTCGGCGCCGCGATCGCCGCCACCCTCATCACCGACGCGTTCAAGGCCGGCGGCGCGAAGCTGTGGGCCGCCTGGAACGACCCGGTCCGCGGCCGGCTCGGGGAGAACCTCGCCAGGGACGGCTACACCGCCAACAGCTCGAACGTCTGGCAGCACGACGCCCCGCCGACGGCGCTCTTCGCCGTGTGCAAGGAACGCCGGTGGGACCCGATGAGCGACCGGCTCGTCGCCTGCGTCGACGGCGGCCGCGCGGCCGTCGTGTTCGAGGCGTGGGCGTGGCAGGCGGTGTCGATGTTCGTGCACGAGCTGACCAAGGGCCGCTCCGGCGACGACCTCGCCGCGTACCGGGCTCTCGCGGTCGTCAGCCTGATCCCGGCCGGCACCCGCCCGCAGTCGGGGCGCAGCCCGAACGACACGGTCGGCTGGATGACGTACGACACCCGCAACGGCTCCGTGGAGATCACCCGCATCGACGAGCCGGACGGCACGAAGAGCGCCACGGTCACCACCACCGGCATCCCCGACGGCAACAGCAACCCCCGCAAGCGGAAGTTCACGTTGCCCACCAGGGCGGTGTGACGCCCCACCGCGCGCCAGGCCGTCAGGCCCGGCGCGCGGTGACCAGCCAGGCGCGGGAGTCGAAGGTGACGCCGCCACCGGTGTCGCGCTCCTCGACGGCGGCCCGCAGCCAGCGGCGCGCCTCGCCGGACACGGCGGCGCCGGCCTGCAGCTCCAGGATGGCGTCGTAGGCGGCCGCCGCGTCGGGGCCGTAGTAGACCGGCTCGTGGACGTCGGCGAAGGCGACGGCTTCGAAGCCGGCCTTCGTCAGGATCGCCTCGGTCACGGCCGGGTCGGCGAGGGAGAAGGCGGCCGGGCGAGGCGGGCCGCCGAGGCTGAGCACGGCCGGCCACTCGTTGCGGTCGGCGGCCTGCCAGACCAGCATCGCCAGGCGGGCGCCGGGCCGCAGGGCCGAGCCGATGTTGGTGAACGCGGCGACCGGGTCCGCGAAGAACATCGTGCCGAACCTGCTGACACACACGTCGAAGCGCGCCGCCGGGAACGGGTGGACCTGGGCGTCGGCCAGCTCGAAGGCGACGTTGCCCAGACCGGCGCTCAGGACCCGGGCCTGGCGCAGCGCCTCCGCCCGGATGTCGACGCCCAGCGCCTCGAGGCCGGCGGCGGCCGCTTCGCGGGTCGTCTGGCCGGTGCCGCAGCCGACGTCGAGGACCCGGTCGCCCGCACCCACCGCGGCCGCGGCGCGCAGCCGGGCGTTGTGCTGCCGGAGCTCGGCGTCGTAGTCGAACATGCCCACCACCCTAGCCAGGGGACGGTCAGGGCGACGGCTTGGCCAGCGCGCCGTCGAGCAGCTCCGCCAGGTGCACGGCCGGCCGGTCGCGCAGGTCCGCGACCTGCGTGCGGCAGGAGAACCCGTCGGCGAGGACGACCGCGTCGGGTGCCGCGTCGAGCGCCGGCAGCAGGTTCTGCGCGGCGACCGCCAGGGAGACGTCGTAGTGGCCGATCTCGACGCCGAAGTTGCCGGCCAGGCCGCAGCAGCCCGCGAGCCGCCGCACCGTCGCGCCGCTGGACTTGAGCAGGTCGGCGTCGGCCTTCCAGCCGAGCACGGCGTGGTGGTGGCAGTGCGGCTGGGCGACGACGTCCACGCCGGACAGGTCGGGCGGGGTCCAGCCGGGCGTCTGCGCGAGCAGCTCGGCGAGGGTGTGCACCGATCCGGCGACCGCCGCCGCGTCGGCGTCACCGGGGAGCAGCTCGTGGATGTCGGAGCGCAGGACCGCGGTGCACGACGGCTCGATGCCGACGATCGGCACCCCGGCGTGCGCGTCGGGCGCGAGCGCGGCGACGGTGCGGGTGAGGATCTTCTTCGCGGCGTCGAGCTGGCCGGTGGTGATCCAGGTCAGGCCGCAGCAGACCGTCCCGGACGGCAGGCGCGGCTCGTAGCCGGCGGCGCGCAGGACGCTGACCGTCGCGGCGGCCACCGACGGGGAGAACGCGTCGGAGAACGAGTCGGCGAACAGCACCACCGGCTTGCCCGGCGTCGGCGAGGGCCGGAAGGTGCGCCGGAACGGGCGGCGGGCGAAGCGCGGCACGGACCGCCGCTTGTCCACGCCGGCCAGCCACAGGAAGAACCCGCCGAGCAGCGGCAGGCGGATGCCGAGATTCGCCAGCCGCGGCGTCCACCCGGCGAGCCGCGCCCAGAACGGCAGCTTCCCGAGGGTGTAGTGGGAGCGTGGGCGGAGCCTGCCACGGTACGTCTGGTGCAGCACCTCGGACTTGTAGGTGGCCATGTCGATGCCCGTCGGGCAGTCCGACGCGCACCCCTTGCAGGACAGGCACAGGTCCAGCGCGTCGTGCACGGACGGGTCGGACCAGGCGAGCTCGCCGCGGACGACCTCCTGCAGCACCCGGGCCCGGCCGCGGGTGGAGTCCTTCTCCTCGCGGGTCGCCAGGTAGGACGGGCACATGACCCCGCCGGCGGCGGAGTTGTCCGCCCGGCACTTCCCGACGCCCGTGCAGCGGTGGACGGCCTGCGCGAGGTCGCCGGCGTCGTGCGGGTACGCCAGGGCGAGGCCCTTGAGCGGGAAGCGGCCCGCGGGTCGTACATCGGCGTCGACCGGATCCGGGTCGACGAGCACACCGGGGTTGAGCAGGTTGCCGGAGTCGAACGCGTGCTTGATCCCGGCGAAGAGGGCGATCGCGTCCGGTGAGTACATGTGCGGCAGCAGCTCGGACCGGGCGCGGCCGTCGCCGTGCTCACCGGACAGCGAGCCGCCGAACTCGCCGACGAGCCTGGCCGCGTCGGTGAGGAACTCGCGCAGGACCTTGGTGCCGCCGGGCTGGTCGAGCGGGTAGTCGAGGCGCACGTGCATGCACCCGTCGCCGAAGTGCCCGAACGGCGCGGAGGTCATCTTGTACGACGCGACGAGCTCGTCGAAGCGGGCCAGATACGCGCCGAGCTGCTGCGGGGGCACGGCGGCGTCCTCCCAGCCGGGCCACGCCGGGCGGTCGGAGGGGGCGCGGCCGGCGAGCCCGGCGCCGTCCTCGCGGATGCGCCACAGCTGTGCCTGCACGACCGGGTCGGTGACGACGAGGGCGTCCTCGCCGATGGCGGCGGCGGCGAGGACCCGCGCCCGCGACTCGACCTCGCCGAGGTCGTCGCCGGCCAGCTCCACGAACAGCCACGCGCCGCCGGTGGGCAGCGGCGGCACGGCGGAGGGGCCGCGGCGGGCGCGCAGCACGGCGATCAGCCGCGAGTCGAGCCCTTCGCAGGACGTCGGCCCGTGGGCGACGACGGCGGGCGCGGCCTCCCCGGCGGCGACGATGTCAGGGAACCCGAGGACGACGACGACCCGCACGGGGGCGTCGACGACCAGCTTGACGGTCGCCCGCGTGATGACGGCCAGGGTGCCTTCGGAGCCGACGAGCGCCTGCGTGAGGTCGAACCGCTCCGGCAGCAGGTGTTGTACGGCGTAGCCGGACACCTGACGGCCGAACCGGTCGAACTCGGTCCTGGCGGTGGCGAGGTGCCCGGCCATGACGGCGCGCACCGCGTCGACGGTGGCGCCGTGCTGCTCCTGGTCGGTCACGATCTTCTCGCCGGCCGCGGTCAGCACCTCGAGGCCGGCCACGTTGTCGGAGGTCCGCCCGTACGCCAGGGAGCGCGAGCCGCACGCGTTGTTGCCGATCATCCCGCCGATCGTGCACCGCGGGTGCGTCGACGGGTCGGGCCCGAAGCGCACCCCGTGCGGCATGACGGCCTTCTGCAGCACGGCGTGGACGGTGCCGGGCTCGACGACCGCGGTCCTGGCCTCCGGGTCGACGCTGAGCACGCGGTTGAGGTGGCGGGAGAAGTCCAGCACGATGCCCCGCCCGACGGCGTTGCCGGCCACCGACGTGCCGGCGCCGCGGGACGTGACCGGCACCCCGGTCTCCCGGGCGACGGCGAGCGCGGCGGCGACCTCGTCGACGTGCCGCGGGCGGACCACCGCGAGGGGCGGGATCCGATACAGCGAGGCGTCGGAGGAATACATCCCCCGGGTGCCGGCGTCGGCCCGGACCTCGAGACCGGCCCGCTCCAGCGCGCCCACCACGTCAGTCATAGGTAACATGTTACTCATGCCGTCGCTGCGCCTGCCGCCAGAGGCCCCTTCCCTCGCCGACGCGGTCGCCCAGGCGGTGCGCGACGGCATCGCCGCCGGCGAGCTCGTGCCCGAGCGGACCTACTCGGTGTATCAGCTCGCTTCGCTGCTCGGCGTCTCCCGCAGCCCGGTCCGGGAGGGCATGCTCCGCCTGGCCGAGGCGGGCCTGGTCGAGATCCGGCGCAACCGCGGCTTCAGCGTCCTGCTCCCCCGCGCCCACGACATCGAGGAGATCATCGAGATCCGGCTCGCGCTGGAGCCGCCCGCCGCCCGTAAGGCCGCGGTCCTGGCGACCGACGCGCAGCACGCCGCCCTCCGCGCCGCCCTGGACGCCATGGCGGCCGCGTGCGCCGACGGCGACGAGGCCGCCTTCTGGCCGGCCGACCGCGCGCTGCACGACCTGCTGCTGCACGCCGCCGGCAACGCCCGCGCCGCCACCATCGTCGCCCAGCTCCGCTCCACCACCGCCCTGCTCGGCCCGCCCACGACGGCCTCCGGCCGCACCCTCACCCAGATCCACGCCGAGCACGAGCCGGTCGTCGCCGCGGTCCTGTCCCGCGACGCCGCCACCGCCGAGGCCGCCATGCGCACCCACCTCGAGATGACCGGCGCCCTGCTCGTCGCGCGGCTTGTCCGTCAGGTCCGGGACTGACATCCCCGAGCCCTGAGGAGCATCGATGTCCCGTCCCGCCCGCCCGCTGATCGTCGCCGCGGCGGCGCTCGCCGCCGCGCTCGTGCTCGACAACGTGCAACCGCTGCCGGCGCAGGCAGCGTTCGGCGGCACCACCACCATCGGGGTCTACCGGTCCTCCGACCGGACGTTCCGGCTGCGCAACACCAACGCCGCCGGCCCCGCGGACCTGCTGTTCATCTACGGTCCCGCCGGGGTCACCCCGCTGGCCGGCGACTGGAACGACGACGGCACCGTGACCGCCGGCGTCTACGCGCCGAGCACCCTCACGTTCTACCTGCGCAACGCCAACGCCAGCGGCGGGGCGAACCTCACGTTCAACTACGGCGAGGCCGGCGACACCCCGCTCGCCGGCGACTGGAACGGCGACGGCCAGACCACCATCGGCACCTGGCGGCCGACCGACCGCACGTTCCGGCTGCGCAACAGCAACAGCGCCGGCGCGCCGAAGATCTCGGTCTCGTTCGGCTCCACCGGCGACCTGCCGGTGGTCGGCGACTGGGACGGCGACGGCGACACCACCATCGGCGTGTACCGCCCCTCGACACAGACGTTCTACCTCCGCAACGCCAACACCGCGGGTCCGGCGGACGTGACGCTGTCCTACGGCTCCAGCGGCGACACCCCGATCGTCGGCGACTGGGACGGCGACAACGACACCACCATCGGGGTGTTCCACCCGTCGGACAAGACGTTCCGCCTCCGCAACACCAACACCACCGGCCCGGCCGACGTCATGGTCAGCTTCGGCGCCGCCGGCGACGTCCCCATCGTCGGCGACTGGGACGGCAGCTGACGGACCACGCGCGGCGATGTGCCGCGTGACAGGATGGCGGCGATGACTGCCGACACGTTCCGGATCGGCGGCGGCGCCCCGGACGCGATCGAGGTGCGCCGGCTCGGGTTCGGGGCGATGCACCTGCCGACCTCGCCTCCCCGGGACGCCGCCGTCGCCGTCGCCAGGCGGGCCGTCGAGCTCGGCGTCGACCTGATCGACACCGCGCACCTGTACGGCTGGGGCGCCAACGAGGAGCTCCTGGCCGAGGCGCTGCACCCGTACCCGGCCGGGCTGCTCGTCGCCACGAAGGTGGGCGTCGCCCGGCCGGTCCATCCCGCGGTCGCCTCGGCGACGACGGGGATCGCCGGGGTCGCCGCGGAGCTCGGCGCCACCCCGGCGCAGGTGTCCCTGGGGTGGCTGCTGGCCCGTTCGCCGGTCGTGCTGCCGATCCCGGGCACCGCGAGCCTCGCCCACCTCGAGGAGAACGTCGCCGCCGCCGGCCTCCGCCTCACTCCGGGCCAGCTGCGGCGCATCACCCCGCCGTGATCACCGGGCGGCCCTGCGCGCGAGGACCGCGCGAGGACCGCCGGTCCCGGCCGTCACGGCGCCGGTGCGATACCCGTGCCGACCTTCTTGTCGCCGGTGTTCTGCCGCGGGGCGAACGTGACGACCGGCGCCTTCAGGTCGGTCAGGGCGGCGTCCAGGAAGTCACGCCAGATCAGGCCGGGCAGGGTGCCGCCGATGATGCTCCTGCCGCCGCGGTCGACGATCTTCTGCTCCTCGGCCTTGTTGCCGACCCACACCGCCACGGCGAGGCCCGGCGACCCGGCCGCGGAGGCGCTGTATCCGGCCATCCAGGCGTGGGCGGTGTCGGCGGTCTGGCCGAGCTGCCACGCGCCCGCGGCGCCGGCGACCGGGCGGTTGTCGTGCAGCTTCAGGCCGTAGTGCGCCGGCACGCCCTGCAGGACGGCGTTGAGGTCGGCGGCCATCGCCTCGGTGAAGCCCTGGATGCGTTTCGGGTTGACGACCTCGCCGTAGGTCTTCGTGCCGCCGGTCCACACCTCCTTGAGGAAGTGCGTCTTCGCGGCCGTGCCACCGGCGGCGAACGTGGCCATGCCGCCCGCGTGGTCCAGCACCGTCACCGGGTACTGGCCGAGGCCGACCTCGGTGTTGAAGTACTTCGGGAACACGTCCTTGCCCGGGAACCGGCCCAGGTCGATCTTCCGCTGCGCCTGCTCGACGGTCGCCCACATGGCGGTGATCCCGGCGGCGCGGGCCGTGTCGATGACGCGGGCGGGACCCACCTTGTCGGTGACCGCGAAGTACGGCGCGCTGAGCGACAGCACGGCCACCTCTTCGAGCGTGCACCACTTCGGCGAACCTGACTTGCACTGCGGCGCGGCCGTGGGGTTCTCGCCCGCGTTGCGGACCGGATTGGTCGCCAGGCGCCGGCCGCTGCCGGGGAACTCCTGCGGCGACTCGCCGTTCCAGGCCGAGTCGACCGTGTAGCCGGCCATCAGCGCGCTGGCGAGGGTGTACGGGCCGAACGCCGTGCCCGGGCGGTGCCCGCCGCAGCACGAGTCCTCGCCGTTGCTGAGGACAGGGTCGGCGTAGGTGCCGGCGAAGTCGCCGCCGTTGCCGCTGTCGCCGCCGTAGTAGGCCTTGACCGCGCCGGTGCCCGGCTCGACCGCGACGAGCGCGGCCTGCAGGTTCGCCGGCTGTCCGGCCATGTTGGACTCGGCGGTGCGGCTCGCCTCGCGGACCGCGAGCTGCTGCGCGGTCCTGTCGATCGTGCTGACGATCTTCAGGCCGCCGTTGCGGATCCGGTCGAAGTGCTTCACGCCGTCGGGGGCGACCCCCTCGTACAGCGGCGTCCCGGTCTTCGGGTCCTTCAGCGGCGCGACCTCGGCGAGCACGTGGTGCACGATCAGGCCTTCGGGCTTGTCCAGGCCGCCCTGCACGTTGACCGCGTTCGCGCGCGCCTGCGCCGCCGTGAGCACCTTCGCCGGGTACGCCGCCTGCTGATCAGCCTGCGCCGGCTCCACGAAACCGAGCTCGACCAGGGTGCGCTTGATCTCGTCGAAGCGCTCGTGGGCCCGCTGCTCGTTCACCGTCGGGTCGAACGGGCTGCCCTTGCCGTCGCCCTCGGGCTGGTCGATCAGCCCGGCCAGGACCATGCCCTCGCCGAGCGTCAGGTCCTTCACCGACTTGCCGAAGTACGCCTGCGCCGCCGCCTCGACGCCGTACGCGCCGCGCCCGAAGTAGACGATGTTCAGGTACATCTCGAGGATCTGGTCCTTGGAGTACTGCTGGTTGAGCTTGGTCGCGATCACCGACTCGCGCAGCTTGCGCGCGTAGGAGGTGCCCTCCAGGTCCGCCCAGTGCCGCGAGTACTGCTGGCTGATCGTCGACTTGCCCCGCTGCCCGTCGCCGGCGACCTGGTTCCACGCCGCCCCGGCGATCGCCCCGTAGTCGACGCCGTCGTTGGTGTAGAACGTCTCGTCCTGCGCCGCGACGACCGCGTGCTGCACGTCGACGGGGATGTCGGTGATCGTGACCAGGGTGCGGTTCGTGTCGCCGATCCGCGCCATCGGCGTCGTGCCGTCGCTGTAGTAGACCGTCGTGGCCTGGTCCATGACGATGCTCTCGGGCAGCGCGACGTTGTCGTAGTAGTACGTGCCGCCGGCCACCAGGAGCCCGGCCAGGACGACGAGGACCAGCGCCGACCTGACCAGGACCTTGCGCAGCCTGGACTTCGGCGCCGGCGCGGTGGCCGCCGCGGTCTGCGCTCCGGTTTCCGCTGGCGCCGGCGCACCGTCCGGGGCCGGCTGTTCCGGGGCCGGCTGCGGGGCGGGAGCGTCGTCCGCCTGCGGTGCCGGTCTGTCGTTGCCCAGGTCGTCGTCAGCCATGTGGACCGCCCCGTCGTCGCATCGTCGTCCGATCGATCGTGACAGATAGTACAGACGGTGAACGCCAGCGGGGGTTCGTGCGTGTATGGGCATATGGCAGTCACAGACAGCAACGACGAGGACCTCGCGGCGCTCGTGCGGCGGACCGCGCAGGCGGCGTCGGCGTTCATCGCCGGCGACGTCCGCACCTACATCGAGCTCCTCCCGCACGCCGGCGACTACACGCTCATGCCGCCGTACGGCGGTGCCAGGCACGGCTTCGACCACTCCGACGCGTCCCTCGAAGCGACCGCCCGCTGGTTCCAGGGCGGCGAGTGCGAGCTGGAGGTCGTGCGCGCCGACCGCTGCGGCGACCTCGCCGTCATCGCGGCGATCGAACGCCAGCACGGCACCGTCGGCGGTCTGCCGCCGCAGGACTGGTCCCTGCGCGTCACGCTCGTCTTCCGCCGATCGGGTGACGACTGGCAGCTCGTACACCGGCATGCCGACGCGATCGTGCACCCGATCGACCACGACCGGCTCGCCGTCCTGGCCCGCGGCGGGACTACCTGAGGCCCTCCTCGGCCCGGGCCTCGGTGGCCGCCAGGGCGGTGGACAGGGTCCGGGCGGTGTCGATGAGCGGCACGTGGCTGAACGCCTGCGGGAAGTTGCCGACGAGCCGGCGCTCGGTGGTGTCGTACTCCTCCGACAGCAGGCCGACGTCGTTGCGCAGGGCGAGGAGCCGCTCGAACGTGGCCCGGGCCTCGTCGTGCCTGCCCATCAGCGCGTAGTTGTCGGCGAGCCAGAACGTGCAGGCCAGGAACGCGCCCTCGCCCGGCGGGAGGCCGTCCACGTCGCTGTCCGGGTGCTGGGTGTACCGCTGGACGAACCCGTCCTCCATCAGGTACTTCTCGACCGCGGCGACGGTGCCGACCACGCGCTCGTCGGTGGCGGGCAGGAACCCGACCAGCGGCACCATGAGCATCGCGGCGTCGAGCTCCTCGGAGCCGTAGAACTGGGTGAACGTGCCGCGCTGAGGGTCGAAGCCCTTCTCGAGGATGTCGGCGCGGATCGCGTCGCGCAGCGCGCACCACCGCTCGACCGGGCCGTCGAGGGCGAACTCCTGGGTCGCCTTCACCGCGCGGTCGGCGGCGACCCACGCCATCAGCTTCGAGTGCACGAACTGCTTCGGCCCGCCGCGGACCTCCCAGATCCCCTCGTCCGGGTCCTGCCAGTGCTCCTCGACGAACTCCATCAGCTTCACCTGCAGGCCCCACGACGGGTCGTCGGCCTTGAGCCCGGCCCGGCGGCCCTGGTGCAGCGCGTCCATCACCTCGCCGTAGACGTCGAGCTGGAACTGTTCGGCGGCGGCGTTGCCGATCCGGACGGGGTTGCCGTCGTAGCCGGTCAGCCACGTCGCGACGTACTCGTCGAGCCGGCGTTCCCCGGCGACGCCGTACATGATCTGCAGCTCGGCGGGGTTGCCGGCGATCGCGCGCAGGAGCCACTTGCGCCACGCCGTCGCCTCGCTCTGGAAGCCGGAGTACAGCAGGCTCTGCAGCGTGATGGTGGCGTCACGCAGCCAGCAGAAGCGGTAGTCCCAGTTGCGGACGCCGCCGAGCTTCTCCGGCAGTGAGGTGGTGGCCGCGGCCACGATCCCGCCGGTCGGCGCGTAGGTGAGCGCCTTGAGCGTCAGCAGGGAGCGGACCACGGCGTCGCGCCACTCGCCCTCGTAGGTGCACGCCGACACCCACCCCTGCCAGTAGCCGGTGGTGACGCCGAGCTCCTCGACCGGGTCGATCGGCTCGGGCGGCGGCAGGTGCGACGGGCGCCAGGTGAGCACGAACGGCACCCGCTCGCCCGCCTCGACGACGAACTCGGCGCGGGTGGACAGGTTCTCGCCGCGGGTGTCCACCGGCGTGCGCAGCCACACGGCGTCCGGACCGGCCACGGCGACGAGGGCGCCCTGCTCCTGATACACCCACGGCACGACCTTGCCATAGTCGAAGCGCAGCTTCAGGTCCATGCACATCGCGACGCTGCCGCGGACGCCCTCGACGACGCGGACCACGTCGGGCGCCTCCCCGCGCGGGGGCATGAAGTCGATCAGCCGGACCGCGCCGTCGTCGGTCTCGAACAGCGTCTCCAGGACCAGCGTCTCGTCCCGATACCGCCGCCGCACCGACGTCACGGTCCCGGCCGGCGCGATCGTCCAGTGCCCGTTGTCCCGCGAGCCGAGCAGCGCCGCGAAGATCGCGGGCGAGTCGAAGCGGGGCACGCAGAGCCAGTCTATCGAGCCGTCACGCCCGACGAGGGCGGAAGTCTGGGTGTCCGCGATGATCGCGTAGTCCTCGATAGGAAGCGCCATGTGGCTGATGTACCCGTGGCGGACCCCACTCATTCCGGATTTCCCGGCGTCCCGGACCGCGGTCGCGGGGTGGCTTATCGCAGGGTGGCTGGCAGCCGGGCAGCGCGGACGACGACCTGAAGTGTGCCGACCTCGGTGCCGTCGCGGCGCAGCTGCGTCCCGCGGACCGGCAGCCATCGCTCACCGTCGAGGTCGAGCGCCCCCGCGTGGTCGACGGCCTCGATCCGCAGCCGCAGCTCGCCCACGCCGTAGCGGTAGTCGCGCTCGTCGAGCACGACGACGGACCCGTCCGCCGCCGTCATGCTCCCGCCCTGGCATCGAGTCGAAACGCTTGCATGGCAACAAGCTTATGCCGCCGGGAGGCGAGCCGGCCTCGGCTAAATCGATGTTCCGTGGCACTGCTCGGTAGTGCCGCCACCTGATCTCACGACGTGACCGAGCGGTAGCTTCAGACTTGTCTGCCCGATCGGCCAGCACCCGCCCGACGTTCGTGCCGAATCCCCCGGATCGGCCGGCAACAGGGGCGCGAGCAGCGGCGCAGGCGGTGTTTGACAAGATCGGACGATGTCCTGGCCGTCCACCGACACCCCGCCGCCCTCCGGCAGGTGGCGGACCCGGTGGCTCAGGCTGCTCCTGGTCGTCGTCGCGGTGGTGGTACTGGCGGCGATCGGCCTGCGCGGGCGGCTGCCCGATCCGCAGGAGCTGCTCACCTCGCTGACCGGCGCGTCGGCCGGCTGGGTCGCGGTCGCCGTGCTGCTGCAGGCCGGGTCGATCGCCGCGTTCGCCGGGCAGCAGCAGTACCTCTTCGCGGCCCTCGGCGTGCGGATCCGCCGCCGCCGCGTCCTGGCGATCACCCTGGCCCGGACCGCGATCTCGATCTCGGTCCCGGCCGGTGCCGCCGTCTCCACCGGCTACGCGATCCGCGAGTACGAGCGATCCGGCGCGCCCAAGGAGCTCGGCGCGGTCACCGCGATCGTGTCCGGCCTCGCCTCGATCGGCGGCCTGGCGCTCATCTACGTGGCCGGCGGCGCCGCCCTGCTCGGGTACGGCACCACGACCTCGCTGACCTGGCGCCCCCTGGTCGTCGTCGCGGCGATGGTGGGCCTGACGGCCGGGTCGGTCCTCCTCGGCCGCCGCCTGTTCCGCGACGTCCCGGTCGTCGCCGCCCCTGTGCACGAGGGCCGGATCCGCCGGTACGTGCAGCGCCTGCTCGCCTCGGCCCGGGAAGCGTGGCGGGCGGGCGCGGGCCTGCGGGTGCGCGACTGGTGGGCCGTCGTCCTGTACGCGGCCACGAACTGGCTGACGGACCTGTTCTGCCTGGCCGCCTGCGTGTACGCGCTGGACCTGCCGGTCAACGTGCCCGCCCTCGCCGGCATCTACCTCGGTGTGCAGATCGTCCGCCAGGTCCCGCTGTCCCCCGGCGGCATCGGCGTCATCGAGACCGCCCTGGTCGCCGGCCTGACCGCCTCGGGCGCGACGGCGATCGCCGCCACCGCCGCCGTCCTGCTCTACCGCCTGCTGTCCTGCTGGCTCCTCATCCCGCTCGGCGGCGCCGCCGCGGTCGTCCTGCGCCGCCCCACCCGCCTCCGGACCGGCCACGACACGTGAGCCCGCCGCGGGTGCCGTCCACGGCCGGTTGTGCAGGAACCAGGCCTCGCTGCCCGGCAGGGTGGTGGCCACCCACCAGCGGTGCACCTCGAGGTGGGACGCGACCCCGAGGGTCCCGGCCAGGACCGCCGCCGCCTCACCGGGCGTCATGATCACCGGTCCGGCCTGCCCCGGGCTCCGGCGTGGCATCACCGACATCGCATGATCGGGCGCCGGCCCCGCCGCGGTCGTGGGTCGCTGTCGCGGTGCGTCCGATCTCGTGCATGGCGGCGGCGTACCGGGTCCTGGCGCGCCGCGCCTCACCGTGCCGGCCGGCGCCGCTGAGCAGCTCGACCAGCCGGAGATGGCACTGCTCGTCGTACGGGTCGCGGGCCAGGATCCGCAGCAGGTAGCCGAGCGCCTCGTCGGTCGCGCCGCGGTCGTGTGCCAGTCCGGCCAGGAGGCGTGCGACGCGCAGGTACGCCGCGCGCGCCTCCTCCCGTACGGGCACCGACCAGTCGTCGTAGGGCTCGTCCTCGAACACGTCGCCGGCGTACCGGCGTTCGGCCGCGGCGAGCACTTCCCGCGCCTCCCCGAGCCGGCCCCGCTCGGCGAGACCTCGCCCCGCCTCGGCCTCGGCGAGGAACTCCTCCAGGTCGATGTCGAGACGGGTCGCGTCGGCGGCCATGGCGGCCGGTGAGGCGTACAGATAGTGGTCGGCGGGAAAGCGGCGGTCCGGGTCGAGCACGGTCCGCAGCGTCGACAGCGCCACCGAGAGCCGGTGCGCGACCCGCCGGCCGTCGTCGTCCGGCCACAGCAGCGCGGCCAGCTCCTCCCGCGCCACTCGCCGGCCCCGCCGCGCGATGAGGATCCTGAGCAGGTCCCGTGCCTTGCGCGACTGCCACGCCGACGGAGGCAGCGGCACGTCGTCGACGGTCACCTCGAAACGGCCGAGCACGCGGACGGCGACCGCCGGCTCGTCCGGCGTCAACGGCTGCGGCACGACCCCCGCCGCGTCGAGTGCCGCGCGGGCCGACCGCGCGGCCAGCCGCTCCTCGACGCTCGCCCCCGGCAGCTGCCCGAGCCGGCAGGTCACCCGGTCGGCGTCGAGCTGGGCGCCCGTCGCGCGCCAGGTCCGGGCCGCCTCGCGCAGCGCCTGCCGGCGGTCGGCGGGCCGGTCCGCGGCGGCGGCCCGCAGTTCGAGGGCCTCGGCGAGACCGGACCGGTCACGGTGCAGCCGGGCGGACCGCTCCGCGCGGTCGGCGGCACCGGCGGCCGCGACGTGGTCACCGGCGGCGACGGCCACCCAGCCGGCCGACAGGAGCGCCCCCGTGGCGAGCGGGCCACCGGCCCGGGCGACCGCCTGTCCCGCGTACGCGCGACCGGCCGCCGGATCGTCGACGGCGACGACGCGGGCGAGGCCTGCCAGCGCCGGGACGAGGCACTGCAGCGCGCCGTCGGCGTCGGCGACGCGCACCGCCTCCTCGTACGCCGCTCGGGCCAGGCTGCGCTGCCCCCGCCGGGCGCGCAGGTCGCCGAGCACGACGAGGGAGTAGGCGATCTTGCGGGAACCCGCGCGCTGGCTGATCGTCAGTGCCCGCTCGCCGCACCGCTCCGCCTCGGCGAGGTCGCCGAGCCTGCTCAGCGCCTCCGCACGGTTGACCAGCGCGACCGACAGGACCGTGGCGTGCCCGACGGCCTCGGCCGCCGCGACGGCGCGGACCGACTCGTCCAGCGCTTCCGGGTAGCGGGCCTCCTCCAGGAGCTGCCCGACGCGGTTGGCCCGGATCCGGGCGACCTGCACCGCGTCGCCGGCGGACTCGGCGGCGCGCAGCGCCCTGGCGTAGTGCTCGACGTTGCCGGGCCGGTCGCCGGTCAGCATCGCGTGCAGCGCGAGCGCGACGTGGGCCGCGCCGAGCGCCCGCCCGTCGCCGGCCCGGTCCGCCGCCACGCGGGCCCGTTCGGCGTACCGGAGACATGCGCCGGCCTCGCCGAGACTCCAGTGCACGGTGGCCGCGGTCGCGAGCAGGAGCGCCTCGTCGGCGGTGTCCTCGGCGTCGAGGCGGCCGGCGGCGAGGGCGCCGAACGCGCAACGGTGCTCGGCCCGCGCGTAGTACACGGTGGCGAGGCGCCAGGCGAGGCCCGCCTCGATGCCCGTTCGGCCGGCGGCGAGAGGCACGAGTTCGGCGAGCGCGTCGTCGAGGCGCCCGGCGACGGTGAGCGCCTCGCCGAGCAGGAGCCGGTCGCCCGGTACCGCCGAGGAGAACGCGTCGATCACCAGGCCTGCCCCGCCGGCCGCGATGATGCCCTGGCCGTGCTCGCGGAGCAGGTCCGCGGCGCCGGACACGTCGCCGGCACGGAGCCGGGACGTCAGCGTCTGCCCCCACAGACCCCGGTCGGCGTACCAGCCGGCCGCCGCCGCGTTCAGCCGCCGTTCCTCGTGGACCGGCAGCGGCTCGCGCCTGGCCACCACGTCGGCGATGGCGGGGACCACCCGCAGCGACCCGGTTCCGGTCGGCACCAGCAGTCCCGTGCGCGCCATCTGCCGTACGGTCGCCCGGTCCCGGGCCGCCACCAGTTCCTCGCGCACCTGGTCGAGCGCCACCACCCGGCGCAGCATGCGGCGCTCGGGTGCGGGCAGGCCGGCGAGCACCCGTTCGGCGACGAACGTGTCGACCGGGCCGCCCGGGGCGGTGAGGCTGCCCAGCGGGCGGTGCCGCAGATGCCGGCCGGCCAGATCCACCAGCGACGGCCAGCCGCCGGTCACCTCACCGACGACCGCCGCGAGGGCCGCGTCCCGTTGCTCGTGCTCGTCGGACAGCACCCGGACGACCTCGGTCCCGGACAGGGCCAGGTCGGTGGCGTCGACGACGGTGGTGCCGGCCGGCGGCCGGCCGGGCCACGGCGTGCGGCCGACCAGGACGACCCGCGCCGAGGCCGGCAGCCCGTCGAGGCGGGCGGCCAGCGCCGCCGCCGCGGCGGCGTCGAGCGCGGGAAGGTCCTCGAACACCTGCCAGCCGTCCGTACCGGCGGCGAGCCACGACCGGACCGCCTCGGACTTGCCGAACCCCGGCGCGGCGACGACCATCACCCGGCGGAGGTTCCGGACGGTCGGCATCGGCATCCGCCAATTGAGACAGATCGGCGGGGAACGCGCTCGGGCCGGTCAACTTCGTGACACCCGCGATTGACGCGACTTTGACGGCACCCGGACACCGGTACGGATGCTCAGGTGCATGAAGAATTCGATTGACTGGCGTCGACGCGTCGCACTGTTCCTGGCCGCCGTGACGGCCTGCCTCGGCGCCGTCACGGTGGTGTCGCAGGCACCGGCGCGGGCGGCGACGAGTATCCGGTACTGCTTCCCGATCTGGCTGCAGGTCGCCGAGGGATGGTGGGTCAAGAAGCTGATCTGCATCGACGTGCCGCTCGCCTACAACCCCGACCGGTTCCCCGACTACGGCATCGACCTGCGCACCGACGTGGTGCTGCCGATCGAGGAACAGGAGCGCTACGTCGGCGCCCTGACCGACGGGCTCGACCTGGTCGGACAGGCGCAGCGGGCGCGTGACCCGCGGCAGGCGGCGGCGCTGAGGACCAAGGCCCAGCAGGCGTTTCTCGGCGCGGCGGGCGCGCTGGGCAAGCACACGGTCGCGCTCGAGCAGGTCGGCACGGTCGACGTCGGGCACCTGCGCCTCGACCCCTCGCCGCAGCCGTGGCTGGAACGGGCCGGGACGGACATCGCCGACGCGCTCGCCCTCGTGCAGGCGGCGATGGGTGACCCGCAGCCGGACCCGTGGCTGCGGGCCGCGATGACGCGGTTCGAGATCGCCTACGACCAGCTCGAGACACCGGCCGGCTGACCCGGCCGCGGCGCGACCCCGGCAGGTCCGGCCGGCCATGAGCGGCCGGACCGGCCGGGGTCAGCCCTGGCCCTGCCAGCGGCGGACGACCTCGGCGAGGATCTCCAGCGGGAGCGGCCCGGAGGTCAGGACCGTGTCGTGGAAGGCGCGGATGTCGAAGCGGTCACCCATCGCGGCCCGGGCGTCCTCGCGGAGCCGCTGGATCTCCAGGCGGCCGACCATGTACGCGAGGGCCTGGCCCGGGTCGGCGATGTACCGGTCGGTCTCGGACTGGATCTCGACCTCCGCCATCACGGTGTTGGCCCCCAGGTAGTCCACCACCTGGTCGCGGCTCCAGCCCTTCGCGTGGATGCCGGTGTCCACGACGAGCCGCGCCGCGCGCATCGAGTCCAGGGCGAGCATGCCGAGCCTCGCGAGCGGCCCGGAGTAGAGGCCCATCTCGTCGGCGAGGCGCTCCGCGTACAGACCCCAGCCCTCCCCGTACGCGGTGAACATGCCGATCCGGCGCAGCAGCGGCAGGCCGGTCAGCTCCAGGGCCAGGCTGAGCTGCAGGTGGTGGCCGGGGACGCCCTCGTGGAAGGCGGTCGCCTCGGCCACGGCCCGGTCGCGGCCCGACGGCTCGGACGTGTTGGCGAAGTAGATGCCGGGCCGGCTGCCGTCGATCGCCGGGGCGAGGTAGTAGGCGGCGGGCGCGCCGGGCGCCTCGGCGGCGGGGACCGCCTCGACCGTGCACCGCTGCCCGGGCAGCGTGCCGAACCAGTCGGGGGCGGCCTGCTCGGCGCGGCCGATCGTGGCCCGCGCGGCGGCGAGGATCTCGTCGCCGTCCCGCCAGCGCAGCGCCGGGTCGGTCCGCAGCCGGTGCATGACCTCGGCCGGGTCGGCCGTGCCGAACGCCTCCGCGCCGATCTCCGCGAACTCCCGCCGCAGCGACGCGATCAGGTCCAGGCCGATGGCGTGCAGCTCGTCCGGCGTGCGGTGGGTCGTCGTGTGCAGCCGGACCTGGCGCAGGTACAGCTCGTCCCCGCCCGGCAGGAAGCACAGCCCGGCCTCGTCCAGGCCCCTGGAGACGGGGGCGATCTCGGTGGCCAGGACCTCCCGGTACGCCGCGACCGCCGGTCGGACCACCTCGTCGATGAGCCGGTCGCGCCGCTCGGCGTAGCCGTCGTCGTCGTCGGGGGCCGGCCTGCGCAGCGGATCCCCGGCCGGGTCGGCGAGGTAGCGGTCCAGGTGCGCGACGGCTCCGTCCACGAGGTGCCGCACCGGCCGGCGCCCGGCGGCGACGCCGTCGCGGTGCCGCTGCGCGATCTGCGCGAACGACTCCGGCAGCTTCGCCAGCCGGGCCAGGTATCCGTCGGCCCGCTCCTTGCCGGTCAGCGTGACCATCGGCAGCTGCGCGAGCAACGCCACCGCCGGCGCGGTCCACGTGTCGGTGATCGAGTACTCGGTGTACCGCACCTCGATGTTGTCCACGATGGACTGCGCCTGCTGCAGCACCACCCCGCGGGTGACCGGGTCGCCGTCCGCCGTCCCGGCCCGCGCGGCGATCGCCACCGCCCGCTGCCTGGCGGCGTCGTCCGCGGCCTCGGAATAGTCCCGCAGCTGCCCGTCCCGCCCGGGAATCCCCAGCAGCGACGCACCGATCGGCGACAGGTCCAGCATCACGTCGAGCAGCTCACCGGCGAGCTCGTCGGCAGTGGACATGGCGTTCCCCCGTCTCGCGCATCGATCGACGTGCAGATCTTAGCGGCCTGGCCTAGAACCCGGCGGGCTCGCGCAGCAGCAGGACGGTGGCGCGGCCCGGTTCGGGTTCGGCGTTGAGGACGAGCAGGCGGTTGACGGCGCTGGGGCGGCCGTAGACGGTCTGCGCGCGGGCGGTCTCCAGGGGCAGGCAGTGGGCTTCGACGCGGTGCAGGGCGGCGGCGAGGTCGGGCACCACCTTCTGTGCGCCGACGATCCAGATGGCGTGGCCGGCGCCGCCGGCGTAGCCGGGCAGCTGGCCGCCGCTGGCCGAGGCGGCGACGAGGGAGCCGGTCTCGGTGACCGCCGCGACGCTGCCCACGATGACGTCGGGGGCGGCGATCAGGCGCCAGATGTCGCGGGTGCTGGTGGCCCGGTCCATGGTCAGGGTCCGGGACTTGACGGCGTCGTAGCGGTCGCCGGCGTTGATGTCCGCGTCGATGCCGGACCGGCGGAGGGTCTCGCTGGCCGCGGTGAACACGCTCGCGCCCTCGGGGATCAGCTCCTTGACGCGGGCCCGCGCGGCGGCGGCGTCGTCGAGGATCTCGACGGCGAAGTTGTTGGCCCGCAACGCGGCCGCCGCCCGCTCCAGCCTGGGCCCGGGCGCGGCGGCGGTGAACGCTCCGGCGGCGGCCGCCTCGACCACGCCGGAGGCCGCCTCGGCGGGCGCCTCGGCGGGCGCGGAGCCGGGCAGCGGGCTCGTGTCGAGGTACCTGACCTCGTAGACCCGCTCGGCGAACTTCCAGCCGTCGCCGGTGCGCCGGTACCGGTCGTGGTAGATGGCGAAGTTCTGGCCCTGCCGGCCGTCGAGGGTCCGCGCCAGCTCCTGCATGTAGGTGCGGCCGGACGCGGTGTCACCGTCGAGCTGGATCGTGCCGGGATGGGAGTTCTGCACGAAGAAGTCCCATTGGGCCTGCAGCCGCTCGCCGCCGGCCAGGATCTCCAGCGGGCCGACCAGCTCGACCGGAATGTTCGGCATGCGCAGCGCGCCGTCGTCGGTGAACAGCGCCGCGAGGCGGGCGCGGTCGCGCATCATCGCGGCGTCGGTGAACTCGCCGCGCAGCGCCTCGATCTCGACGCGGTCGGCGATCGCCTGGAAGTCGGTCATCGGTGCCCCTTGTTCGTCGGATGATGGGTCGGTCCCACCGGTTCGACAGCGCAGCCTCCCGGAATGTGAGGCTCACATTTCCGGGGGCTGTCTTGTCGAACCGGTGAGGAACACGCGACCGAGGGGAGCCGCCGGGTCATGACCGACCGCGCGATCATCAGCGAGCGACGGCAGCTGATCAATTTGGCGTACCGCCTGCTGGGCTCCCTCGCGGAGGCCGAGGACGCGGTGCAGGAGACGTACGCCCGCTGGTATGCGCTGTCCCGGGCGCAGCAGGACGCCATCGAGTCCCCGATCGCCTGGCTGACGACGGTCGCCAGCCGGATCTGCCTCAACCTGCTGGGCTCCGCCCGGGCCCGCCGGGAGCGGTACGTGGGCGACTGGCTCCCCGAGCCGCTGCCCGACCGCACGGAGTGGACCGGCGCGAAGCCCGCCGACCCGGCCGACCCGGCTGACCGGGTCACGCTCGACGAGTCGGTCAACATGGCGTTTCTCGTGATGCTCGAGTCGATGACCCCGGCCGAACGTGTCGCGTTCATCCTCCACGACGTGTTCCGCTATCCGTTCGCCGAGATCGCCGAGATCGTCGGCCGCAGCCCGGCGGCGTGCCGCCAGCTGGCGTCCTCGGCCCGCCGCCGCATCCGCGCCGCGCAGGCCCCGGCGACCCCGGCGGCTCGGCAGGCGGCCGTGGTCCGGGCGTTCAAGGTGGCCTGGGAGGCGAAGGACGTCGACGCGCTCATCGACCTGCTCGACCCGGACGCGACGGCGACCGCCGACGGCGGTGGCCTGGTCACGACCTTCCTGGAGCCGATCGAGGGCGGCGCGCGGATCGCCCACGCCTGGGTCGAGATCGCCGACCGGGCGCCCGCGGGCGTGACGTTCCTGGAGCGCACCGTCAACGGCCGGCCCGGCCTGGTCGCCCACCAGGGCGGCCGCGTCCTGACGGTCTACGCGTTCGCGGTCGACGGCGACCGGATCCGCCGCATCTGGGCGGTCCGCAACCCGGAGAAGCTGCGGCCGTGGATGGAGAAACTGGCGGAGGAGCTGACGACGGACTGACGCCGTGGCAGGTCGCGGAGGACCTGCCACGGCGCGCCGTGCGATGGGTCAGATCCAGCGGGGCGGGCTCGGGGGGCTCTCGTGCCAGCGGCGGTCCAGGGCCGTGACGACGTAGGTGTAGTGCTTGCCCGGTTCGGCGGTCGGGTCGGTGTACGTCGTGCCGCGGACCGTGGCGATGAGGTGGGACGCGTCGGCGAGGTCGCAGGCGCGGGGTGCGGTCGTGCCGTCGAAGCGGTAGACGCCGTACGAGGTGACGTCGGCGAACGGGCCGGCCCCGCTCACCGTCGGCCGCCAGCGCAGCTCGGCGCCGGTCGTGGTGCGGCGGGCGCCGGTGAGCACCGGGAACAGCAGGGGCTTTGCCGGGCCCCACGCGGGTGGGAACGCCGGGCGGGTGTGGTGCTCGGCGGCGAGGATCGTCTCCGAGTCCAGCCGGTTCGCCCTGACCTGCACGGCGCTGAAGTGCACGTCGCCGAGGACCTGCGGGTACTGCCGGTTGAAGGTGAGATGGTCGGACAGCTCGTTCGGGTCGAACCAGGCGGCGGGCTGCCCGGCGGCGGCGACCTTGTAGTCGGCCTGGCCGATGTACAGCTGCACGTCGGTGCCGGCCACGACGTCCGCCCACCACGGCACGAGCTTCGCGTAGTCGGCGACGGCGAAGCCGATGTTCCAGTACACCTGCGGCACGATGTAGTCGATCCAGCCTTCCTTCACCCACTTGCGGGTGTCGGCGAAGTTGGCGTCGTAGGACTGGGTGCCGTTGGTGTCCGAGCCGAGCGGGTCGGCGGCCTTGTTGCGCCAGATGCCGAACGGGCTGACGCCGAAGCGGACCCATGGCTTGGCGGCGTGGACGCGGGCGTCCAGCTCCTGGATGAGCAGGTCGATGTTGTTGCGCCGCCAGTCGCCCTTGGTGGCGAAGCCGCCGCCGTACTGCGCGAAGGTGGCGTCGTCGCCGAAGTCCTGGCCGGCGGCCGGGTACGGGTAGAAGTAGTCGTCGAAGTGCACGCCGTCGATGTCGTACTTCGTGACGGCGTCCATGATGGCGTCCTGCACGAACTCGCGGACGGCGGGGATGCCGGGGTTGAAGTAGAGCCGCCCGCCGGCGTTGTCGACCGGGTAGGGCACCGCCCAGTCAGGGTGCTGGGCGAGCGGGCTGGAGGCGGGCAGCTTCGACACGTCGGTGCCGGCGCCGCCGGGTGCGGGCATGCTCGCCCGGTATGGGTTGAACCAGGCGTGGAACTCCAGGTTCCGCGCGTGCGCCTGCGACACCAGGTAGGACAGCGGGTCCCAGCCGGGGTCCTGGCCGGCGACGCCGGTGAGGTACTGCGACCACGGCTCCAGCGGCGACGGCCAGAACGCGTCCGCGTGCGGGCGGACCTGCACGATGACGGCGTTGTAGTTGAGCGACTCGGCGAGGTCGAGCCAGCCGTCGTACTCGGCCTTGAGCTCGGCCTCGGACTTGCCGGGCGCGGACGGCCAGTCGATGTTGACCACGCTGGCGATCCACATGGCGCGCATCTGGTGCTTCGGCGTGGCCGGATCGACGGTGCACGGGGCGGCAACAGGAGCGGCCACAGCGGCGGAAGCCGGTGTGCCGACCACCAGAGCCGCGAACAGGCATGACAAGGCTGCGAAACGTCGAACGAACATGTCAGCCGATCCAGTTGGAGGAGCCGGGAACGCGCGGCCAGCGCGTGCCGGACGGGGCGATCAGGTAGGCGATGCCGCCGCTGCCGGACGCGACGGTGCCGTTCGCGCGGTACCGCTTCGTGCGCAGCCACACCTGTTCGAACTGGGCGCGGCTGTACACGTTGCGCACGGCGTCGTTCGAGGAGGACGCCGGGTCGTTGATGATGACGTCGCCCGTCGCGGTGAAGCCGACGATGACGAACAGGTGACCGGACGTGGAGTAGTTCGCGTCGGTCAGTTCGGTGGCCAGGAACGACTGGGACGTGATGACGGGAATACCGGCGGCGATGAAGCGTTCCGCCTCGTCGAGGGAGTGCAGCCGGGTGACGATGCCGGTGAGCCCGTAGGTCGCGGCGTACGCGGTGTTGAACGGCCAGTTGCCGGCGCCCTCGTACGTGTAGTCGTAGGTGCTGCGCGCGGCGTGGTCCACCTGCGGGTCCGCGTAGGACGGGTCGACCCAGGCGAGGTCCTGGGCGCTCGGCTTGTGCCCCCAGTACTCGACGACCATCTCCGTCGACGTCGGCGAGCACCAGGCCTCGCCGCCCCCGTCGTACTCCGGATACTCGCCCTCGTGGATGTTCTGTGAGTACCGCGGGACGGCCAGCTCCTTGCCCCACGCGATGTGTCCGGCGCTCGCCGGGACGGTGAAGCGGTCCGGCACGTTGGAGGCCATGGCGCCCGCGAGGTACACCCGCGGCGACGCCCAGGTGCCGGCCTTGCGGTAGAGCGTCACCCGCAGCCGGTAGGACTGCAGCAGCACCCCGAGCGACGTGTCGTCGATGGAGAAGGTGTCGGTCCAGATCGACGACACGCCGTCGCCCTGGCCGTCCACGGTGGAGCGCTGGATGTCCTGGTCACCGCTGGCCCACTTGCCCATCACGTAGCGCGGCGTCGCGCGGCCGTCGGTGTACGTGCCCTCCAGCTCGACCTGCAGCCAGGTGCCGGCCGGCGTGCTGGCGTTCCACGACGCGACCAGCTCGCTGGCGCCGAAGCCGATCCGGGTGACCGGCGAGGTCCAGGTCGCGTACTCGTAGCCGTCTACGGTGCCCACCGGACGGGCGATCGCCAGGAACGGCTTGGGGCCGGGGACCGGCAGGGTCCCCTCGTTGCGGCCGCCGAGGAACTGCGGGAAGGACTGCCAGGCGTTGTAGGTGATCTGCTCGTCGTGCACGACGGGGCTCGGGTGGGCGACCGCGGCGGAGGCGGGCATCAGCATCGACAGCGCGAGGGCGGCGACCAGGACGGAGCGTCTCATGAGGACCCCACAGGGAGGAACGACGGCAGGATCTGCACGTCGTCGAGGTTGACGAACATGACCCGGTGCCCGAACTGGACCTGGGCGTAGCGGTTCTGGCCGCGGATGACGGTCCAGTCGCCGGGGCTGGTGCCGGCGAACGTCGTCGCCCGGTAGTACTCGCCCTGCACGACGCCGCCGAGCGTGTACCGCTGGCCGGCGCTGAACGTGTACTGCAGCGGGGTGATCGCCTGGTACGGCACACCGGCCGGGTAGGCGGACTGCTCCGGGTAGGCACGCCCGTAGACGGGGATCGTCGCCTTGCCGGCCTTCGGGGTCACGACGAGCCCGGTCGACCACTTCGCGGCCGGCTTCGACGGCGGGTTGTAGAACCAGCCTTTCTGCCCGAGGTACCAGATCGCGGTCCAGTCGCCCTGGCGGCCGGCGACGGCGTAGGTCTGGCCGCCGGCGGCGCGGGCGCCGTGGTCGGAGACCTGCATCGTCGACGGTTCACCGCCGGGGCGCAGCCCGATGTCGCTCAGCAGCGGGGCGTCCGCCGCCGGTGCGGTGCGCAGCAGCACCTGCGAGGAGCCGTGCGGCACGCAGGGCGTGTCGGCGGTGCCGGTGCAGCCGGTGTACGGCAGCTGGTTCGTGCCGTAGTCGGGGTCGAAGGTGACCAGGCCGGTCTTCGCGGTGCCGAACGTGATGAACGGCGCGTGCAGCAGGTCGAAGTAGTGGCTCCAGTCCCAGTACGGGCCCGGGTCCCAGTGCATGCCCCTGACCGTCGACGGCACGGTGCCGGGCACGTTGTCGTGGCCCAGGATGTGCTGCCGGTCCAGCGGGATGGCCAGCCGGGCGGCGAGGTAGCGGACGAGTTTCGCCGACGAGCGGTACATCGCCTCCGTGTACCAGGCGCCCTGCTGCGCGGCGAAGCCCTCGTGTTCCAGGCCGACGGACTTGGCGTTGACGTACCAGTTGCCGGCGTGCCAGGCGACGTCCTTGGTCTTCACGTGCTGGGCGACGTGCCCGTCCACCGAGCGCAGCGTGTAGTGCCAGCTGACGTAGGTGGGGTCCTGGACGAGGTTCAGCGTGGTGGCGTAGCTGGCCTCGGTGTCGTGGATGACGATGTACTCGACGCGCTGCCGGGCGGGCCGGTCGCTCAGGTCGTGGTTGCCGTACGCGCCGGGGGTGGCGCCGTACTGCTCGTAGGGCGCGGGGATCCACTCGCACGAGATGTCGGCGGGGCACTCCAGGCCGTCGGGGCGCACGGGTGGCCGGCGCAGCCCGAGCCGGTCCAGCCAGGTCCTGGCCGGGGTGAGCGCGGGCTGCGCGGCGAGCGTGACGGGGTGGCCGTCGTCGGTGGTGCGGGCGACGCCGTCGCGCAGGGTCGCGTAGACCTCGTCGGCGAAGGCGGCCGCGGCGTCGGTGGTGTCGGCGCCGCTGTACTTCGCCACCGCCCCGTACCAGGCGGCAGGGTCACTGCCGGCCCCGCCGGGCGCGCCGGCGTCCCGCTGGTAGGTGGCGAGCAGGGCCGCGCCGCCGTTGATGTTGGCGGCCGGGTCGGTGCGCAGGGTCGCTGCGGGGGTGCCGGTGAGCTCGGCCGCGCGGCCGAGGGTCTGCAGCGCCGCGGTCGCCGGGGGCGCGGTGTCGGCGGCCGGGACGGTCTTCGGCTCGCGGGAGTCGTCGCCGCGGGAGTCCTCGCCCGTGTCGTGATGGGGCTGGGCGGTCGCGGCGAGCCCGGCCGCGTCGGTGAGGTGCATGGGGCCGTAGCCGGCGCTGGTGCTGGGGGTGCCGTGGTTGGTGTCCCAGCGGGACTCCAGATAGGACACCGCGAGCAGGACGCTCTCCGGCACGCCCCAGGCGGCGGACGCCGCGCTGTAGGCGGCCTGCCGGGCGTCCGGCGCGGCCGCGGCCGCGGGCTGGCCGGCGAGGGTGGCGGTGCTCAGCGCCAGGAGGACTGCGGCGCCGAGGCTGGTGGTCGGTGCGAGGGGCGTGCGACGTCGGCGCATCGAACCTCCTGACTCTGGGGGGGATGGGCACAGCGTGACCCATCGCAATCTTTTCCGTCAATCCCTTGCGGCCAGTTGTCTCGATCCGTTGGTAACCTACGAGATCCGCGCGCACTTCATGGCGACATGTCCGAAACATACCGGACTTTGATGTGAGTCAAGGTTTGCTGATCCGTTACAACCGGGCGGTGACGTAACCGGCTTTGTAGATTACCTTCACTCTTACGTCGCACGCCGGCGGTTACCTACAGTCGCTGCCGTCGATGCTGGGAGGTGGGCTGATGAGCGTTGCGCCACCCGAGGTCGGGCGAGCCGGCCGCACGGACGTCGGGACCGACGACGACCCGGCGGGCGTGATCGCCGCACGGTCGCTGCGGCAGGCCGTATGGATGCGGCTGCGCCGCGACCGCACGGCCCTGGCGAGCGGGATCGTGTCGGCGTCACTCATCGTGGTCGCGCTCGCGGCGCCGCTGATCGAGATGGCCTACGGGATCAGCCCGCAGGACTCGTTCAAGGACGACCTCGACCGCTACGGCATGCCCTACGGGGTGGCGGGCGGCGTCACCGGCACCCACTGGTTCGGCATCGAGCCCGGTCTCGGCCGGGACCTGTTCATCCAGATGGTCTACGGGATGCGCACCTCGCTCGGCATCGCGTTCGCCGCGGCGCTGGTCACCACCACGCTCGGGGTGCTCACCGGGATCGTCTCCGGCTACCTCGGCGGATGGGTCGACGCGATCATCAACTGGGTCACCGACGTCGCCCTCGCCCTGCCGTTCCTCATCTTCACCCTCGCCCTGATCCGCCCCCTGGAGCTCGCCTTCTACGGCCCGCGTGAGGCGGTGCCGGGCTGGTTCCGGGTCATCGTGCTGATCAGCCTGTTCGCCGCGTTCGGCTGGACCACCACCGCCCGGCTCGTCCGCGGCCAGGTGCTGTCGCTGCGCGAACGGGAGTTCATCGAGGCGGCCCGCGCGACCGGCGCGAGGACCTCGCGGATCCTGTTCAAGGAGCTGCTGCCCAACCTGTGGGCGCCGATCATCGTGGTGTTCTCGCTGTCGATCCCGGCGTACATCACCAGCGAGGCGGCCCTGTCGTTCCTCGGCATCGGCATGCTGGAGCCGACGCCCGACTTCGGCCGCACCATCTTCCGCAGCCTCAACTACCTGCAGACGGACCCGGCCTACGTGTTCTTCCCCGGCGTCACCATCTTCGTGCTGGTCCTCGCGTTCAACCTGTTCGGCGACGCGGTCCGCGACGCGCTCGACCCGAAGTCGGCGCGGTGAGCACATGCTGAACTTCCTGATCCGCCGCGTCCTGCTCGCGCTGCTCACCCTGTTCGCGGTGAGCGTCCTGACGTTCCTGATGTTCTTCGCGCTCCCCCGCGACCCGGCGACCGCGATGTGCCCGAAGAACTGCGACGCGGCCCGCCTCGAACGGGTCCGCGACGAGCTCGGGCTCAACGACCCCAAGTACCTGCAGTACCTGCACTACATGCAGGGGATCTTCGCCGGTCGCGACCTGGGCGCCGCGCAGGGCGGGCACTGCGAGGCGCCGTGCCTCGGCTACTCGTACGTCAACAGCGAGCCGGTGACCGAGACCTTCGGCCGGGTCATCCCGGTGACGCTCAGCATCGTCGTGCCCGCCGCGTTCCTGTGGCTCGCCGTCGGCATCGGGCTGGGCATGCTGTCCGCGCTGCGGCTCGGCACCGTCTTCGACCGGCTCGCGATCGGCGTCTCGCTGACCGGCGCCTCGCTGCAGCTGTACTTCGTCGGCGGCGTCCTGCTGCTCGTCTTCGTCTACACGCTGAAGATCCTGCCGTACCCGCGGTACACCTCGATCCTCGACAACCCGCTGGACTGGGCGACGGCGCTGATCCTGCCGTGGTGCGCCCTGGCGTTCCTGTTCTCCGCCGTCTACGCCCGGCTGTCGCGCGCCCAGATGCTGGAGACCCTGTCCGAGGACTTCGTGCGCACCGCGCACGCCAAGGGCCTCAGGTCGGGCACGGTCATCCGCCGGCACGCGCTGCGGGCCGCGATCACGCCGCTGGTCACCACCGCCGGCGTCGAGATCGGCGCCGCGCTCGGCGGCACGGTGATCACCGAGACCACGTTCGGGCTCCGCGGGCTCGGACGCACCGCGATCGACGCGGTCAAGGACGGCGACCTGCCGACGATCATGGGCACCGTCCTGATCGCGGCGGCGTTCATCGTCGTCGCCAACGTCGTCGTCGACGTGCTCTACACCTTCATCGACCCGCGGGTCCGGCTGCGATGAGACCGGTCCGCCGGTCCCGGCCGCGGTGCACCAAGGCCATCTTCAGGGAGGACGCAATGGCAAATAGACCGCTGACAGCGCTCGTGCTGCTCACACTCGTCGCCGGACTCGGCGCGTGCAGCAACAACAAGCGCACCGACGACGAGACGGGCCCCGACACCAACCGGCAGGCCAGCGGCTCCATCGCCACCGACCCGAAGGACTCGAAGGGCCCGGCGGCGGAGATCCCCGGCGCGGCCAAGGGCGGCACCGTCACCGTCATCCGGCAGAGCAAGGTCTCGCATCTCGACCCGCAGCGGGTGTACTCGTTCGTCGGCCTCACCGCGTCGCAGCTGTACGCGCGGCGGCTCACCACGTACAAGGACGACGGCAAGGGCAAGGTCGTGCTGGTCGGCGACCTGGCCGAGACGCCCGGCACCGACGTCAACAAGGACTGCAAGACCTGGGAATTCAAGATCAAGGACGGGGTGAAGTTCGAGGACGGCAGCGCGATCACGTCCAAGGAGATCGCCTACGGCATCGCCCGCTCCTTCGACCTGGCCCTGACCGGCGGCCCCACCTACATCCAGGAGTGGCTCGCCGACACGCCCCAGTTCGACACCAAGTTCAACTTCGCCGCGAACAAGACGGCGCTGCCGCCCGGCCTGAGCACCCCGGACCCGAAGACGCTGAAGTTCGAGTTCGCCAAGCCGCACTGCGACCTGCCGTTCGCGGTCTCGCTGCCGGCGACCGCGCCGGTGCCGGCGGCGAAGGACACCGGGACGGACTACGACAAACAGCCGTTCTCCTCCGGGCCCTACAAGCTGGCGAAGAACGAGGCCGGCACCCGGCTCACGTTCGAGCGCAACACGTTCTGGGACCCGGCGACCGACGCGATGCGCCACCAGTACCCGGACACGTTCGTCTACGAGTTCGGCCCCGACAACGTCACCCAGACCAACCGCATCATCGCCGACACCGGCAGCGACGCGACCGCCGTGTCGTTCAACGGCGTCGACTCGTCCCTGGTGGCCAAGGTCGTCGGCGACCCCGCCCTGAAGGCGCGGACGCTGCAGGAGCCGACGCCCAGCGAGTACACGCTGACCATCAACAACAACCGGGTCACCGACCTGAAGATCCGCCAGGCGCTCAACACCGCCATCGACCGCGACGGCCTCGTCAAGACGCTCGGCGGCGACACCGTCGCGCGGGCCGTCACCACGCTCATGCCGCCGGCGACGATCGGCTGGAAGAACTACGAGGCGTACCCGGCGGGCAGGTCCGGCAACCCGGACAAGGCCAAGGAGCTGCTCGGCGGCGCCACCCCCGAACTGGTCCTCGGCTTCCCCGACGACGCCACCAACCAGGAGCTCAGCACCCACCTGAAGGGCAACCTGGAGAAGGCCGGCTTCAAGATCACGCTGAAGCCGATCGCGGCGGACACGTTCCTGGACGAGACGAAGAAGAAGGACAACCCGTGGGACCTCTACATCGGCTCGTGGGGCGCTGACTGGCCCAGCGGCGCGTCGATCCTGCCGGTCCTGTACGACGGCCGGGCGATCAAGGCCGGCGGCAGCAACAACGGCGCGTCCTACCTCAACCAGTCCGCGCTCAACGCCGAGTTCGACCGGATCCTGGCCCTGCCGGTCGCCGACCAGGGCGCCGAATGGGGCAACCTCGACGAGAAGATCATGAAGGAGTACGCGCCGGTCGTGCCGCTGTACGTCGACGTGATGTTCACGATCCACGGCTCCAAGGTCGGCGGCATCTTCGTCGACTCCATCTGGGGCAGCGTCGCGGTGACCAACGCCTACGTGAAGCAGTGACCTTCTCCGACGTGCTCCGCGGCGTGCCGGGCCGGTGCTCAGTGTTCCTGGGCCCGCCCGGCGCGCCGCCGGCGTTCCACCGCCTCGCGGACGAGCCGCACTACGCGGCGAGCACGATGAAGGTCGCCGTGCTCGTGGCGCTGTACCGTGCCGCGGACGCCGGCGACCTGGACCTCGACCGGCCCGTCCCGGTCGTCAACGACTTCCCCTCCGCGCTGGGCGACGGCTCCCGCTTCGCCTGCGACCCCGGCTACGACAACGAGCGGCAGACGTGGGACCGTCTCGGCCGCGACGCGCCGCCCCGATGGCTGGCCCGGCGGATGATCGCCGGCTCGGGCAACCTCGCGACCAATCTCCTCATCGACCTCGTCGGGCTGCCCGCGGTCGCCGAGGCGTGGTGGCGGGCCGGCGCGACCGGCAGCGTGACCGCACGCGGCATCGAGGACAACGCGGCCCGCCTCGCCGGTCTGGACAACATCGTCACCGCCGCCGACCTCGCCCGGCTGCTGAGCGGCATCGCCACGGGGACGATCGCCGCGCCCGGCTCGTGCGCCGAGATGCTCGACGTGCTGGCCGCCCAGGAACACCGGGAGGACCTCGCGCTGGGCGTCCCCGAAGGGGTCCGCGTCGCGCACAAGAACGGCTGGGTCGACGGCGTGCGGCACAGCGCCGGCGTCGTCCTGCCCGACGACGCGCCGCCCTACCTGATCGCGGTCTGCACCAGCGGCGCCCCCGACGACACCGCGCGCCGGCTGATCGCCGACCTGTCCCACCTCGCCTGGGAGGCACGGCGTCCATGAGCATCCGCGCAGTCCGCACGCACCGGGTGTCGGCGCCGTTCCACACGCCGTTTGTCACCGCGCTGCGCCGCGCCACCACCGCCGAGTCCCTCATCGTCGAGATCGTCGACGAGGACGGGCGCAGCGGCTACGGCGAGGCACCCCAGGTGTGGCAGGTGACCGGCGGGTCCGTCGCCGGCGCCGAGGCGTGCGTCCAGCAGCTCCTCGGCCCGTTGCTGACCGGCCGCGACGCCGACGATGTGACGGGCAACTGCCAGCTCGTACACCGGGCGGTGCAACGCAACGAGGGCGCCCGCGCCGCCGCCGACGTGGCCCTGCACGACCTCGCCGCCCGCCGGCGCGACCTGCCGCTCGTGCACTACCTCGGCGGGGTGTCGCTGTCGGTGCCGACCGACGTCACGCTCCCCGCCGGCGCCGCCGACGCGTTGGTCGCCGCCGCCCGCGACCGGGTCGGCGAGGGCTTCCGGGTGCTGAAGGTGAAGGTCGGCAAGGCGGGCGCCGACGACCGCGACGCGGCCGCCGCCGACATCGCCCGGGTCCGCGAGCTGCGTGCCGCCGTCGGCCCGGACGTCCAGCTGCGGCTGGACGCCAACCAGGGCTGGACCCCCCGGCAGGCGGTCCGGGTCATCCGCGGCATCGAGGACGCGGGCCTCGACGTGGAGCTCGTCGAGCAGCCCGTCACCCGGCACGACCTCGACGGGCTCGCCTGGGTCAGCGACCGCGTCAGCGTGCCGATCCTCGCCGACGAGGTCGTCTTCGGCGTCCGCGACCTGGTCGAGGTGATCCGCCGCCGCGCCGCCGACCTCGTCAACGTGAAGCTCGCCAAGTGCGGCGGGATCGGCCCGGCCCGCACCCTGCTCGACCTCGCCGCCGCGCACGGCATGGGCACGCTCGTCGGGTCGATGATGGAGACCCAGATCGGCGTCGGCGCCGCCGCGAGCCTCGTCGCCGCCTACGGCACCACCGCCGTGTCCGACCTCGACGCCGCCTGGTGGCTCGCGTCCTCACCGGTCCGGGGCGGCATCTCCTATGATCGGGATCGCGTACATCTCCCCGACGGCCCCGGCCTCGGCGTCACCCTGGAGCACTGATGAGACGGGCGTCGATCGGCGTGCCGGTGGCGACGCTGTGGTCCGCACCGGACCGCACCCGCCCCTGCGACGCCCTGGCGTTGCGGGACTCCCCCGACATCGGCGCGTGGATCGCGGCGATGTCCCCCGACGAGCAGATCAGCAGCGCCGTGGTGACCCAGGCGCTGCTCGGCGACGAGGTGCTCGTCGCCGAGGACCGCCCCGACGGATGGTCCCGGATCCTCGCCGTCGCGCAGCCGGCCGGGAGCCTCGACCCGCGCGGCTACCCGGGCTGGGTCCGCACCGCCCACCTGACGGACGCCCTGCCGGAAGCTCTGCCCGAGAGCGACCGGCTGGTGGTCGACGCCATGTCCACCACGCTGCTGCGCTCCCCCGGCGGCCCGGCCGTCCTGCCCGGCGTCGTGCTCGGCACGTTCCTCACGCCCGCCGGCCCCGCGGACCGGGGCTGGCAGCCGGTGCGCGTCGCCGGGCACACCGAGCCGCTGTGGGCACTCGAGCGCGATCTGGCCGCCGTACCGACGCGGCCGCCGACGGGCGAAGAAGCCCTCGCCGTCGCCCGCCGCCTCCTCGGCGCCACCTACGTGTGGGGCGGCCTGTCCACCCTCGGCGTCGACTGCTCCGGCCTCGTCCACCTCACCTGGCGCCGCCTCGGCGTCACCCTCCCCCGCGACGCCCACGACCAGGCCGCCGCGACGCAGGCCGTCCCCCCGGGCGGCGAACGCCCCGGCGACCTGTTCTTCTTCGCCCGCGCCGCCAGCCGCATCCACCACGTCGGCCTCGTCGTCGCCCCGGCCGGCGCCACCCCGGCCACGCTGCTGCACGCCGCGCCCGGCCCGCACCGGGTCGTCGAGGAGCCGATGCCCGCCCAGCGCACCGAAACCCTCACCGGCACCCACCGCCCCTGACCGTCCTCAGCGCGGCCTCATGACGAGGGACACTCCGCCGCGGCCGTCGCCCGCACGTCGGACCTGCTCACCTCGGCGGATCTCCTGGACGGGCACGTGCCGCCGGCGGCCCGCGAGACCGGGCTCAGCGAGGCGGAAGTCGTCGACAGGCTGCGCCGGTACGCCGGCTACTGCGGTTTCGAGGTCTGAGCGCCTATTGCGGAGGCGCCGTTGTCGATGTTGGATGGCGGGCGCGGCGGCCATCGAGGCGGCAGCGCAAGGAGGCTGCGGTGCTCGCACTGCTCGGCCGGTGGACCGCCAACCACCGGATGCTCGTCCTCGCCGGTTGGGCCGTGATCGCGGTCGCCGGTGCGGTGTTCGGCGGCGGGGTGTACGACCGGGCGCAGTCCGTCGACGCGCTGCGGCCCGACGCGGAGTCCGCGGTCGCGCAGGCGCGCATCGACAAGCTCGCCCCGGAAGGCGAACGTGTCGTCGCCGTCATCTCCGGGCGGGACTTCAACGCCACCGAGCTGGTCGGGGACGCCAGCAGGATCATGTTCGAGATCCGGGCGATCCCCGGTGTCGCCGAGGTCACCGACGCGTA
The DNA here is from genome assembly GCF_055586325.1 of Dactylosporangium sp. NPDC051087. Taxonomy (NCBI): domain Bacteria; kingdom Bacillati; phylum Actinomycetota; class Actinomycetes; order Micromonosporales; family Micromonosporaceae; genus Dactylosporangium; species Dactylosporangium sp. NPDC051087. The sequence goes on along the minus strand of NZ_JBVJIJ010000003.1, from coordinate 353,594 downwards.
CACCGCCGGGTCCGGGCAGGTGTCCGCCGACAACCAGAGCTCGCTGGTCACCGTCGAGCTGAAGCCCGGTCTCAGCGACGCCGAGGCGCTCGCAGTCGCCGACCGGGTCGCCGCCGCGTTGCACCGCATCGAGGCACCGACGGTGCTCGTGGGCGGGGAGCTGCTCGCCGAGCGGACGTTCGGCGAGCAGGCGGTCAAGGACGCCGCGATCGGTGAGTCCGTCGCGCTCGTCGTGCTGTGCGGCGTGCTCGCCGTCATCCTCGGCGGGCTGGTCGCCGGGAGCCTGCCGCTGGTGGCCGCGCTCGCCACGGTCGCCGCGACGCTGCTCGCGCTGACCGGTCTCGCGAGTGCCGTGCCGGTCAGCGAGTACGCGGTCAACGTTGTCACGCTGCTCGGGCTCGGGCTCGCCGTCGACTACAGCCTGCTGATCATCACCCGCTTCCGGGAGGAGCGCGCCGCCAACCGGAAGGCGGCCGTGCCGGACCTGCTCGCCGCGACCGTCGCGACCGCCGGGCGGGCCGTGCTCGTGTCCGGGCTCGCCGTCGGTGCCGCGCTGGCCGGGCTGTTCGCGTTCGCGGAGCCGCTCCTCGCCGCGATGGCCCTCGGCGGCGCGCTGGTCGTCTGCCTGGCCACCGCCGCCGGGCTCACGCTCGTCCCGGCCCTGATCGCGGTGGCTCATCAGAGGATTCCCGCGGCCAAGGTACGCAAGCAGCGCACCCTGGCCCGGCTGGCCGCTTTCGCGCAGCGCCGGCCGGCACTCGTCGCCCTCGCGGTGACCGGTGCGCTGGTCGTGCTGAGCCTGCCGCTGCTGCAGGTCACCCTCGCCAACTCCGACGCCCGGTCGTTGCCGGCCCGCAGCGAGGAGCGCCTCGCCTACGAGGCCGTCGAACGCGACTTCGCCAAGTGGACCACGCAGCCGGTCACCGTGCTCATCGAGGCGGACGCCACCGAGCCCCCGGCGCAGGCGCTGCTCGGCAAGATCCGCGAGCTGACCGGCGAGCAGGAGCTCGACCTGCGTTCGGGCCTGCCCGCCGGCGTCACCGTCGTCGACCTGCGTCCCGCCGGGCCCGCCGGCGGCGAACCCGCCCAGCGTCTCGTCCGGCAGCTGCGCGCCCTCGACGCGCAGGCGCCGGTCCTGGTCGCGGGGCCGGCTGCGGAGCTCATCGACGCCCGGGAGTCGACGGCGGCGCGGCTGCCGATCGCCGTCGCGGTCATCGTCGTCGCCACCGCGATCCTGCTGTTCGCGCTGACGGGCTCGGTCGTCGTGCCGGTCAAGGCTCTGATCATGAACGTGCTCACGCTGCTGGCGACCCTCGGTGTCCTCGTCGCCGTCTTCGAGTGGGGCTGGGGGTCGGCGCTGCTCGGCTTCGAGCCGTGGGGTGCCCTGGACATCACCACGCCGTTGCTGCTGTTCGTGTTCATCTTCGGGCTGTCGATGGACTACGAGGTGTTCCTCCTCGCCCGCATCAAGGAGGAGTGGGACCGGCGTACCGGCGACGACCGGGCCGCCAACGACCGGGCCGTCCTCGCCGGGATCACCGCGACCGGCCCCGTCGTCACCACCGCCGCCCTCGCGATCGGCATCGTCTTCCTCGGCTTCGCGCTCGGCGACCTGATCGCGGTCAAAGAGATCGGCGTCGGCATGACCGTCGCCGTCCTGCTCGACGTGACCGTGGTCCGCGGTCTGCTCCTGCCCGCCACCATGTCCCTGCTCGGCGCCGCGAACTGGTGGCGGCCGCGACGCAGGTAGTTGTACGGATCCGGCGCGCCTGAGTGGGTGGCGCGCGGGTGCGACACTTTTGCGCGCGGGGGATTGGAAACGTTCGCGAAACGTTCGGCGGGAGGTGTCACGATGCGCCGGCCGTTCGTGGCCCGCGACCGGGAGCGGGCCGTGCTCGAACGCACGCTCGCCGGAGCCGCACCCGGTGGCGCGCTGCTGATCGGGCCCGCCGGGATCGGCAAGAGCCGCCTCGCCGACGAGGTCGTCACCGCGGCCGGGCGGCAGGGGCACCGGGTGCTGCGGGTGCACGCGTCCGACGCCGCGCGGGAGGTGCCGCTCGGGGCGCTCGGCGCGCTGCTGCCCGCCGAGCCGGCGAAGGACGTCGCCGCGGTCCTGCGGGCGCTCGTGCCGGGCAGCGGCCGGGGGCTGCTGTTCGTCGACGACGTCGACCTGCTCGACCCGATGTCGGCCGCGGCCGTGCACCAGATCGTCGCCAACGGGCTCCTCGACGTCGTCGGCACGGTGCGCAGCGGCGTGGAGCTGCCCGCGTTCGTGACCGCGCTGATGCGCACCGGGCGCCTCGAACGGGTCGACCTCGGGCCGCTGACCGCCACGGACGTCGCCGACCTCGTCGCCGCCGTGCTCGACGGGCCGGTCTCCAGCATCACCGTCGCGCACGTGCAACGGCTTGCCGCGGGCAACCCGCTGTACGTACACGAGCTGCTGACGGATGCCGTGGAGTCCGGGGCGCTCGCCGTCGAGGACGGGCTCTGGCACCTGCGGCAGCTGCCGGCGGCGTCGCCGCGCCTGGCGGACCTGCTCAACGCGCGGCTGCGCAGCACGACCCGGCCGGAGCGCCTCGCCCTGGAGCTGCTCGCGATCGCCGGTCAGCTCGGCCTCAGCCAGGTGTACGCCCTGAGCGACCAGGACGCCGTCGAGGGGCTCGAACGGCGCGGGCTGATCACCGTGCGGCAGGACGGGCGGCGCACCGACGCCGGGCTCGCGCACCCGCTGTACGGCGAGATCCTGCGCGCGACCCTGCCGGTGTCGGTGCGGCTGCGGCACAGCCGCACACTCGCCGACCTGTGGGAGCGCACCGGCGCCCGGCGCCGCGACGACCTGCTGCGCTGGGCGGTGTGGCGGCTCACCGGCGGCGGACCGGTCAACGCCGCATGGATGACGCAGGCGGCCCGCCTGGCGACGCTGCTGCGGGCCAGGGTCGGCGTGCGGGAGCGGCTGGCCCGGCACGCCTGGCAGGCGACCGGCGCGGCAGAGGCGGGGCTGCTGCTCGTGGCGGCACAGTTCGACGCCGGGCGGCCCGGCGACGGCTACGCGGTCCTCGACCGGCTCGCCGGCACCGCCGACGCCGACCCGGACCGGGCGGGCGTGGCCCTGGCCCGCGCGTTCTACCTCGGCTGGGGCGCGGGCCGGCTCGACGAGGCGCTCGGCACCCTCGAACGGGCGGAGACCGCCGTCGCGGACCCGGTGTGGCGGGCCGCGCTCACCACGCAGCGCAGCATGCTGCTCGCCGCGTCCGGCGCCCCGCACGACGCGCTCACCCTCCTCGAGCCGGTCCTCGGCGACGGTGAGGGCACGCTGCGCGCGTCGGCGGCCGGCGGGATGGCGTACATGCTGGCCGGCCGCTTCCCCGAGGCGATCCGCCTGTCCCGCCTCGCGCACGGGCTCGCGACCAGCGCCGACCGCGCACATCAGGACATCGGCGTGCTCACCGGCCTGGCCGGGCTGTGCGTGCGGGTGCTCACCGACGCCGGGCAGGTCGCCGAGGCCCGCCGCTTCGGCGCGACGGCCCTGCACACGGCCGCCGCGAAGGGCGACGCGCACGGCCTGGCCTGGATCACCGCGGGGCTGGCGAGCCTGGAGCTGCCGGCCGGCGACCTCGAGGCGGCCCGCGGCCACGCGATCGAGGCGGCCGCCTACTTCCGGCAGGTCAACTCGCCGATCGGGCTCGGCTGGGTGCTCGCCATCGGGCTGCTCGTCGCGGTCCACGCGGGCGACCCGGCCCGGGCCGCGACGATCGCCGCGGAGCTGGCCGCGACCAGGCCCGAGCACCGGCAGGTGCAGCTGTACCACTACGAGATCGACCGGGCGCTCGCCTGGCACGAGACGCTGACCGGCGACCCCGTCCGGGCCCGGCACCGCCTCGCCGCGCGGGCCGGGCACTGGTGGGACCGCGGCGCGCTGCTGCCCGCCGTCGTGCTCTGCAACGACCTCGCCCGCCTCGGTGGCGCCCGCCAGGCCGCCGCGATCCTCGGCGACCTTCCGCCGCAGTGGCCGCTCGGCGCCGCGGTCGTGGCGTCGGTACGGGCGATGGCCGTCGGCGACGGTCCCGGGCTGGAGGCGGCCGCGCGGCACTTCGACGAGCTCGGGTTCACCGTCTACGCGGCCGACGCGGCGGCCGCCGCCTGGGCCTGCGCGGCCAAGGACACCGGCCGCGACCTCAACCGGCTCGCCGCCGCCGTCGCCGCGTACACGGCCCGCTGCCCCGGACTGCGGACCCCGCTGCTGGCGGCGGTCGACGTCGAGCGCCGGCTCACCCCGCGCGAGCGGGAGATCGCGTCCCTCGCCGCCGCCGGGTTCAGCAACCGCGACATCGCCGAGCGGCTCACGCTGTCGTTCCGCACGGTCGAGAACCACCTGGCCCGCGTCTACTTCAAGCTCGGCCTGCACGGCCGTAACGAACTGAGTGGTGCGCCGCCGCGAATCTGAGTGCCCGCCACTCATGACGCTTCGCATACGGTGCCGCCACTGTGTGCCGAGCACGTACCACAGACCGGGAGGCGGACACGTGACCGTCGACGCAACGTTCGGGCAGCTCGTGAAGACCCGGCGGCGTGCGCTCGACCTGACCCAGCAGGACCTCGCCAGCCAGGTCGGCTACTCGGTGATCACCATCCGGAAGGTGGAGACCGACGAGCGCCGGCCGTCCCGCGAGCTCGCCGAGCGGCTCGCGAGGTGCCTGCACATCGCGCCCGAGCGGCAGGGCGCGTTCGTCGGGCTGGCCCGCCGGCAGGCGGACTGGGCCGACGACCGCGAGTGCCCCACGAACCTGCCGACCCCGCCGACGCGGCTGATCGGCCGGGCGCACGAGCAGGCGGCGGTGCGCACCGAGCTGCTGCGGCAGAGCAGCCGGATGCTGACACTCGTCGGCCCGCCCGGTATCGGCAAGAGCCGGCTCAGCGTCGAGGTCGCCGCGGAGGTACGGCCGCTGTTCCCCGACGGCGTGCACTTCGTGGCGCTCGCCCCGCTCGGCGACGAGGCCCTGCTGGTGCCCAGCATCGCGACCGCGCTCGGGGTGCGGGAGGTGCCCGGCACGCCGCTGGGCACCGCGCTGCTGGACCACCTGCGGACCCGGCGGCTGCTGCTCCTGCTCGACGACTGCGAGCACCTGCCGGGCGCGGCCAGGCTGGTCGCGGAGATGCTGTCCGCCGGGCCGCAGCTGCGCGTCCTGGCCACCAGCCGCGCCCCGCTCCACCTGCGGGGGGAGCGGCTGTTTCCCGTACCACCGCTGCGGCTGGCGGACGACGGGCCGGCGCTGACCGCCGAGTCGGCCGCCCGGGCCGCCGCCGTCGAACTGTTCGTCGAACGCGCCCAGGCCGTCGACCCGCACTTCGCGCTCACCGACGCCAACGCCGCCGACGTCGCCGCGATCTGCGCCGGCGTCGACGGGCTGCCGCTCGCGATCGAGCTCGTCGCCGCCCGCATCACGCTGCTCAGCCCGCCGGCGATCCTGGCCCGGCTCGAGGACCGGCTCGCGCTGCTCACCGACGGGCCGCGCGACCTTCCGGAGCGGCAGCAGACCCTGCGGCGCACCATCGACTGGAGCTACGACCTGCTCGACCCGGCGGAGCAGCGGCTCTTCGCGCGGCTCGCGGTGTTCACCGGAGGCTGTACCGTCGCCAGCGCCGAGCAGGTCGCCGCCGTCCGCGACGACCGGCCCGCGGTGCTGCACGGGCTGACCGGGCTCGCCGACAAGAACCTGGTCCGGCAGGAGGTCCGCGGCGACGGGGAGCGGTACGCCGTCTTCTTCGACATGATCCGCGAGTACGCGCTGGAGCGGCTCGTCGCCTCCGGCGAGGAGGACCTGATCCGGGCCGCGCACGCCCGCTACTTCCTCGAGCTCGCCGAGACCGCGCACGGGCAGCTCGGCGGCGCCGCCCAGGAGCACTGGCTGAGCCGCCTCGACGCCGAGCACAACAACCTGCGGGCCGCCCTGGAATGGCACGTGCAGGGCGACGACGCCCCGGGCGGGCTGCGGCTCGTCGCGGCGCTGTGGAAGTTCTGGCACATCCGCTCCCACCACACCGAGGCGGGCCGGTGGACGACGCTGGCGCTGCACCTGTCCGGCGAGCACGACCCGGCGCTGCGCGCGCACGTCCTCTACGGCGCCGGCTGGATCGCCGTCGACCGCGGCGACCACGACCTGGCCCGGGCCTGCTTCGGGGAGAGCCTCACCCTGTGCCGCGGCCTGCGCGACCAGCGCGGCATCGCCGAGGCACTGCACGGCGTCGGGGTCATGCTGCAGGCGTCCGGCTCCGGCAGGCAGGCGTGCACCCTGTTCGAGGAGAGCCTGGAGCTGTACCGCGGTCTCGGCGACGACGAGGGCATCGCCTGGTCCCTCGACCATCTCGGCGAGGGCCGGCTCGCGCTCGGTGACCCGGCCGGCGCGGAGGCGTTGTTCGAGGCGGCGCACACCATCTTCCAGCGCCTCGGCCACGCGTGGGGCGCCGTCATCACCCTCGACCATCTGGGCCTCGCCGGGCTCGTCCAGCGCGACCATCCGGCGGCCGAGGAGCGCTTCGCCCGGGCCGTGGCGCTGTTCGGCGAGCTCGGCAGCAGCTGGGGGGTGGCGACCGCGGTCGCGCACCTCGGGCGGGCGGCGCTGTCCGCCGGCGACCCGGGACGGGCCCGGGAATGCTTCGGGCGCAGTCTGCGGCTGAACCGCACGGTGGCCGACCGTGACGGGGTCGCGCGCTCGCTCGCCGGACTGGCGGGCGTGGCGGTAGTGGAACGCGACCTCGTCCTGGCCGCCGGGCTGTTCGGCGCCATCTCCGCGGTGTCACGCGTCCTCATGGACCCGGTGGAGCGGGCCTGCCAGGAGCGTGACCTCGCCGTGGTCCGGCGGCACCTGGGCGACGAGACCGTCGCCCGGGCATGGGCGCGGGGCGCGGCGGGCGGACTGGACGCGCACGAAGAGGCGGTGGGCACCGCCGGCTGACCCGCCCCGGTGCCCACCGCCTGTCCCCGCCGACGCGTCAAATCCATCGATACTGTTGTATGTCGTCGGCACCTCCTGTATGAAAGCGGAAAGCATCTACAGATGCCGATCCCTGGGAGGAACGATGAGCCATGTACTGCGCTGGCTGCGGACCGCGGCAGTCGCAGGCAGTGCCTGTGTACTCGGGTTGAGCCTGCTGCCGACGCCGGCCGCCCACGCCGAGGTGCAGCCCCTCGCGCCGGGATCCGTGCGCGGACCCGAATCGCAGCAGTTCTCGGCGGAGGGCGTCACCACGATCGGCGAGCTCCGCACCATCGGCACCGCGCTGTCCAACGCCGCCACCGGCCGCACACAGGTCATCTCGCACCCCGGCGCGGCCTACGTCAAGGTCCACATCAGCGCCCTCCGACTGGCCCGCGGCGAATACGTCACCGTGTCGAGCCCCGACGGCCGGGAAAGCTACCGGTACGACCGGAACCTGAACCGGGACACCGGCTCTGACTACACGACCGACGGGCAGCCCGGCTTCTGGGCGATGTCGGTCGAGGGCGACACCGCCGTGGTGACCGTGCACAGCAAGCGCGCCTCCCGCGCGAACGCCGTCACCGTCGACCGCTTCTGGCGGGGCTACGACCAGGCGGAGATCAGCCAGTACAACATGTCCATCATGTCCGTCTGCAGCACCGACGCCCGCCGCGACGTGGTCTGCTACCAGAACAGCCACCCCACCGAATACGCCCGCGGCCGGGCCGTGGCGCGGCTGCTGATCAGCGGCGGCGGGCTGTGCACCACCTGGCGGGTCGGCAACACCAACCGCATGCTGACCAACAAGCACTGCTTCTCGACCCAGGCCGCCGTCAGCGGCAGCGAGATGCAGTTCAACTACCAGTGCGCCACGTGCGGCGGCGCGAACCCCGGCGCCGGCACCAAGGTCAGCGGCGCCACCCTGTACAAGGTGGCCAGCGGCGGCTCGAACCAGCTGGACTACACCCTGTACTCGGTGAACAATTTCGCCAACATCCAGACCTACGGCACGCTCTACCTGGCCACGAGCGCCACCACCGCCGGCACCCGCATCTACATCCCGGGCCACGGCGACGGCAGCCCCAAGCGCCTGTCGATCTTCGAGAACACGCAGAACGGCCCGACCTGCGCCGTGAGCAACGCGAACTACAACACGTACAACATCAGCTACAGCTGCGACACCTCCGGCGGCAACTCCGGCTCGCCGGTGCTCAGCAGCGCCCACCGCGTGGTCGCCCTGCACCACCTCGGCGGCTGCCCGGCAAACCAGGGCGCGAAGGCCCACCTCATCTACAACGAGATCGCCAGCCTGATCGACAACAACGGCTGAGCACCACCACCGGTCGAGGGGGGGGGGGGGGGGGGGGGGGGGGGGGGGGGGGGGGGGGGGGGGGGGGGGGGAGGGGGGGTGTGGGGGGGGGGGAGGGGGGGAAGGAAGAGGAAAAAAAAAAAAAAGACGCAAAAGAGAGAGAGAAAACAAAAAG
>NZ_JBVJIJ010000003.1:328785-345120 GCF_055586325.1 Dactylosporangium sp. NPDC051087 | reverse complement strand
CATCCCCACCGTGTCCCCCACCCACCCCCCCCCCCCCCCCCCCCCCCCCCCCCCCCCCCCCCCCCCCCCCCCCCCCCCCCCCCCCCCCGGAACCGTCCGGCCCATAGCGGGACCAGCGCCCCGCCCCTAAGCTCCATTCGGCCTGCGCCGAGGTCAGGGGAGGGACGACCGGTCGATGGACGGCCCGATCGACCGGACCCCGGCAGTGTCGGTGGACGACGTGATCGTCTTCGCCAGCGGGGTCAACGAATGGCTGTCCGACATCTACCGGGTCGACGGCCAGAGCTCCGTCACGAAGATCGTCACCGGTGGTTTCGAGCCGGACTTCTCACCCGACTCGACGAAGCTCGTCTTCACCCGGTACGACGCCGACAAGAACTCCTGGCACATCTGGCTGGCCTCCGCCGACGGCACGAACCAGCGGCAGCTCACCACCACCGGCACCGGCAACCGCGCACCGGTGTTCTCGCCCCGCGGGGACCTCGTGCTGTTCAGCTCCACGACCGGGATCAAGCGCATCGACACCGCCACCGGGCAGATCACGGACGTCCCCGGCACCCAGAACGCGAGCATGCCCACGTGGCAGCCGGTCCTCACCAACTACGTGACCCGCGTCTGGGGTGCGACCGCGCTCGGCACCGCCGTGGCGACGTCCAGGTACACCTACGCGACCCGCAGCGCCGGCCCGATCGACCCCCGCTGGACCGCGAAGGCCGTCGTCCTGTCCCGCGACGACACCTACCTCGACGCGCTCGGCGGGTCGGCCCTCGCCGTACAGAAGGAAGGGCCGCTGCTCATCACGCCCACGAAGTCCCTCGACCCGCAGGCGAAGGCGGAGATCGACCGCGTCCTCGGCGGATCGGGCACCGTCTACCTGCTCGGCGGCCCGGTCGCGCTGTCGGCGAAGGTCGAGCAGCAGCTGACGTCCGCCGGTTATGCCACGGTACGGCTCGCGGGGCGCGACGAGTACGAGACGGCCATCGCGATCGCCCGCGAGATGACCCCGAACCCGGACACCGTCATCGTCACCACCGCCCTGAAGTACTACGACGCGCTCGCCGCGGGTGCGGCCGCCGGGGCGAGCCGGGACACCGTCATCGTGCTCAGCGCCGGCGACACCATGCCCGCGTCGACCGCCGCCTACCTCAACGGGATCGACCCCACCCGGCAGGCGGTCGTCGGCGTGGGCGGGCCAGGCTGCCGCGCCATCGAGAACGCCTACGCCCGCGGACAGCTGCCGTCGTGGCGGTCGCGGCCGTATTCGGCCGTCTCGGGCGCGACCGAGTTCGAGACCGCGGTCGCGGTGGCCGAGTTCTTCTTCACCAGCCCGCACGTCGCGGCCGTCGCCACCGCCACCACCTGGTACGACGCGCTGACCGGCGGGGCGATGGCAGGCTCGTTCGGCGGGCCGCTCCTGTTGAGCACACCCACCGCCCTCAGCCCGCAGACCGAGGCGTACCTGAACCGGTGCGCCGCGTCGATGCGATGGCCGACACTGCTCGGCGGCCCGCTGGCGCTGAAGCAGAGCCTGGTCGAGCCACTCGGCAACGCGGTCTCGGCACCGGGCCGGTCGGTCTACCTCGAGTCGACGGAGACCTGGGAGCTGTTCCAGGCCGCCAGGTCGTCAGTGCGCAGCGCCGGCCCACCACCACGGCTCGACACCCAGGCCGAGCCGCCGGTCGCGAAGCCGTAGGCCTGCCGCCCCGCGTGCGGGCTTGCCAGCGCGTCCCAGGCCTACGTCGGCGGGTGTCGCGCCGAGGTCCATGCCGGCAATGCCATGGCGGAGCCGGTGCTCGGGGGCACCGGCTCCGCGCGGGAGGGTTACGGGCCGGTGCAGAATCCGACGTCGCTGGTCGTCTGGCCGGGTTGGAGGATCTTGTTCCAGGGGTTGGCCGGGTCGGCGTGGACGTTGGAGGCGGTCGCCCCCTGCTGGGTCAGGACCATGTTCCAGGTCTGGCTGATGTGCTGGCCGGCCGGGATCGCGAAGCTGGTGTTCCACTCCTTCGCGGTCGCGGTGTTGTTGGTGACGTACACGTCGGCGCAGTAGCCGCCCTGGCTGATCGGGCGTACGCCGGGGGCGCGGACGACGACGGTGGTCGGCAGGGTGGACTGCTCACCGCAGAACATCGTCAGGTCCAGGTTCGTCACCGGTGGCAGGTTCGCCGAGACCTCCTTGACGGCCGACTCGACGAACGTCTGCGAGCTGCCCGGCAGTGTGCAGCCGGCCTTCGTCACCCGCACCTTGTACCAGCCGGGCGACACGTCCCACCGGTAGAAGCCGTAGGCGTTGGTCAGCGACGGGTTCGCCCGGTTGCGCGGTGACATGATCGTCGTGCTGCCGTTGGGGACCGCGGTGTAGGTGCCGGTCTGTGTCGCCGAGCGGTACAGCGTCACCGTGGCCCCGCTGACGGGTGCTCCGGCCGTGTTGAACACGCGGCCGCTCGGGTCGATGAAGAGGTTGCCGGTGCTGGTGAACGTGACGCCGTTGCACACGATCGTGATGATGACCTGGGCCTCGTCGTGCAGCACGTACCCGGCGGCCGGGTTGCGCAGCGGGCCGACGCCGGTCGCCTGGTAGTTGCCGGAGCCGGCGGGGGTCAGGTTGCCCATGAGCCGGTAGCCCTCGGTGGGTGGCGTCGTGTTGTAGTTGCGCCCGACGATCGTCCAGGTCGCGCTGGACGCGGGCGTGCAGCCGGTCGCGTTGATGGTGAACGTGTCGTCCCAGTGCACGAGCGGCGTGCCGTCCGGCAGGGCCCGCCCGCCGGTGTTGATGCCGCCGCTGACCGCGACCGGGTTGACGCTGAACTTGTTCGTGGCGATCGTCGACGCCGCCGGCAGGTTCCAGATCTCGAAGCCCGCCTGCACCGACGTCACCCACCACTTGGTCTCCAGGCAGATGGTCGACTCGGGGGTGATCGGCGAGCCGGGGTCGGTGGCGCAGTAGATGCCCATGTCGTCGAGGCCGGCGGCGTATTTGGTGAAGATGTGGCTGTCGAAGCCGCCGTTGGCCGGCACGGTGCCGGGGACCGCCGGGTCGCCGACGAGGCCGGTGCCTTTCGTGCGGGCGACGAACGAGATGACGTTCCACCGCACGCCGTTGTCGAAGCTGCGGACCCGGCCGCCCCACACGTCGAAGGTGGTGTCGGCCGCGGCGCCGTTCACGGTCGTACGGATGCCGGGGATCTTCACGTTGACCAGCAGCGGGATCCCGGCCGGCTGGATCTTCCCGGCGTGGGCCGCGTAGGCCGCCGGGTTCTGCGCGTCGCCGGGCAGCGCGTTGACGTAGCCCTGGTTGTTCACCCAGATCATGATCTCGGCGCCGTCGTTCTGGCCGGGGTTGTTGAGCAGGGCCGGGTTCGTCGGCAGGGTGCTGCCCTGGGTCGCGCAGGTGCTCGGCTGCGGCCGGCAGTTGGAGTCGAACCAGATGTCGTAGGACGCGTCCCACGCCTCGTTCGCGCCGGTCGTCTGCGGGACCGTGATGTTCCAGACCGAGTCGAGCCGGGCGACGCCCGCGGTCTGCTTCGGGAACGGTGCCCCGGCCGGGGTCGTGCCGGCCGGCGAGCACGCGCCCCAGTGGCAGCCGGCGATGATGCTCGGATACGCGGCCGGCGCGTGGATCTGGTGGCTGAACTCGTTGGCGGTGCCGGTCGTGTGGTTGACCCCGTCCGCCGGCGGCTGCTGCGCCACGAACGCCGCGGTCCCGCCGGTCGTCGCGTACTGGTCGCGCTGGCCCGAGTTCGGGTTGACCCACGGGTCGCCGGTCCCGGCCCAGTCACAGTTCGGGTCGAGCGGGTCGGTGCCGTTGGTGCACGCCGGTCCCGTGTTCGGTTCGGTGCCGAAATACGAGTTGGCGGTGTAGTTGGTGACGGAGAACCCCGACGTCGCCGTGTCGTAGTTCATCGTGAACCCGCCGCTGACCGCCGGGTTCCACAGGTTCGTCGCCACCCGGTAGGCGCCCTCGGGCGAGGTGACCTCGGTGCCCTGATAGCGGGTGCCGCCGCCGTTGTACGTCGCGGCGGGGGCGAAGCTGCCGGGTGCCGCCTGCGCGACCTCGGCGGGCAGCACTCCCAGCGCGGCGACCAGCAGGCCGCCCACCGCGACGAGCGCTCGCCGTCTTCCGGTTCCCACGTGCATACGATGCCTCCAGGATGTGGATGTGCATCGATTAGTTCAGCGGCGCCGCTCGTACCGCGAGGTGAACCGTCGATACGGGCGCCGCCACACGGCCCTCCCGTCGCGGATGTATCGGTATTTGTATCGGTCACATCGACGGCGAACGGTGCTAGCGTCGGACGTCAATGTTTCTCGTGAAGGGTCAGGCCGGTCATGCCGAGTCGTGAACCGACATTTTCCGTCTCGGACCTGGTCACCTTCGAGTTCTCCGGCGAGGGCTCCGGCGTCGACGACCTCGCGTGGGGACAGCAGGAGATCTGGCTCGCGATGCTCCGCCAGCGCAGCTGGATCCCGATCGGCGGGCCGAGCACCCTCAAGCCCGGCACCACCGTCGCCGACGTCGTGGACGACCTGCGGTACACGATCGGCCGGTACCAGACGATGCGCACCAAACTGCTGCTCGGTCCCGGCGACCGGGTGCGGCAGGAGGTGTCGGCGTCCGGCACGTTCACCCTCGAGGTCCTCGACGCGCCCGCCGGCGCCGACCCGGCCGCGTTCGCCGGCGCCGTCTACGACTGGTTCCGCACCTGGGACTACGACTACGAGAAGGACTGGCCGCTGCGCGTCGGCGTCGTCCGGCACCGCGGCGCGCTCACCCACCAGGTCTCCGTCGTCACGCACCTGGTCACCGACGCGCTCGGCGGCGCCATCATGATGGACGAGGTGACCCGGCGGGAGCCGGCACCCGTGGCCGGCCTGCAGCCCCTCGACCAGGTCCGCCGGCAGCGCTCCCCCGCGGGCCGCCGGCAGAACGAGGCCGCCCTGCGCTTCTGGCGGCGCACGCTGCGCACCGTCCCCGCCCGTACCGTGCCGGAATCCGCCGACAGGTGCTCGCCGCGCTACCGCGAAGGCCTGCTGCACTCACCCGCCATGCACCTCGCGCTGCGCGCCCTCATGGCCCGCCACGAGGTCGACTCGGCGACCGCGCTGCTGACCGTGTTCGCCGCCGCGACCGCCCGCGTCACCGGCGTCGACCCCGTCGTCATCCGCCCGATCGTCGGCAACCGCTTCTGGCCCGGCCTCGCCGACGTGGTCTGCCCCGTCAACCAGGCCGGCCTCCTCGTCGTCCCCGACGCGCCGTTCCCGGCGCTGCTCGACCAGGTCCGCCGGGCGGTCCTGTCGACGTACAAGTACGCCAGCTTCGACCCGCTGCAGCTCGCCGCCACCGTCGCCGACGTCGAGCACGAACGCGGCACCACCATCGACCTGTCGGTCCTCTTCAACGACCGGCGCACCACCGACCGCGCCGACCCCGGCACCCCGGCGGACCTGGACTCCATGCCGGCCGCGCTGGCCGCCACCCGCCTCGAATGGCCGGTGGCCCGCGACGACCCGCACGAGCCGCTGATGGTCAACGTCGAGGACGCCCCGGACGCGATCGTCGTCCGCATCGTCTTCGACACCCACCACCTGGACCCCGCCACCGCCGAGTCCTGGGTCCGCGCCATGCAGGCCACCGCCGTGGCCGCCGCGCTCGACCCCGTCGGGGCGCCCGCGGTGTAGTCCTCGGAATCGCCCGCCGGGAGGTGACCGGGGCCGGTCGCGGGGCAGGGGTGGGCCATGCGTGCGACGCTGATCTACGGGGCCGGGGACGTCAGGGTGGAGCAGGTGCCGGACCCGGTCCTGCGGGAGCCGACCGACGCGCTGGTCCGGGTGGTGCGTTCGTGCATCTGCGGCAGTGACCTCTGGCCGTACGGGTCCCGCCCGGCGACCGGGCACGGCGACCGGATCGGCCACGAGTTCCTCGGCGTCGTGGAGGACCTCGGCGGCGAGGTGGGCGGGCTGCGGCGCGGGGACCTGGTCGTGGCGCCGTTCGTGTGGGCGGACAACACCTGTGACTTCTGCCGCGAGGGGCTGCAGACGTCGTGCCGGCACGGCGGGATGTGGGCGCAGGACGGCGTCGACGGCGGGCAGGGTGAGGCGGTGCGGGTACCGCAGGCGCAGGGCACCCTGGTCAAGCTGCCGGTCGCCGAGGATTCGGCGCTGCTGCCGTCGCTGCTGGCCCTGTCCGACGTGTTCCCCACCGGGCACCACAGCGCCGTCACGGCCGGGGTCGGGCCGCGCACCACGGTCACCGTCATCGGCGACGGTGCGGTCGGGTTGTCGGCGGTACTGGCCGCGAAACGCCTCGGCGCGCCACGCATCATCCTCATGGGCCGGCACAAGGACCGCACCGACCTCGGCCGGGAGTTCGGCGCCACCGACGTGGTCGCGGAGCGCGGCGAGGCGGCCGCCGCGCGGGTGCGGGAGCTGACCGGCGGCGACGGCACCCACACCGTGCTGGAGTGCGTGGGGCTGCGGCCGGCCATCGAGACCGCGTACGCCGTGGTCCGTGACGGCGGGACGATCAGCCGGGTCGGCGTCCCGCAGTACCCGGAGGTGCCGGCCGACTTCGGGGTGTTCTTCCGAAACATCGCCCTCACCGGCGGGGTCGCGCCGGCCCGCGCGTACATCGAGGAGCTCCTGCCGGACGTGCTCGAGGGCCGGGTGGAGCCCGGCAAGGTCTTCGACCGCACCGTCGCGCTCGACGAGGTCCCCGACGGCTACCGGGCCATGGCCGACCGGGCCGCGCTGAAGGTCCTCATCCGGTTCTGAACGGATTGCGGCGGAACGAAGAACACGCCGCGTGAAAACTTGAACTGTTCCAGACTGGTGCTATACGTTGATCGTGTGACGTTCGACTTCGAGGCGCAGTTGCGGGCGGCCTCGTTGCGGGTGACCCGGCCGCGGCTGGCCGTGCTCGGCGTGCTGCGCGAGCACCGGCACGTCGACACGGACACGGTCATCTCACTGGTGCGCGCAGTTCATCCCATGGTCTCCCACCAGGCGGTCTACGATGTTCTGCGAGTGCTCACCGACGCCGGTCTGGTGCGCCGCATCCAGCCGGCGGGCACCACCGCCCGCTACGAGTCACGGGTCGCGGACAACCACCATCACGTCGTGTGCCGTTCCTGCGGCGCGATCGCCGACGTCGACTGCGCCGTCGGCCATGCTCCCTGCCTTGCCGCCTCGGACGACCACGACTACGTGGTCGACGAGGCGGAAGTCGTGTATTGGGGCACCTGCCCCGACTGCGTAACTCCAAGCACACCCGGTCCGTTCGGATGAAAGTCGGAAGGAAGTAGATGAGCGACACCCAGGACACGACGGGCGGCTGCCCGGTCGCGCACGGCAGCGAGAGCGAGAACCCGGCGATCGACTCGCCGACCCCGAAGACCGGCGGCCGGCCGCGCACCAACCGCGACTGGTGGCCCAACCAGCTCGATCTGTCGGTGCTGCACGCCCACTCGTCCAAGGGCAACCCGCTGGGCGCGGACTTCAGCTACGCCCAGGAGTTCGCCAAGCTCGACGTCGAGGCCCTCAAGCGGGACATCACCGCGGTCCTCACCACGTCGCAGGACTGGTGGCCGGCCGACTTCGGGCACTACGGCGGTCTGATGATCCGGATGAGCTGGCACGCCGCCGGCACATACCGCATCCACGACGGCCGCGGCGGCGCCGGCGACGGCGGGCAGCGGTTCGCCCCGCTCAACAGCTGGCCCGACAACGCCAACCTCGACAAGGCCCGCCGGCTGCTGTGGCCGGTGAAGGCCAAGTACGGCCAGAAGATCTCGTGGGCCGACCTGCTCGTCCTGGCCGGCAACGTGGCACTGGAGTCGATGGGCTTCAAGACCTTCGGCTTCGGCTTCGGCCGCGCGGACGTCTGGGAGCCCGAGGAGATCTTCTGGGGCCCGGAGGACACCTGGCTCGGCGACGAGCGCTACACCGGCGAGGCCGAGATGGCGTCCGACGTCGGCGCGGCCGAGATGGGCCTCATCTACGTCAACCCGCAGGGTCCCCGCGGCAACGCCGACCCGCTGAGCGCGGCGTACTTCATCCGCGAGACGTTCGCCCGCATGGCGATGAACGACGAGGAGACCGTCGCCCTCATCGCCGGCGGCCACACCTTCGGCAAGGCGCACGGCGCCGGCAACGCCGACGACAACGTGGGCCCGGAGCCCGAGGGCGCGCCGCTGGAGTCGCAGGGCTTCGGCTGGCTCAGCACCCATGGCAGCGGCAAGGCCGGCGACACGATCACCAGCGGTCTCGAGGTGACCTGGACCGACAAGCCGACCGAGTGGAGCAACCGTTTCTTCGAGATCCTGTTCGGCTACGAGTGGGAGCTCACCACGAGCCCCGCCGGCGCCAAGCAGTGGGTCGCCAAGGACGCCGAGGCGATCATCCCCGACGCGCACGACCCGGCGAAGAAGCACAAGCCGACGATGCTCACCACCGACCTCTCGCTGCGGGTGGACCCGGCGTACGAGAAGATCTCCCGCCGCTTCCTGGAGAACCCCGACGAGTTCGCGCTCGCGTTCGCCAAGGCGTGGTACAAGCTGCTGCACCGCGACATGGGTCCGGTCTCCCGCTTCCTGGGCCCCTGGGTCGCCGAGCCGCAGCTGTGGCAGGACCCGGTGCCGGCCGCCGAGGGCGCCCTCGTGGGCGACGCCGACGTCGCCGCGCTCAAGGCGAAGGTGCTGGAGTCCGGGCTGAGCGTCGCCCAGCTGGTCTCGACCGCGTGGGCGTCGGCCGCGAGCTTCCGCTCCACCGACAAGCGCGGCGGCGCCAACGGCGCCCGCATCCGCCTCGAGCCGCAGCGCAGCTGGGAGGTCAACCAGCCGGAGCAGCTCGCGACGGTCCTGACCGCGCTGGAGAGCATCCAGCGGGAGTTCAACGCCGCCGGTGGCGCGCAGATCTCCCTCGCCGACCTCATCGTGCTCGCCGGCTCGGCGGCCGTGGAGAAGGCGGCCCGTGACGCGGGCGTCGAGGTGACCGTGCCGTTCCACGCGGGCCGCACCGACGCCTCGCAGGAGGACACGGACATCGAGTCGTTCCGGGTCCTGGAGCCGCGCGCCGACGGGTTCCGCAACTACCTGCGCGCGGGCGAGAAGACCCAGCCGGAGATCCTGCTCATCGACCGCGCGTACATGCTGAACCTGACCGCGCCCGAGATGACCGTCCTCGTCGGTGGTCTGCGGGCCCTCGGCAACAACGTCGGCGGCGGCTCGCACGGCGTGCTGACCGACCGGCCCGGCGTGCTCACCAACGACTTCTTCGCCAACCTGCTGTCCCCCGGGACGCAGTGGAAGGCGTCGTCGTCCGAGCACCTGTACGAGATCCGCGACCTCGCCTCCGGCGACGTGAAGTGGACCGCGACCGCGGCCGACCTCATCTTCGGCTCGAACTCGCAGTTGCGGGCCCTGGCCGAGGTGTACGCCAGCGAGGACGCCCGCGACAAGTTCGTGGCCGACTTCGTCGCGGCGTGGACGAAGGTCATGGATCTGGACCGCTTCGACCTCGTCTGAGCGACTGACTGAAGGCCCGGCCGCCTCGGCCGGGCCTTCAGCGTCAGCAGAGCGGGACGCCGTTGCGGCAGGCCTGCGCGATGTTCCTGTCGTGCTCGGCGACGGTGTCGGCGAACGCGGACCGGCCCGACGCGTCGATCGCCACGAAGAACAGCCAGTCCTCGCCCGGCGTCGGGTTCATCGCCCCGCGCAGCGCGTGCTCACCCGGGCTGTTGATCGGCCCGAGCGGCAGACCGACCTTGCTCACCGTGTTGTACGGGTTCTTCGGGTCGTCGAGCTCCGCGTCCGACAGCTGGCCGGAGTGCTTCGGCTCCTTGCCGTTGATCTCCAGCCAGTAGTTGGCGGTGACGTCGAACTGCAGCGGCATCTTCGCCTTGTACGCACGGTTGTACGCGACCCGGGCGATCTTCGGCAGGTCCTCCTCGATGCCCGCCTCCGCCTGCGCCAGTGAGGCGACGATCAGCGCCTCGTACGGGCTGACCGACAACGCCGACCGGACATGGTCGACGAAACCGAGCTCGCCGGCGGCGCGGAGGAACTGCCCGATCATCTCCTTGAGGATCGCCTCTGCGGTCGCGCCGGGCGGGAACTCGTAGCTCAGCGGGAACAGGAACCCCTCGACCGACCGTTTCGAGGGCTTGCCGTCACGGCGGTCGAACCAGAGCTCGGGGACGCCGAGCGCCACGGGATCCTTCGCCGCCGCCTCGAAGTCCGCCAACGGGATGCCCGTCTGCTTCGCCAGCTCCCTGAACGTCGCCAGGTAGGACAGCCCCTCGCGCAGCGTGGTGCGGCTGACGACCTTGTTGCCCAGATCGAGCAGCATCGCGAGGGCGTCCTTCGCACGCATCTGGTGGCGCAGCCGATACGTGCCGGGCTGGATCTTCGCGCTGCGCGGGTCGGCGGCGGCGGCCTCGACGAACGCCTCGGCGCTCTTCACCACGCCCTTCGCGAGCAGGGTCCGCGCGATGGCGCCCGCCGTGTCGCCGTCCTTGACCTCGACGATGACCTCGCCGGTGCCCGCGGACCCGTAGTCGGCCGGCGGGACGAGCCCGCGGATCCTGTCGGCGCCGAGATACGCCCCGGCGCCCAGCACCACGAGCACGAGCAGCACCACCCACAGCGCCCTGCCGCGGCGGGCCGGCGCGGCTGCGGCCCGGTGGCGCCGGCGGTGGTGGCCGTCGTCCGGCCACGTGAGCTCGAACTCGTCGGTCCGCACGGACGCCAGCTTATGTGCGCGGCGCGGCGGTGACGATCCACCGGCCGGGTCACACTTCACCCGGCCGGTGGATCCTCTTGTCTCAGCGTGTCTTTCCGCCCATCGACATGTACAGCCGCTGGCCGGCGGGCCGGTAGCCGACGCGCGTGTAGACCCGCCAGGAGTCCTCACCGGACGCCTCGAGCCAGGCGACCTCCGCCCCGGCGGCGAACAACCGCCGGGTCAGGTCGGCGGTGATGGCGCCCGCGAGGCCGATGCGGCGGTGCGGGGCGCGCACGGCGATCCCGGCGACCTCGCTCACCGCGTCGGCCGGTGGGACGGCCCCGCCGCCGCCGACGCACGTGTCACCACCGGCGCCCACGGACGTCTCGGCTATTGCCATGACGGCGAACCCGCCGGCTTCTTGCGACCGGCGCATGCGTGCCACGTCGGCCGGGGCGGCGACCGGCTCCCCGCCGAACGCGTCGTTCTGCGCGCTGATCAGCGCCGCCCGCAGCTCGTCGTCGTCCGGTGTCCGCAGGGTGTACCGGTCGGGAGTCGCCGGGATCTCCAGCGTCTCGGGTCCGCAGCACAGATAGGTGTGCCGGGCCTCCACCGTGAACCCGGCGGCGCTCAGCAGCGACTCGAGCTGCGGGGCGCAGCCGGCGACGTATTCCAGGCGGGGCGTGCGGCCGGCGGCGCGGAACGCCCGCACCAGCTCGTCGACGTCGGCGGCGGTGATGGCCGCGCCGGGGCGCGGGGTGGCGTAGTTGATGTGGGGACTTTGCGTCGCCGGGTCGATGCCGATCACGAACGGGCCGGTGTGCACGGGTGCGGGCCGGTTGGACAGGTTGACGACGACGGACTGCTGGATGCGGGCATCCATGGTCACTGCGAATACCTCGAGACGTGGGAAGACCAACGATGGACGCTCATGGCCGCCCAACGGTGACGAGGTCAGCGCTTGGCGCTTGACCGTCGCTCAGGCGGCCGCTCGGCCAACCCGGATCACAGGCTTCATTCCCTCGGCGAACACGTCCACGCCGTGCGCGTGGGCTGGTGTCACGCTGCCGCACATCCCGTCCATTGTCAACTTCGCGCCGGGCTGATCACGGTTCGGCTTCGATCCCGCAACATGCACGTTCGACTGTGGACATATCGACCATTTTGCTTGGCGTGCGGCAGAAAAGTGTCGGGGGTCGTCTTTATGCTCGGCGGGCTTTGACGCATCAAACACGGGGAGCACGACATGCGTTTGCACCGAACCCTCCTGGCGCTTGCCCTCACCACCACGGTGGGGCTGGCCTCCGGCTGCGCCGAGGACAAGGACACCAGCACCGGCCAGGGCGCCACGGCCGCCGCCACCAGCGCGGCGGCGCCCAGCCCGACCGTCGACCTCAAGGCCAACACCGAGGCGGTCTGCAAGGGCCTCGTCGCGATCTACGAGGCCGAGAAGACGGAGATCATCACGGTCCTCAGCACCATGGTCTCGGCCGACCTCAAGGGCGACAAGGCCGCCAGCGCGGACGCCAAGGCGAAGGGCGAGGTGGTCCTCGCCCGCGTGAAGAAGGCCGCCGACGCCGAGCTCGCCAAGGCCGCGGACCCGGCCGCGAAGGCCGCCCTCGAGACCTATGTAACCACGTTCGCGAAGCAGTTCACCCCTGAGGCCCTCGACGACGCGGCCCTGGAGGCCGAGATGGACAAGGCCACCGCCGAGGCCGTCAAGTATTGCCCCGCCCTGGACCAGTAGCGGTGACACCCCGTCGGGCGATGCCCGACGGGGTGGTGCGGGCCTCCGGCGGGCAGCGTTCCGCCGGAGGCCCTGCTCAGGAGAAGAAGCCGACGATGGAGTCCCAGATCGAGCGGACCGTGTTGCGGATCGACGCCCACAGATATTGGGCGGCGCCCCGCAGCCACGACAGGAAGTTGTCGACGCTGGCGAGCACGGTCCGGCGCTGATTCGTCCCCATCGAGCGCAGCATCGCGATGATCTGCTGCTCCTCCGCGGCGGAAAGATTTGACATTGACGGATTTCCTTTCGGCCGTGGCGGTTCAGTAGAAAAGGCTGCGCAGCGCCTGCCAGAACTCGCCGGCCACGTTGCGGATCTTGCGATAGATGTCGGCCGCCAGACCGACCGCGTCGGCGAGCCAGCTCAGCAATGCGGACGCCGTCCGCAGAATGATCTCGATCCTGTCGCGGTCCTCCTTGCGGAGCATCTCGATGATCCGCTGTTCCTCCGCGCTGGTCAGCTGCACGGTGCTCACCCTCCCTGATTCTCGGCACGCCATTTGCGCACGAACTCCTGGACCTCGGGGGCCGCGAGCTCGAACGGGTCGGCGGTGTCCTTCGGCAGTTTCCATGCCGCTTTCCCGGCCGCGCCGATGAGCGTGATCATCAGGTCGTCGAGCCGGTAGCGCCGGTCGGCCGAGTAGAAGTTGATCGACTCCGCGGCGAGCCCCGGGACCTGACCGGCGAGGCGCTTGGTGATGTCCCGGCACCTGCGCGCGATGGTGTCGGCCATCTCCGGCTCGGGGTGGTTGAGTTTGGTGTTCCACTGCCGGGGCTCCATCAGGTCGACCTTGTTGAGACCGACCACGAGCTGCTTGACCTTGCCGGAGCCGTTGCCCTTCCGCATGGCCGGCAGGACCACGTCGGTGAAGATCCGCTGGTCCTCGCCGAGGAGCCGCTCGTCGGCCTGCATGACATACAGGACCACGTCGACCTTGGGCAGCTCCTCGCGGTAGATCTCCTCGAAGACCTTGTCCTCGGCGATGCCCTCGCCGAGGCCGGGCATGTCGATGACGTGCATGACGCCGCCGCCGCGCAGGCCGTACTCCTTGTGGTACGCCTCCGAGGTGCCGCGCAACGCGTGGCTGACCTTCAGGTCGGCGGAGAACAGGTTGTTGATCGTCGTGGTCTTGCCGACACCGGCCTTGCCGATGACCGCCACCTTCGGCGGGTTGGTCGCCCGCTCGTGCGAGACGAGCGTCTCCAGCTGCTGAGCCGTCTCGTTGCCGAGGATCTCCCGCAGGCCGTCGCTGGCCTTGCCGGACTGGGTGAGCTCGAAGATGCCTCGGAGGAAGGACGTGCGCTTGTCCATGATCAGCCCTTCGCCGGTGCCGCCGTCAGAGCGGCTCGGATGTGTTCGGTGATGACATCGAGGCCCCACCCGGTGGGGGTCGCGCACCAGACGATCGACTCGATGCTGAGCGCGGTGCTGTACGGTGCGAACTTCGCGAACACGTTGCCGGCCTGCTCCCGCAAGGACACGAGCTGGCCGGGCGAGGGCCGCGCGGCGGCCTCGTCCCAGTCGTTCGGCCCGATCGTGTCGGCCTTGGTGAGCACCACCGTCATGCCGGTCGCCCCGATCGCGCCGGCGAGAGCGACGAGCGCTTCCTGGTCGGGGCGGAACACCCGCGGGTGGCAGGACGTCACCCAGACGATGTGGTCCACGGTCGGCAGCAGGGACTGATACAGCTCCCGGTACTGCTGCTCGGTCTCGACGCTCTCGGCGAAACCGGGGGTGTCGACGACCTCCACCGGCTCCGGCATCCCCGGGATCCGCACGATCTCTCGCTGCAGGTCCAACGTCGTCGCCGCATATCCGCCGGTCTTGAAGTCGAGCCCGAACAATGCGTTGACCAGCGAAGTCTTACCCGACCCGCATTTGCCGAGGAACGTCACGCGCATCGCTGCCCTTTCTGATCGACCCGGCCGCGCACTGATGACCGCCGGCCCTCATTTCCTCGTCACTCAAAGGTCGCAACCTCTCTGCAGGACGCGCCATGCGGCGCACACTCTTCTTGACGGACAGCACCGCGGAAGAACAGGTGACGCCACACCAATCCGCAAATGAACGTCCGGCATTCTTCGGCAAGCGGGAAAAGGCCATTTCCGCAGCGGCGCACAGAACCACCCGAATCGCCCTGACAAGAACGCCGGAGCACGGATACCGTTCCGCCTGTGCCGGATGACGCCGAAAACCACGACCGCAGGCTCGCGCTGTTCCGGAGCCGTGTCGCCGGCTATACGGACGTGGCGGACGACTACCCGCAGCGCTGGAGCCGCTGGTGCCGGCTGCTCCTGGAGAGCGGCGGCGACCTGGTGGTCCCTCCCCTGCATCCGGAGCAGTACCTGGACGACCTGCTCGCCGACGCCGGACCGCACCCGACGGCGGGCCGGGTCGCGCTGGGCGACGACAACGCCTGCCACGCCAACGTGGCGATGCTGTGGACCGACGGGACGGTCGAGGCCATCGCCACCGGCTACGCGCTGTCGGACGACGGCTATTGGCGCCAGCACTCCTGGGGCGTCGACGCCGACGGCGGCACGGTGGAAACCACCCTCGAACGCACGATGTATGTCGGCGTCACGCTGACCGCGGTGCAGGCCATCATGTTCGCCGTCAGCGTCGCGCCCACCTACCTCAAGACCGCGATCAGAACACCGGGACCGCGCGCCCGGGAACTGACCGCCATCGTGGTCGAGGCACGGCACGCGCTACGAAATCCTTCGTAGAACCCTCGCGTGGGTGCCATCCCAGTGTTTCAGGTGGCGTGATGCGCGCTGAGCAGGCGGCTGGCGAGGGCTGCGCCGCGGGCCGCGAACGGGACCCAGGCGTCCGGGGTGCGGTCCAGGTACCGCTGCGCGTTGGCGTGCCGGCACGCCCGCTGCGTCCAGTACGCGAGGCGGCCGGCGCGGACCTCGAACCGGACGAGAAGGTCGTCGGCCCAGCCGTAGATCTCGCAGTCACCACCGGTCAGGGCGGTGACCTTCTGCTCCGCCACGAGCCAGTCGATCGCCTCGAGCTCCTCGTGTACCTTCGCCGCCAGCTCGAACGCGAGCCCGGCCGACGCCTTGTCCCGCTGCTGGATCAGCTGCTCCCGGACGGCGCCGATCGCGGCTGGCTCGCGGCGCAGCACGGCGACCGTCGTGGCGAGGAACGTGTCCCGCTGGGTCGCGTCGACGCCCCGGACCCGGGCCATGTCCCGCTCCGACCCGGTGAGCCTGGCGCCGGTGTAGCCGAGCGGGAGCACCCGGCCGAGCCCGGAGATCGCCAGCCGCGCCTGCGTGCCGCCGAGATACGGGCCGAACACCTCTGCCGCGTCGTCTGGACCGAACGGGCCGTAGTCGACGACGAGCCGGGGCCCCTTCGTGTCGATCCGCAGATAGATCGGCACCTCCAGGCCGCCGCGGATCCGGTTCCAGCGTGGCTTCGAGCGCTCCAGCAGGTTGCGCTCCAGCCACGCCGCCTCGTGTACCGAGTCGCACGCGACGGCCTCGACCTGCACGATCTGCGCGACCATCTTGGTCAGGTGCCGGCGGCCCTTGAGATTCGTCCAGTACGAGCCGACCCTGCTCCGCAGGTCCGTGGCACGCCCGATGTACAGCACCTTGCCGCGCTCGTCCCGGAACCGATACACCCCTGGCGTGCCCGGCAGTGCCGCCGCCGCCGTCCGAGCCGCCGTTTTCACGTCGCGGAAGCCTACCCGGCGCCCTCTGCCGGTGCAGGTTCATCGCGGCCACGCCGCTTCGGGTGGGAATCTGCTGCTGCCAGCTCATCGCGCCGGCACGCACTGCTGATGCCAGCTCACCGCGAGCGCGCCGCCTCGGATAGGAAG
>NZ_JBVJIJ010000003.1:318082-328688 GCF_055586325.1 Dactylosporangium sp. NPDC051087 | reverse complement strand
ACGACGACGGTGCCAGCTCACCGCGCCGGCACGCACTACTGATGCCAGCTCACCGCGAGCGCGCCGCCTCGGATAGGAAGACGACGGTGCCAGCTCACCGCGCCGGCACGCACTACTGATGCCAGCTCACCGCGAGCGCGCCGCCTCGGATAGGAAGACGACGGTGCCAGCTCATCGCGACCGCGCCGCTTCGGGCGGGACGCCGACGGTGCGGCTCATCGCGGATGCGCCACTTCGGGCGGGAAGTCGACGGTGATCTGGAGGCCGCCGCCGGACGGGCCCGGGTGGGCGGTGATGGTGGCACGGTGGGCGTGGGCGATGGCGGCGACGATGGCGAGTCCCAGTCCGTGCCCGCCGGTCTGGTCGGTCCGCTCGGTCCCCAGACGCTGGAATGGCTGGAACAGACGGGCGATCTCCGCCGCCGGGACCGCGGGGCCGGTGTTGCTGACGGTCAGCCGGCCGGGGGCGGCCGTGGCGACCGAGACCGTGCCGCCGGGGATGTTGTGGCGCAGTGCGTTGCCGATCAGGTTGCCGATGAGGATGGCGGCCAGTCGCGGGTCGCCGGCCGCCCAGGCCGGAGACAGGTCGGTGTCGACACGGACACCGCGGTCGGCGGCCTCCGGCCGGTGGTCCAGGACCGCGGTGCGGGTCAGGTCGGCGAGGTCGAGGCGGGACCAGCGCTCGATCGGCTGGTGGCCGCCGGCCAGCGTCAGCAGCGCCTCGATCAGGTGCTCCTGCTGCCGGCCCAGCTCCAGCAGCTCCTGGCACGCCGACCGGAACGTGTCGGTGGTGGCGTCGGGGTCGGCGACGGTGAGCTGCAGCAACGTCCGCTGCACGGTGAGCGGCGTCCGCAGCTCGTGCGACGCGTTGGCGATGAACTGCCGCTGCGCCGTGAACGAGTCGTGCAGCCGGCGCAGCAACCCGTCCAGGGTGTCGGCGAGGTCGGCGAACTCCCGGTAGGCGGCGGGGACCCGGGGCCGATCGGCGAGGGTGTCGGCGGACATGGTGCGGGCGGACGCGGTCAGCACCTGCAGTGGGCGCAGCGCCCGGCCGGCGACCAGCCAGCCGAGCCCGACCGACAGCGCGGCGATGACGACCAGCGCGACCGCCGAATACCGCAGCAGCTCCCCCACGTTGCCCGTCGCCCGGCCGGCGGCCGGTTCGCCGACGGGGGTGGTGTGCCCGGTGGAGAGCAGCGGAAGGTTGACGAACGCCAGCAGCAGCACGCCGCAGGCGAACGCGAGCGCGGCGTGCAGCAGCGCCAGCCGGGTCCGCAGCCGTGGGCCGGTCACCGGTCACCGAGCCGGTAGCCGCCCTCGCGGACGGTGTGGATGGCCGGCGGGGAGCCGAGCTTGACTCGGAGCCGCCCGACCGTCGTCTTGACGGTCGTGGTGAACGGGTCGGTCGCGTCGTCCCAGACCCGGTCGAGGAGCTCCTCGGTGGACACGACACGACCGGCGGCGGCGAGCAAGTGCTCCAGGACGGCGAACTCCTTCGGGCTCAGGTCGAGCCGCCTGCCGCCCCGGGACGCGACCCGGCGGTTGGGGTCCAGGCTCACGTCGCCGTTGTCGAGGACCGGGGGCAAGGCCGGGGCGCTGCGGCGGGCGAGGGCACGGACGCGGGCGACCAGCTCGGCGAAGTCGAACGGCTTGGCCAGGTAGTCGTCGGCGCCGAGGCCGAGTCCCTCGACCCGGTCGCGGACGGTGCCTGCGGCGGTGAGCATCAGCACGCGGCTGCCTGTGCCGCCGGCGACGATCTGGCGGCACACCTCGTCGCCGTGGACGCCTGGGAGGTCACGGTCGAGGACGACGACGTCATAGCGGGTGGTGGCGACCTGCTGCAGCGCGGTGTGACCGTCGAGGGCGGTGTCCACGGCGATCGCCTCGCGGCGCAGGCCGGACGTGATCAACGCATTGAGCTTCCGATGATCCTCCACGACCAGCACTCGCATGACCTGCCTCCCATCGCCTTCATCGCTTCCCGTCGGGATCGCGTCGGTGCTCACGATGCCACGCAGAAGGTGACAGCCAGGTGTCAACGATCGACACCGTGCTGTCACCTCCGTCGGCGTAGAACTTCGAGGCATGAGCGAAGCCACGATCGAAGTCCACGAGCTACGGAAGCGGTATGGGTCGACCATGGCGCTGGACGGGATGACGTTCACGGCCGCGCCGGGGCGGGTCACGGGATTCGTCGGGCCCAACGGCGCGGGCAAGTCCACCACCATGCGCATCGTGCTGGGGTTGCACACCGCCGACTCCGGGCACGCGCTGGTCGGCGGCCGCTCATATCGCACGCTGCGCAGCCCGCTGCGCCATCTCGGCGCGCTGCTGGACGCGTCCGCGCTACATCCGGCACGCACGGGTCGCGACCATCTGCTGTGGCTCGCGCATTCGCAGGGACTGGACGGCCGGCGCGTCGACGAGATCCTCTCTAGTGCGGGGCTGACGGAGGCGGGCCGCCGCCGCGCGGGCGGGTATTCCCTCGGCATGCGGCAGCGCCTCGGCCTCGCGGTCGCGCTCCTCGCCGACCCGCCGGTGATCATGCTCGACGAGCCGTTCAACGGCATGGATCCCGAAGGCATCGTGTGGCTGCGCGCCTTCCTGCGTGCCCTCGCCGGGCAGGGGCGGGCCGTGCTGGTGTCCAGTCATCTCATGGGCGAGCTGCAGGGCATGGCCGACCACCTCGTCGTCGTCGGCCGGGGCAAGGTCATCGCGGACTGCGGCGTCGCGGAGCTCATCGCCGCCGCTTCGGATGCCCGCGTCCGCGTGTGCACGACGTCGCCGAGACCGGCCGCGGCGGCGCTGGCCGCGGCAGGCGCCCTGGTGTCCGGCGCGGGACCGGCGGGCGCCGAGGTTTCGGGCGTGGGGCTGGCGGGCGTCCAGGGGTCCGGCGTGGGGCCAGCGGGCGCTCAGGTGTCCGGCGTGGGGCCAGCGGGCGCTCAGGTGTCCGGCGTGGTGCCAGCGGATGTCCACGGGTCCGGCGTGGGGCCGGCGGCGCTCGACGTGCGAGGGCTCGCCGCCGAGCGGGTCGTCGCGGTCCTGACCGCTGCCGGGTTGCCGTTCTCCGAGCTCGTGCCGCACCGCGCGACCCTGGAGGAGGCATATCTCGACCTGACCCGCGACGCCGTCGAATACAGCGCCGGCGGTGCGCCATGATGCGCCTGCTGCGGGCGGAGTGGACGAAGTTCCGGACGGTGCCCGGCTGGATCCGTGGCAGCGTGGCTGCGGCGTTGATGATCGTGCTGTTCCCGCTCACCGGCCTCGGCGGCGGCGCACCCGAGCAGCCCCGGCCGATCCCGGTCGGGCCGCACGGCGGACCGGTCAGCGACGCGTTCTTCTTCGTGCACCGCCCCCTGGCCGGCGACGGCCAGATCACCGTCGAGGTCACCGCCCTCACCGGCGGGACACCATGGGCGAAGGCGGGGCTGATCGTCACCGCGGGATCCGACCCCGGCGCACGCTATGCGGCCGTCATGACGACCGCTGCTCATGGCGTGCGGATGCAGCACGACTATCTCAATGACCGGGCCGGGCCGTCCGGGCGCTGGCTACGGCTGACCCGGTCCGGGGACACCGTCACGGGTGAGGTGTCCGACGGCGGCACGACATGGGAAACCGTAGACACGGTCAGGCTGCCAGGGCTGGACGCCACGGTCGAGGCGGGCCTGTTCGTGGCCTGCCCGCAGCGCGTCGACGGGATCGGCATCGCCGGCGCCTCGGCCACCGCCACCTTCGGCCCTCCACGGCTGGCGGGAGGCTGGCCCGCCGTGGAGTGGACCGGCGAGCAGGTCGGCGCCGGCACCGCGACCTTCGGCGGCTACCCGCTCGGCGGCGCCGGTGGCTTCGCCCCGGCCGGGGACGGCTTCACCGTGACCGGCGCCGGCGACCTCGCCCCGGCCACCCGCAACGACATCGCCGTCGCGGCCACCCCCGCAGACCTGCTGTTCGGGACGTTCCCGGCGCTGATCGTCATCGTCGTCGTGGCCACCTTGACGATCACCACGGAGTACCGGCACGGGCTGATCCGCGGCACCCTGAGCGCCGGGCCGGGCCGGGTCCGCGTGCTCGCCGCGAAGGCGGCCGTGGTCGCCGGCGTCACGTTCGCCACCACCCTCGCGGCCACGATGCTCGCCGTGCCGCTGTGGCTGCGGCTGGTTCGGGGCATGGGCATCTACCTGTTCCCCGCGACGTCCGGGGCGCTGCTGCGGGCCGAGGTCGGGACCGCCGCGCTGCTCGCCGTCACCGCCGTGCTGGCTCTCGCCGTCGGCACCGTCCTGCGGCGCAGCGCCACCGCGGTCACGGCCGTGGTCGCCCTGACCGTCCTGCCGCACCTGCTGGCCAGGACCCCGTTCCTGCCGCCGGCGCTGGGGCAGTGGCTGACGCAGTACACGCCGGCCGCCGCGCTCGCCGTCCAGCAGACCCTCACCCGCTACCCGCAGGTGGAGAGCCTCTACACCCCGGCGACCGGCTACTACCCACTGGCGCCGTGGGCAGGTCTGGCCGTGCTGTGCGGATACACGGCGGTCGCCCTCGCCGTCGCCGCGGTCCTGATCCGCCGGAGGGACGCATGAGACCGGCGGACCAGGTGCCTGCCGAGGGTCGCGGGAGACCGGCGGACCACGCGCCGACGGAGGAACGCAGGAGACCGGTGGACCACGCGTCGACTGACCGTCGCAGGAGGCCGGCGGACCACGCGTCGGCCGAGGGGCGCAGGAGGGTGGCGGACCAGGTGCCGGCCGAGGGGCGCAGGAGGCCGGCGGACCACGCGTCGGCCGAGGGGCGCAGGAGGCTGGCGGACCACGTGCCGGCCGAGGGGCGCGGTCCGCGGGAGGAGCCGGTCACGTACGAAGGGGCGGGTGATGCGGCGGGCGGTCCGGGCGGAGTGGACGAAGCTGCGCACCACGCCCGGCACCGCATGGCTGCTGCTGGCGACCGTGGTCGTCACCGTGGCGCTGGGCGGGGCGATCTCCGCGGTCGCCGCCTGCCCGCGGGGTGCCTGCGGCATCGACGTGGCCCGGGTCGCGCTGAGCGGCGTGTATCTGGGGCAGCTCCCGGTGGCGGTCCTCGCGGTGATGGCAGTCAGCGGTGAGTACAGCACCGGGTTGATCCGCACCACCCTGGCCGCGGTCCCGCACCGTGCGGCGGTCCTCGCCGCCAAGGCACTGGTGCTCGCCGTCGTGGTCTCCGCCGCGGGAAGCGTCGCCGTGCTCGCCTCGCTCGCGGTCGCGGGGCGGATGCCGGCACACGCGCTGCGGGCCGGCGCGGGCACCGTCGCGTACCTGGTGCTGATCGCGGTCCTCGGCCTCGGCGTCGCCGCGGTCGTCCGGGATTCCGGCGGGGCGATCGGCGCGGTGCTCGGGCTGCTGTATCTGCCGCCGATCGTCACGCAGATGGTGGCCGACCCAGGCCTGCACCGCCTACTGGAGCAGGTTGCCCCGATGAGCGCCGGGCTGGCGGTGCAGGCCACGACAGACCTGCACCAGCTGCCGATCGGTCCCTGGGCCGGGCTGGCCGTCCTTGCCGCCTGGGCAGCCGGGGCACTGCTCACCGGCATCGTCCTGCTCCAGGCCCGCGACCCATGACCGCCCTGGCACACAGCCCCGCGCCGCTCTCCAGTGCGGCACCGGATAGCGGCCGAGGTCCAGGGCCGGCAGCGGGTGGCGGACGAAGTCCAGGGCCGGCAGCGGGTGGCGGACGAAGTCCAGGGCCGGCAGCGGGTGGCGGACGAAGACCAGGGCCGGCAGCGGGAAGCGGACGAAGTCCTGGAACGCCACGGCGAGCCGGGAACGCACGACGCCGACGTACGCGGGCACGAGACCGGCGAGGATCAGCGCGAAGGCGATCCAGCCTAACCGGACGATCCCGATCGTCCACCACCGGAACGGCCGGCCCGGATGTGCTGCCGCATCCACTGCACCGCCCAGCCGGAGATCCCGAAGACGCGCATGTCCTTGCCGGCGACGGTGACACCGCAGCGGCGCCGGCAAGGACGTCGGCGGGCAGCTCCGGCGTGGACTCGACCTTGTTGTGAGGCGATGAGCCGCCGCGTGTCCGGGCGCTCCGGGCGCTCCAGGTCGGACCCGGCCAGGGCGAGCCGCATCACCCGAACACAGATACCCGAGCCGCGCGAGCGGGGACAGGAGCGTCACCGGAGGCGAGAGCGAGATTCGCACTTGTGCCAATCGGTTTGTTTTGGAAACCTATTGGCATGACAACTGATTCGGTGCCCGCCGGGGACGACCCCCGGCGGTTGCTGTCGGAGGTGGAGACCCTCGCCCGCAGGGTCCGCCTCGACCAGCGGGTCACCCCGGTCGCACTGCTGGTGCTCGCCGTGGTGACACTCCTGGCGATCCCCGTGGACTGGTGGTCGCTCTACCTGGACTGCGGGTCGGAGAGCAAGTGGACCCCCGGCGACGTGCCCGACAGTCTCAAGTGCGAGATCACCGGTCGCGGCCTGGTCTACTACTGGCCGGTGGCGTTGCTGCTGGCGTACACGGTCATCGCGCTGTACGCGGTCCGCACCGCCCGGGCGCGCGGCGTGGGCACCAGGGTGATGCCCTACGTGATCACCGGGGCGGCGACGACCGTCTTGATCACCATCGTGTGGCTGGTGGTGCGCAACCGGCTGCAGAACAACCCGGTGCCGACCGAGCCGTTCCCCGAGTGGGTCATGTTCCTGGACCGCCTCGTCGGGCCGGCCGGCGCGATCGGGATCGGGCTGCTGGTCCTGGCCCGCCTGGAGCGCAACCTCGCGCTGCTGGTGTTCACGGTCGGCTATCTGGTCATCGTCCTGGTGCCGGTGACGTTCGGCCTGTCCCCCGCCTGGGGCCCGCACTCGATCTACGGCGACGCGCTGGCGCCGACCATCATCCATGGCACCGTCCTGCTGCTCGGCGCCCTCGGCTTCTGGCTCGCCCGCCGGCGGCAACGATGAGCCCCGCCGGCAGGACCCCGGACGAGACACCGGACGAGTCCCCCGAGACCCACCCCGTCACGGGCCTGGACGACGTGGTGCACCAGCGGGTCCGGCTCGGCATCCTCACCATCACGCACGAGGCGCGCAAGGTCGAGTTCGGCTACCTGCGCACCCAGCTGGCGCTGACCGCCGGCAACCTCTCCCAGCACCTCGGCGTCCTGGAGACCGCGGGACTCGTCGAGGTCGAGAAGGGGTACGCCGGCAAGCGCGGCCGCACGTGGATCACGCTCACCCCCGCCGGCCACACGGCGCTCGCCGAGGAGATCGGCCGGCTGAAGCAGCTCATCGCACGGGTCGAGACCACCAACCCCACGGAGGACCGATGACCGCGTCACTGACCCGCCGCCACCTGCTGGGCGCCGCTCTGGCGGCCGGTGTCGCCGCGCCGTTCACGGCGCCCGGCATGAGCTGGGCCGACCCGGTCAGGTTCACGCTGCCGTCGCCCACCGGGCCGTACCAGGTCGGTGTCGTGCCGCTGCACGTCGTCGGCCGCTCCAAGCCGCGGCCCTACGACGGGCCGCCCCGCCGCCGCGAGCTGATGATCAGCGTCTGGTATCCGGCGCAGGCGGGCGGGCACCACCCGCGGGCCGACTGGCTGGAGCCTGCCGCGCTGCGCGCGATCCTGGAGGCCAACGGCTTCGCGGGCGACGCCGCGCGGACCGCCGTCACCGCCGCGCGGGTGGGCGCCCCGGTGCGGCGCGGGCTCGGGAAGCTGCCCGTCATCGTGTACTCCCACGGCGCCCACGACCATCGCGGCGACCACACGATCGTCGTGCAGGAGCTCGCCAGCCACGGGTACGCCGTCGTCACGGTCGCGCACACGGAGGACACGTTCGCCGTGTTCCCCGACGGGCGGCTCGTCGTGCCGCAGTTCGAGCCGGGGCTGGGCGCGGCGGACTTCGCGTACGACATCCCGTTCGTGCTCGACCGCATCGAGGAACTCGCCGCCGGCCGTAACCCGGACGTCGACCACCGGCCGCTGCCGTCCGGCCTGTGCGGCGGCCTCGACCCGCGGCGGATCGGCATGTTCGGGTCGTCGAAGGGCGGCACCGCCACCGTCATCACGATGAGCGAGGACCGGCGGGTCAAGGCCGGGCTGAGCCTGGACGCGCCGATGGAGCCGACCGAGGGGATCGTCCTGGACCGGCCCTTCCTGCTGATGACCGCGGACTACACCCGGGAGACCGGGCCGGTCGCCGAGCTCTGGTCGCACCTGACCGGCTGGCGCCGGACCCTGCACGTCGACGGCGCCTCCCACAACGCCTACGGCGACTACCGGGTCCTCATCCCGCAGCTGGCCGCGGCCATCGGCATGAGCGACGAGGAGCTCGCCGGCTGGGTCGGCACCTTCCCGATCCCCCGGGCGGTACGCATCCAGCAGGCGTACCCGCTCGCGTTCTTCGACCTGCACCTGCGCCACCGCGGGCACCTGCTCGACGGCCCGAGCCCGGCGTTCCCCGAGGTGCGGTTCATCCCCTAGCGGCACCGGTCTCGCCCGAGGGCGGGGCCGCCGGTGAACGTGATGTCGAACGTGCCGTCCGGTGCGGGCGCTGCCCGCGGGACGACGGCACGGTGCGCGGTGACCGCCACGGCGGTGAGGGCATCGCCGCCG
This sequence comes from Dactylosporangium sp. NPDC051087, assembly GCF_055586325.1. Lineage (NCBI taxonomy): Bacteria > Bacillati > Actinomycetota > Actinomycetes > Micromonosporales > Micromonosporaceae > Dactylosporangium > Dactylosporangium sp. NPDC051087. Next base: position 320,098 of record NZ_JBVJIJ010000003.1, on the reverse strand, counting down.
GTCCTGACAAGGTCAGACCGGCACGCCCGCACCCCGGACGGGGGTGGTCAGCGCGACGGAGACGTTACGTGGACGCGACGTGCCCGGCCCTCACGCCCAAGGCCATGGCCTTGCGGGTGAGGGCCGGCACGGCGCGGGCTCAGCTGGCGGCGCGGTGCAGCTCGTCCGGGTGGACGCGCAGCTCGACGACGTCCGGCGACACGGCCGCGATCTGGTTCCCGGCGGCGTACACGTCGTTGGACAGGAACCCGGTGCCGTCGATGCGGATGTACCCGGTGGCCATCAGATGCTCGGCGATGCCGGCGATCGTGTCGGGACGCACCGCGGTGCCCGCCGGCTGTACCGCCGACACCGTGCCGACCTGAACTCCCGCCGGGTCGACGACCCGCGTCCCGACCGCCGCGGTCCCTGGCTCAGTGCTCGTCCCTGGCTGCATGGCCACAACATTTCCCGGCCGGGCGGACCTGAAACGTCCCGCCGTGCGGGGTCGTCGACACGGCCGGCCCGTGGCCCGCGATGGCGACGACCCGCTCGGGGATCAGGAGGCGGGCTCGAGGACCACGACCGGGATCTGCCGGGTGGTCTTCTGCTCGTACTCGGCGAAACCCGGGTACGCCGCCTTCTGCGCGGTCCAGATCCGGTCCCGCTCCTCCCCCTCGGTCACCCGCGCGACGAGGTCCACCGTGCCGGTGCCGATCTCGGCGCTGACCCGCGGCACGGCCACCAGGTTGTGGAACCAGTCCGGGTTGGTGGGCGCTCCACCCTTGGACGCGAACACCGCGTAGCCGCCGTCGACCTGCTGGTACATCATCGGGTGCACCCGCTCCTGGCCGCTGCGCGCACCGGTGGTGTGCAGCAGCAGCAGCGGCGCCCCCTCGAACGGGCCTCCGACCTTGCCCTCGTTGGCCCGAAACTCCTCGATAATCTTCGTGTTCCAGTCGCTCATGAACCTAAGTCTTCCACTCATGGACAGCGGACGCTCCGCGGACCACGGAGGATCGACCCGGACCTGGACCCCGGCGGCGCCGCGGGACGGGCGCCGGCCGCCACGCCGGGCCGGGCGCTGAACGGCGGCTGAACATCGCACCCGGCGAAACCCGCAATGGAACATGCAGGTTGCGGCGTGCGGTGAGCGCTGTTTCCCGTGTCCGCACGGGCGACGGGACCGCGTCCTGGACTCCGAGTCCTAAGCACGCGGTCAAGGCCTCCCTTATAGCGGGAATTTCTATGATTGTCGATCAATCGATCCGTACGTACATTCTGTGCATACGTTCTGTACCGAACGTACTCGGGAGGCGTCACATGAAGATCGACGTTCACACTGATCTCGTTGACGAGCAGCTCGAACAGGCATGGCGACTGTACGACGACGCCTTTCGCCACCTGAACGCGCTGACGGTCCAGCGCCATCTCATGTACCGCGCCGAATTCGACGAGGTCATGGCCGACGGGCGCATCGAGAAGTGGCTCGCGTACTCCGACGACGGCGTCCTGCTCGGCCTCGCCACCTACACCAACCAGCTCAGCGCATGGCCGCTGATCTCGCCCGAATACTTCGCCCGCCGCTGGCCCGTCCACTACGCCACCAACCGGATCTGGTACTGCGGCTTCGTCGCCGTCCCCACCCACGAGCACGGCATGTTCGTGCAGCTCATCGAGGCGATGTACCGCCACGCCGAGGAACACGGCGGGGTCATCTCGCTGGACATCTGCCGGCACAACATCGACGCCTACCGTCTCGACCGGGCGATCGGCATCTGGCTGCGCCGGGTCTCCGGCGGCCAGGTCCGCGCCGAGGCCGCCGACAGCCAGACCTTCATGATCTACGAGACCGCACCCGCGGTGCATCCGGTCGCGGCGTCAGACATGCCGAACGCCGCCTGAATCCCGCCTGAATCCCGACAGGAGCGGGGGGGGGGGGGGGGGGGGGGGGGGGGGGGGGGGGGGGGGGGGGGGGGGGGGGGGGGGGGGGGGGGGGGTACGAAAGAGGACTTCCCGGTTCTCCGGGCCCGGTCA
>NZ_JBVJIJ010000003.1:160398-318072 GCF_055586325.1 Dactylosporangium sp. NPDC051087 | reverse complement strand
CTGATCGACAAGCCCCCCCCCGGGGGACGTCTGTTGGTGGCGCAAAACCTCCCGAACCCCCCCTAACCCCCCCTGAACCCCCAAAGGAGCCCCTTTCCGCCCCGGGGGCCGGGCCGCCGCTCAGCTTGTCAGGCCTTGAGGATGTCGCCCGGCACCTGCAGCCAGACGTGCATCATCTCGGTCCCGTACGCGCGGCACGGCGTGCTGCTGGTGCCCGCGGTCACGGAGTTCGCTCCACTGTGGATACCGACCGCGAGCGTGATCGAGGTGGAGTCCCGGGCGTAGAGCGGCGCGCCCGAGTCACCGGACCTGGTGCACAGGCCGTTGAAGTTCTGCGCGATGAAACCGTTGCGCAGCACCCTGCCGCCGGAGTACGTGACGGAGACGTTCGTCTGCAGGACGATCCAGCCGCACCGCTCACCGCTGAAGATGCCGCTGCTGCAGTACTGGTCGCCCGGCACCAGCCAGCGGCTCAACCGGTTGCGCACCGGCAGGCGGGACGTCGAGTTCGTCGGCAGGTACGTCCCGTTGTGCACGTAGCCGGTCGCGGTCTGGTTACCGTTGATCTCGATCGCCGCCACGTCGCCGTGGTAGTCGCTGTAGCCGCTGACGATGACCGAACCAGAGCCGTTGTTCCAGCTGTCCACGGCGGTGTAGCCCATGAAGGTGCCGTTGGGCGAGTGCGTGGCGTTGGTGTTGCCGGAGCTGTTGGTGGTGCAGTGCCCGGCGGTCACCATGTACTTCTTCGAGCCCGACACGAACGGGAAGCCCGACGTGCACTGCCCGACGTTGGTGCGGATGTCCGAGCCGCCCTCGAAGTTGCCGTTGTCGTTTGCCCGCCCGTCGTCCTGCGCATGAGCACCCGGGTCGGACTGCAGGTGGATCGCGACGGCCTGGCCGTACTTGGCGTACAGGGCGGTCCGCAGCTCGTCGCTCGCCGCGGGCGCCTCGACGACCACCTGGTTGCGGGCACCGTCGACGAACGCGGTGTGGATCCCGCCACCCAGCCCGATCGCCTCGTCCTTGATCTTGTTCAGCTGGGCCAGGCTGCGCGTCACCTTGACCGCCTTCGTGGCGACCAGGCCACGGGTCGCGCCGGCCGCCAGGGCCGAGGCGCTGTCCCGGGCGTACGGCGCGACGACGGTGCCCTTGGACTGGTACGGCACCGCCAGGTCGTCCGGGTGGTCGAGCGCGTTCTGGTACGCCGTGCTCAGCGCCGTCGCGAGGGTCTCCGACGGCGTCTCCCACACGGTCAGGTCACCGGCGAACACCTCGACCTTGTCCGCGGCGGCCGCGGCGACGACCCGCACCGGGCCGAGGTCCGGGTTGCCGGGGTCGGCGGGGTCCGCGGCCGCGGGCGTCGCCTCGACGGCCAGGCCGAGCAGCGCGGTGATCAGACCGGCGGCGACAGCGCGTCGCCGAACGGGATAGGGCATGCGTTCCTCCAGGATCGAGCAGCGCGCATGGCGCCGCCCACCACATCGCCGTCGCCGAACAACGAGTGATGCGGGCAAAGAAGGTCGAGCACAGAACGCGCACGCCGGCATGCACGTCACAGCGACACGGCCCCGTTGCCGACCGTCGCGACACCGGCGGTGCCGAACGCGTCCACCCGCCATCCTTGTCCAGAAGATCCCCTCCGCGCTGGATCCACGACGGTAAAAGTTTACGAGATCGCTCACTTTTATAAATCTGAGTTGATGACCCGCGCGACTCGCGGCGATGACATCGACGGACGTACGGGGTCGCCGAAAGATCACCTCGTCCCTATACTCGCCCGCGTGACTGGACTGAACCGCCGGATGATCTTCAAGGGTGCCGCCGCCACCGCCGTTGCCGGGGCCGCCGCGCCCGCCGTGCTGGGCGGTCAGCCCGCCGCGGCGCAGGCGCCGGGGGGCGGCGGTCTCATCACCTACGCCATGGACGCCACCAGCCGGACCTACCTGGCCAAGGCGGACGGCACGCCGATCCGCGAGCTGGGTTACTCGACGAAGGTCAGCTGGTCGCCGGACGGCAGCCGGTACGTCCACGGGCAGATCCAGGGCTCGGAGCGGACCGACGGCAGCGACCCGGTGCTCAACCTGCACGGCAGCTACCCGTCGCCGGTCTACGACCCCACCGGCCGGTTCGTGTACTGGATCGGCGTCTACGCCACGTCCATCATGTACATCGGCGCCGACGGCTCGTGGGCGGGCCATTCCGCCAAGTTCTACGAGGAGCCGAGCCAGCAGCAGGCGATCCAGTACATCGCCGTCGCGCCCGGCGGGGACGTCTTCTTCACCCGCGGGCACCCCGGCAACAACTCGGTCCTGTACCGGGTGACCTCGGCGAGCACGTCCGTGCAGGTCCTCACGGACGCGTACGAGCCGGACATCTCCCCGGACGGCTCCACCATCGCGTTCCACCGGGAGGCCTACGTCTCGGTCGACGGCGGCTACTGGCCGGGCGCGCAGCTCTGGCTGGCGAACATCGACGGCAGCAACCCGCGGCAGATCACGTTCCCCGAGACGCACGGCCTGCTCAACCGGTCGGCGTCGTGGTCGCCGGACGGCAGCACCCTGCTGTTCAACGCCGGGCACCCCACCACGTGGCGCACCGGCGCGCTCAAACGGCTCACCGTGGCGACCGGCGCCATCGCACCGGTGGTCGCCGACGGCCTGCTGCCGAGCCAGCAGCCGGTGAAGCAGACCAAGGACACCGTGCGGCGGGTGTGGGGCGACGACCAGATCCTGACCGCGGTCGCCGCGTCCCGCTACGCCTTCGCCGACCACAGCAGCTCCGGCGACCCGCGGCCGAAGGCGGCGGCCGTCGTGCTGTCCCGCGCCGACCTGTACTACGACGCCCTCGGCGGGTCGGCGCTCGCCGTCGCGCGGCAGGCGCCGCTGCTGATCACCGGCAACCGGGCGCTGGACCCGAAGGTCCTGGCCGAGATCGGCCGGGTCCTGGCTCCCGGCGGCACGGTGTACGTCCTCGGCGGCGAGCTGGCGCTGCCCCGCGGGATCGAGACGAGCCTGACCTCGGCGGGGTACAAGACCAAACGCGTCGGCGGGGCGGACCAGTTCGACACGGCGGTGCGCATCGCGCGGGAGATGTCGGCGCGCCCGAACACGGTCGTGCTCGCCACCGCGCACATGTACTACGACGCGCTCGCCGCCGGTGCCACCCTCGGCGTCCTGCCCGACCAGGTGCTGGTCCTCTGCGACGGGCACCGGATGCCGGCGAGCACCGCCGCCTACCTCAACGGCATCGACCCCGACACCCAGGACGTCGTCTGCGTCGGCGGGTGGGCGCTCCCGGCGCTGCAGAACGCTTACGCGGCAGGGATGCTGCCGTCGTGGTACAGCCGGGACGGTTTCGTCTACGAGGCGTCCGGCGAGCGGGCCGAGGACACCGCGATCGAGGTCGCGAAGTTCTTCTGGACGTCGCCGAACCGGTTCGCGGTGGCGACCACCTCGACGTGGTTCGACGCGCTGACCGGCGGCGCGGCGATCGGCACCGCGCGGGGGCCGCTGCTCATCACCGCCCCGAACGCGCTCGACCCCGCGGTCCGGTCGTACCTGTCGGCCTGCTCGCCGACGGCGAGCGAGGTGGTCATGCTCGGCGGGCGGCTGGCCCTGCCCGAGGCGATAGTGGCCAAGATCGGCGCGGCGATCGCGGAGCCGGGCGGGTGGCAGTCGGCCGAGACCACACCCTCCAGCGCGGCGCCGGCCGCGCAGGCGCAGCGCCTCAAGGCGGCCGGCGGGCGGGAGTCCTCGCTCGCGGCGGCGAAGCCCCCGGTGCCCCGCCCACGCCCGGACCGGGTGCGGGTCGGCTGACGGACGCCGCACCACCGGGCCGCACGACCGGGCCCGCTCGTCGCTCAGCCGCCGCCCGCAACGGGCGGCGGCATGACGAGGGCGTTCCGGAGGCCATGCTCGTCATGACGGGTGCGCGCGACTACCGCGGCCGGCCGACCTGAACCACCGGGCGCTGGACGACGCTGCCGGGATGTGGCCGAAAGAATGGCAGCGGGCATCCGCCGAAGCGGTCCCGGCCCCGGATTTCGCGGTACTTTAACGCGCCGTAAACGCCGGGCACAACCCACGTCCGGGCCGAATCGAGCGACAATTACGTGATAGACAGAGGGCTCTCACCCGGGCGACCGTTACATCAACGTTTCCCGATTCCGTGAAGGCGTCCTCACTGTGGAGATACGTTATCGTTCCCCGGTGGCGGGCGCACCGGGGCGAGAACAGATCGCCTTCCGGGTCCTCGGCCCGCTGGAGGTCACCGGACACGACGGACCGGTGCGCGTGCCACCTGGCAGACAGGAAGTTGTCCTCGCCGCGTTGCTGATGGACATCAACCGGGTGGTCGGCAGCAATCATCTCGTCGACCTGATCTGGAACGAAGACCCGCCCGACACCGCACGGACCCAGGTGCAGATCTGCGTGTCGCGGCTGCGCCGCAATCTCGCCGACGCCGGGATCGCGGCGTCGATCACCACCAAACCGCCCGGCTATCTGATGCAGGCCACCGGCGACGCGATCGACCTGCACGTCTTCAACCGCCTGGTCGCGGAGGCGCGCTCGCTCGCCGACGGCGGCGCGAAGACGGAGGCCGCGGAGCTGCTGCGCTCGGCGGTCGCACTGTGGCGCGGCCCGTTCCTCACCGGGATCTCCAGCGACGCCCTGCGGGCCAAGGCGCTGCGGATCGACGAGGACCGGCTCAACGCGATGGAGACCTACCTCGACCTGGAGCTCGACCTCGGCCGGCACCACCAGCTGGTGGGCGAGATCGGCCGGCTCGTCCACGAGCACCCGCTGCGGGAGCGGCTGCGCGGCCAGCTCATGCTGGCGCTGCACCGCTCCGGGCGGCAGGCCGAGGCGCTCGAGGTGTACCGCACCGGCCGGGACCTGCTCATCGAGGAGCTCGGCCTGATGCCGGGCGACGACCTGCGCAACCTGGAGGCGGCCATCCTCGCCGGGGACGGCACGCTGCACGAGGTCGCCGACCGGGGCCCCGGCGCCGAGCGGGGCACGCCGGTCGTCGTGAGCGCGCCGCCGATGGAGCAGCCGCACCAGCTGCCCGCCGACACCGCCGACTTCGTGGGCCGCGAGGACCTCATCAAGACGGCGGAGGACGTCCTCACCAGCACCGACACGCAGCGGGCCATGGGCGTCGTCGTGATCGTCGGGATGCCCGGCGTCGGCAAGTCGACGCTGGCCAAGCACATCGCGCATCGCCTCGACCGGGACCATTTCCCGACGGGTCAGCTGTACTGCGACCTCGGCGGCACCCGCGCCGTGCCGGCCGAACCCGTCGAGGTGCTCGGCCGGTTCCTGCGCGCGCTGGGCATCCCCGGGCCGATGATCCCCGACGAGCTCGACGAACGCGCCGAGATGTACCGCAACCTCCTCGCCCGCCGGCGGGTCCTGGTGGTGCTCGACGACGCCGCCTCGGAGAATCAGATCCTGCCGCTGCTGCCCGGCAGCGAGACCTGCGCGGTCCTCGTCACCAGCCGCGCCCGGCTGACCGCGCTGCCCGGCGCGCACCAGCTGGAGCTGGACATCCTCGACACCGCGCAGGCGCTGGAGCTGCTCGGCCGGGTGATCGGTGCCGGGCGGGTCGCGAAGGAGGCCCAGGCCGCGATCGCCCTGGTGCGCACGGTCGGCGGGCTGCCCCTGGCGTTGCGGATCATCGCGGCGCGCCTCGCCGCCCGGCCGCACTGGTCGCTCGCCTCGATGGTGGACCGGCTCGCCAACGAGCGGCACCGCCTCGACGAGCTCGCCCACGGCGAGATGACGATCCGGGCCAGCCTGTCGCTGACCCACGACGGGCTCGACCGCTCCGCGCGGCAGCTCCTGCGGCTGCTCAGCCTCGCCGAGGGGCCGACGATGCCGGGCTGGCTGGCCGGCGCCGCGCTCGACGACCGCCGCCCGTTTCCGTCCGACCTCCTCGAGCCGCTCGTCGACGTGCAGATGCTCGAGGTCGTCGCCGTCGAGCCGACCGGCGAGTTCCGCTACCGGTTCCACGAGATCATCCGGGTGTTCGCCCGCGACCAGCTGGTGGCCTCCGACGACGAGGCGGGGCGGGTCGCCGCGCGGGCCCGGATGATCGGTGGCTGGCTCGCGATCGCCGAGCAGGCGCACCGCAAGGTCTACGGCGGCGACTACACGGTGCTGCACGGGTCCGCACCGCGCTGGCAGCCGCCCCCGGCGTACGTGGAGCAGGTCCTCGCCGACCCGCTGGAGTGGATGGACAGCGAGCACGTCAACCTGTGCCTCGCCGTGGAGCAGGCCGCCGAGGCGCAACTGCACGAGCTGTGCTGGGACCTGGCCGCGACCCTGGTGACCCTGTTCGAGGCGCGCGGCTATCACGAGCAGTGGGAGAAGAGCCACCGGCAGGCGCTCGCGGCGACCGACCGGGCCGGCAACGTGCGGGGCACTGCCGTGCTGCTCGGCTCGATCGGCACCCTGCACATCAGCCGCGGCCAGCCCGACCAGGCCCGCGCCGCGCTGGAACGCGCGTCGGGACTGTTCCTGCAGCTCGACGACCGGCACGGGCTGGCCATGTGCCACCGGGACCTGGGGCTGCTGGACCGGCAGCGCGGCGCCGACGACGACGCGCTGGACGGCTACCAGCACGCGTTGCGGGACTTCGACCACGTCGGCGACGTCGTGGGCCGGGCGTCCGTGCTCACCCAGCGAGCGCACATCTGGATGCGCCGCGGCGACAGCAGGACCGCCCACGCGGAGCTGGAGGAGGCGCTGGAGATCTACCGCTCCGCGGGCTACGTCGGCGGTCAGGCGCAGGCGCTGCGGCGCATCGCGCAGGTGCTGTCCCAGCGCGGCGAGAGCGCGCAGGCGGAGCGGATCCTCGCCGAGGTGCTGCTCATGGTCCAGCGCAGCGGCGACGTCATCGGGGAAGGGCACCTGCTGCGCAATCTCGGTGAGGTCAACGCCGAGATGGGGCGCTTCACGCAGGCCCGGGAGATGTTCGTCCGGGGGCTCACCGTCCGGGAGCAGGTCATGGACCACGGCGGCGCGGCGCTGATCAGGTTCGACCTCGCCCGGCTGATGGACCGGATCGGTGAGCCGGTCGCGGCCGCCGAGCTGCTGGAACGCGCGATCGCGACGTTCCAGGACCGCAGTATGGAGCCGGAACGCGGCCAGGCCGAGAAGCTGCTGGCCGCGGTCACCGCTCGGCGCTGACGCGCGAGGTCAGTCCCACGGGTTGTTGTTGGTGATCGGACCGGACGGGCTCGGGCTGGGCTGGGCGGCCGGCGCCGAAGAGCCGGCCCGCGCGGCGGAACCGGTGCCGGCGTCCACGGCGGTGACCCCGGCGGCCGCCGCGGCGACGGCGACGGCGAGTGCGATCCTGACGATTCCCGAAGCACGCATGGTGGGCATTCCCTCGTTCGTTTCCGGTAGGTGGCGCAAACGTATGGAGGGCGGCAAACCCGGGACTATCGCGGCTGTTATCGCGCCGCTATCGGCGGCGCTATCACGGACGGTTGGCGCCGTGATGCCGGGCGGATACCACCGGACGGCAGAACTGAACGTGCGTATTCATGCCGCTGGCACCTGGGGGATCGCATGGGCAGGCCGGAACGACCGCTGGACAGTGTGCACGACCCGATCGGCGAGTTCGCCTACGACCTGCGCACGCTGCGCAGCCGGGCGGGCAGCCCGAGCTATCGGCAGCTCGCCCGCTCGGCGCTGTTCGCGCCGTCGGTGCTGTCCAGCGCCGCGAGCGGGCACCGGTTACCCTCGCTGCCGGTGACGCTGGCGTTCGTCGCCGCGTGCGGGGGCGAGCCCGGGGTCTGGGAGCGCCGGTGGCGTGACCTCGCGGGGATCCCGGCGCCGGAGCGGCCGGCGGTCGCCGCGCCCGCGCCCCGCCCGCCGATGTCCACAGTGGAGCGACCGGCGCAGCTGCCGATGGGTTCGAGCACGTTCGTCGGCCGTGACGACGCACTCGCCGGCGCGACGGGCACGGCCGCGGCCACGGTGGTGGTCAGCGGGCCGATCGGGATCGGGAAGACCGCGTTCGCGCTGCGCCTCGCCGACGAGCTGTCCGACAGCTTCCCCGACGGGCAGCTCTACGCCGACCTCGACGGCACCGACGCGATCACCGTCGTGGACGGCTTCCTGCACGCGCTCGGCGTCGCCGCCGCGCTCGTCCCCGACGACCCGGCGCAACGGCTCGGCCTGTTCCGGTCGCTGCTGGCGCAGCGCCGGCTGTTCGTGCTGCTGGACAACGCCACCGACGAGCGGCAGGTCCGGCCGCTGCTGGGCCGGTCCACGGCGAGCCTGATCGTGGTGACCGGCCGGGCCCGGCTGCTCGGGCTCGACGGCGTGCACCGCGCCGACCTGGCGCCGCTCACCCGGCAGGAGTCCGTCGGCCTGATCGGGCGGCTGGCCGGCGTCGAGCGGGTCCGGGCCGAGCCCGAGGCCGCCGGCGCGATCGCCGACCTGTGCGGCGGCCTGCCGCTCGCGGTGAGCGTCATCGGCCGCCGGATCGCCGCCCGTCCCGAGTGGACGGTGTCGGCGGCGGCCGGGCTCCTCGGCGACGCCGAGCGGGTCATGAGCAGCCTCAGCGTCGGCGACGTCAAGGTGCGGGACATCTTCGCCGCGGCCTATCGCACGCTCACCCCCGCCGCCCGCGGTGCCCTGCATCAGCTCGCCGCCGCCGGTACCGCCGCAGCCACCGCGACCGGTCTCGGCGCCGCCATGGGTACCAGCGCCGACACCGCCGACGAGCTGCTGGAGTCCCTTGTGGACAGTGGGCTGCTCACCCGGGCCGACCGCACCGGGCGCTACGGCGTCTCGGCACTGACCCGGGCGTTCGCCGCCAGTACGCCCCACGCCGCACCCGCACCGGCCGAGGTCATCGCCGGCAAGCGGATGAACCTCGGCCACGCGGACCGCCCGCTGGTGCGGGCCTAGCCGGCTACGCGGCGACCTCGCCCGCCACCGGGGTGGCCATGAGCTCGGCGACCGTCGCGGGGTCGCTCGTGCGGCCGAGCGCCCACATGCACTTCACGATCGCCGTCTCCGGGACCATGCCGGGCAGGAACGTGCCGCCGGCCTCCCGGAGCGCGACGAACGAGTCGTAGACGGTCAGCTCCCGCGCGGCCGGCGCGGCGGCGGTGAGGAACACGTTCACCCCGCTGTCGCGGCACTTGCGGATGAACTCCGGCAGCGCGAAGGCCGGGCCGGTGACCGCCGCGTACAGCTCGATCACCACCGCCCTGGCGCCGCTGCCCTCCACCGCCTGGCGCATCGCGTCGAAGTCGAGCCCCGGGTACAGGCGGAACGACAGCACACCGGGGTCCGGATCGCTGACCGCGGTGGCGCCGTGCGGCGCGGGCCGCCAGGGGTCGATCCAGGTGAGCTCGCCGCCGGCGACCTTCGCGACCGGGCGCCGGTTCACCGACTGGAACGACTGCCCGCTCGTGCGGATCTTGCGTACCTGCGTGCCGAGGTGCACCAGGCTGGGCAGGTTCGCGGCGCCGGCGAACGCGATGTAGGCGCCGCGCGGCAGCTCCAGCACCGCGAGCAGCGCGTCGTGGATGTTCTTGCGGGCGTCGGAGTCCTCGCGGTCCGGCGACAGGTTCGAGCCGGTGATGACGACCGTGACGTCGACGCCGGCCAGCATGAACGACAGCGCCGCGGCGGTGAAGCACATCGTGTCGGTGCCGTGCAGGATGACCACCCGGCGCAGGCCCGCGGCCACGTGCGCGCGGACCGCGTCGGCGATGACCCGCCAGTCGGCGGGCCGCATGTCCTCCGACGACATCGACAGCGGCGACAGCGTCTCGAACCGCATGGTCCTGCCGGCGGGCACCGCGGAGCGGACCAGGTCGAGCCCCGGCGAGCCGGTGGCCAGGCTGACCACCGTCTCGCCGGCCCGCGTCGTGCGCCGCGACCCGACCGTGCCACCGGTCAGGATCAGCCCGATCCGGTCGGGGCGCTTCACGCGAGGACCTCCACGATGACGGAGAAGCCGCGCTCGGCGTGCTCGCCGTAGCGTTCCCACTCCTCGTTGAGCTGGATCCGGCCGTCGGGCAGGAACTCCGGGGTGTTGACGCTGCGGCCGGAGATCACCGCGCCGTCGGCCATGACCATCGTGTAGGCGAACTCGACCGTGCCGTTCTCGGCGCACAGGCCGGTCAGCGAGCCGCGGCGCACCTCGCCGCCGCCGAACTCCGCCCAGACCAGGTCGTCGCGCTGGCGGTACACCGCCGACGACGCCGGCAGCGACGGGTCGGCGTGCACCGCGCGGAACGTCCGGCCGTCATAGTTGATTCTCATCGGGGCTCCTCCCGGTCCGGAAACCACAGGTCGTCCTCGGTCAGCTCATGGATGTCGTATTTGCCGAGCGCGCTGAGCAGCAGCCGCAGCTCCAGTTCCAGGCAGCGCACGAGGCGCACCAGGCCGTCGGCGGCGTCCTCGTCGACGGCGATCAGCGCCGCCCGCCCGAGCCCGACCGCCGTGGCGCCCATCGCCAGGCACTTCAGCGCCCGGCTGCCCTCCCAGACCCGCCCGGAGACCAGCAGCCCGGCGTCGTGCTTGCCGACCCGGCGCAGGCACTCGGCGAGCGGCAGCCCGACCTGCTCCAGGAACACCGACGGCGCCCAGCCGGTGCCGCCCTCGGCGCCGTCGACGGTGACCGCGTCGGCGCCGGCCGCCCAGGCGACCTGGGCGGCGTGCCCGACGTCGCGGCCCGGGTGCAGCTTCACCCACACCCGCGCCCGCGGGTAGTTGTTGCGCATGAGGTGCACCTGCTGGCGCAGGATCTCCTCGGTGAACGTGCCTGGGCTGCTGCAGCGCAGCACCTTGCCGGTGTCGCGGCCGAAGGCTTCGTCCATCGCGTACTGCTCGGACACCGCGGCGGCCTTGTCGCGCGACATGACCGTCATCCCGCCGAGCCCGGGCTTGGCGCCCTGGCCCACCTTCAGCTCGAACGCGAGCCGGCCGCTGTCGATCAACCGGGTCGCGAACGGGTCGCTGTAGACGAGGTTCCACACCTCGGCGTCGGCGTCCTCGGTGCTCTGCTGCACGACGACGCCGCCGTACCCGTCGGGGACCGCGTCCGCGTAGGCCCGGATCCGGCCCAGGAGGCCGTCCTCGGGGCGCGGCTCGCCGTCGGTGCGGCCGTACCCGTGCATCGGCACGACGTTCTCGCCGATGACCATCGGGATGCCGAGCCGGCCCGCCTGCTCGCTCGCGTCGACGCCCAGGCCGCGCCCGGCGACCTGGGTGGAGCCGAACGCGCACAGGAAGACCGGCAGCGGCGAGGTGAACCCGCCGATCTCGGTGCCGAGGAGGGCGTCGGCGGGCAGCGGCTCGCGGCCGAGGTCGAACATCCGCTCCAGCCGCCGCGGCATGAACACCGGCGGCACGATCCGCGCCCGGTCGAGCTCGTCGCCGCCCGCAGTGTCGCGGGGCGTCGCGCCGAACAGCGCGTGCCCGTAGTCGGCGAGGTCGGGGAACGCCGCCGCCGTCGCGTCCCGGGCCCGGGCCCGGATCGCCTCTTCCGGCATTTGCGGGGCTCGGATCATGGCGACACGATCCCGGGGAGCTTCGGGAAGGCGTTGGCCTGCCACGCGGCGTCGAGGCCGGCGAGGTAGCGGGTGACCCGCTCAAGCCCCAGGCCGAAGCCGCAGCTCGGGCGCAGCCCTTCGCGGGCCAGGTCGAGGTACCACTGGTACTTCGCCGGGTTCTCCCCCGTCTCGCGCATGCGTTCGATGAGGCGGCGGTACTCGTAGGTGCGCTCGCCCCCGCTGCACAGCTCGCCGTACCCGTCCGGGGCGATCAGGTCGAAGTTGCGCAGCACGCCCGGCTCCGTGGCGGACTCGCCGTCGGTGAAGCCGCGGGAGCCCTTCGGGTACCCGACGATGAAGAACGGCCGGTCGGTCTGCTCGGAGATGAGCTTCTCGCCCTCCCAGTCGATCTCCGAGTCGCCGCTCTGCAGGTGCTGCAGCCGGCGCAGGTGCGCGACCGCGTCCGGGTGGCTGATCCGCTCGAAGTCGTCGCGCAGCAGCGCCTCGAAGACCTCCGGGTCGCGGCCGAGCGCGGTCAGGTCGGCCTTGCTCTCCCGCAGCGTGTGCCGCACGATGTGCCGCAGCATGCCCTGCAGCAGGTCCAGCACGTCCTCGCGGGTCGCGTCGGCGACCTCGACGTCGATCTGGGTGAACTCGGCGAGGTGCCGGCCGGTGTCCGCGGTCTCCAGGGGCTCCAGCCGCACGTTGGGCGCCACGTAGAAGATCTTGTCGAAGGCCAGCAGCGACGCCTGCTTGTAGAGGATGACGCTGGTCATCAGCTTGTACCGATGACCGTAGTAGTCCACGTCGATCTGCTTCGCGCCGCGCACGCCCGGGTCGGTCACCGGACCGATGATCGGCGGCATCATCTCCTGGAAGCCCAGCGTGCTCAGGTACTCGCGGCTGCCGGCCAGGATCGAGTTCTGGATGCGCAGCGCCGCCTGGGTCACCGGCGAGGTCAGGTGGGCGCGGGTGGTCGGCGGCCGCTGCCCGGCCGTGGTCCTGCTGTCCAGCGGGGTGGTCGTCATGTGGCTCTCCCAAGTTCCCGTCGAGGTGATGTGCTGGCGTCGTGGTTCGAAGCGGTCGTCGAAGGTGCGCTGCACGTACTGCAGGGCGTCGAGCAGCCCGGCGGACGTCATCGGCTCGGTCGCCGGCACCGTGACCAGGTCGCCGAGCGGCATCGCGCCGATGCGCTGCCACTGCAGGCGGCCGTCGTGGTCCAGGTAGCCGCGGGCCCGGCCGGCGTTGTCGGGGTGCAGGCAGTAGGGCACGTCGAGGTGGCCGCGGGCGAACGCGACCGTCAGCGCCCGGCCGAGGTCGTCGTCGAGCGCGAGGACGTTGTCGATCAGGGCCCGCGCCTGCGCGTGGATGCCGGTGTCCTCGACCGCGCCGCCCAGTTCCGCGGTGCGGGCCGCGGCGGCGGCGTGCTCCAGCGCGGCGACGTTCTCCGCGACGGTCGGGATCCGGTGCGCCTCGGCCTCGGTCTTGACGATCAGCCGGCTGGCGCCGGTCCGCACCGCCAGCCGGGCGGACTCGGCGAGCAGGCCCAGCGCGCCGGCCGCGGTGCGCGGGTAGACCCCCATGTAGGTGTAGACGACGACGTGCGTGCGGACGTCCGGCACGTACCGGCGGATCAGCCGCCGCAACGCCGCGACGGCCTCCTCGTCCTGCCCGGCGTGGGTCTGCTGCGCGTAGCTGAACGAGATGCACCGCAGCCCGTGCTGCCGGAAGAACATGCCCTCCAGCACGCTCAGCGCGACCAGCAGCGCCGGCGGGCACAGCTGGCCCATCATGCAGCCGCCGAACGTCTCCAGGTGCGGTTCGCTGCCGTGATCCCGGGCGGCGGCGAGCGTCTCGCAGGTCTGCCGCCAGTGCTCCACGGCCGTGACCAGCGGCATCCGGCTGTAGGGCAGGCAGTAGGACACCGGGCCGCCCTCGGTGGCGTGCAGCCCCCGGGCGAGCAGGGTCCGCACGATCCGGCGCGGGTCGGCCGACCCGTGCCGCACCTGCACCGGGAACGCCGGGGCCAGCGCGTCGGCGAGCATCCGCGCGGTGGCGGCCGCGCCGACGTCGACCAGCGGGTAGCCGTTGAGGTCGGCGCCGGCGGCGAGGGCCCGGGCCACCGCGTCGTGGTCACCGACCCGCGTGTAGCTGTCGAGGGTGACGGTGCCGACGGTGGCCGCCCGCGCGTCGCGGGTCGCGAGCAGCCCCTGTCGCATGCGGTCCGGGTCGGCGAAGCCCATCCTCGGCTGGACGACCAGGTCCCCGCGGGCCCGGTGCGCCGCCACCACCTCGCCGAAGGACGAGGCCCGCGGCAGCGCCGTTGCTGCCGGCAGGACGCTCGTCCCGGTGAGTGCCAGCGCACCGGGCCGGGCCACGGCGGTCATCCTGCGCCGACCGCGGCTGTGGCCGGTCGAGCGGCGAGGGTCCGCACGAACGACCGAAAGGGGTTCAGCCCACCGGTGTCCTCGAAGACGGCGTCGAAGCCCGCCGCGAGGAGCCGGTCGCCGTTGTGACCGTCCCCGCCGCCGGCCACGTCGAGCTTCCCGCCGATCACCACCGGCGTCGCCGCCAGCGCGGGGCAGGCCCGCACTGCGGCGATCAGCCGGGTGCCGTCCTGCAGGCCGTGACCGTTGAGACTGCCGATCACCACCAGGTCCGGCCGGCTGTCCACGCACTCGCGCACGATCAGCTCGTCGGGCGTGCACCCGCCGAGGTTGGTCACCCGGCAGCCGAGCTCCTCCAGCAGCAGCTGCAGGTAGACCAGGTTCCAGGTGTGCGCGTCGGAGGACAGCCCGGTGACGACGACGTCGAGGCGAGACCGCGTGGCGACGGCATGTTGGGTGGTCACGGCGCCACGGTCGCCAGCGCCGGCAGCACCAGGTCGGCGTCGACGACGTCGATCTCGATGAGCGCGGCGGCCTCGTCCGCGAGCCGGAGCGCGTCGGTGGGGGTGTCGCCGGTGACCATGATGTCGCCGACGCGGTCCCATGAGCTGCGCAGCCCGCCGAAGCGCTCCCCCGCCGTGACGGTGACGTCGCACAGGAACACGCCCTCGGCCCGCTCGGCCTTGTCGGTGCCGCGCACGTCGGTCACGACGCCCGCGCCGATCGTCAGGAACCGCACCGCCGCCGCGCGCCGCGCCGTGGCGGGCAGCGCGCCCTGGATCGGCTGTCCCTTCATCACCGCGTAGTAGGCGCGGACGAGGTCGACCGGGTAGGCGCGCTCGATCAGCTCGATGATGCCGTCGCCGGCGAACCGGCCGGCGCACTCGACGAGGTTGGGCACGCCGTCGCTGACGATCCACTCGCAGTGCACGATCCCGTCGCGGAAGCCGACCGCGTCGACGACCCGCCGGGTCTGCTCCTTGAGCAGCGCATGCAGCTCGGCCGGGCTGTCGGCGGGGATGAGGTGCGACGCCTCGGCCGGGATCGGGCCGGGGATCAGGCGGGCGCGGGTGACGTTGGCGAAGAGGTCCTCGCCGCCGCGGACCAGCATCTCGACGCTGTACTGCTCGCCGATCACGCACTCCTCGGCGAGCATCCGCAGCTCCATCGGCCGGTCCGGGACGAAGACGCCCTCGTCCTGCACGACGCAGGCCTCCCACGCCTCCGGCACCTCGGCCTGGTCGTGGATCAGCCACGCGCCCACCGACGCCTGCCGGTTGGCCGGCTTGAGCACGATCGGGCCGCCGACCTCCCGCATGAACGCGAGGACCTCGTGCGGGCCCTCGACCCGGACGCTGCGCGGGTTGGTGACCCCCGCGGCGCGGCTGACGTTGCGCAGCAGCGCCTTGTCCCGCAGCAGCGACGCGGCGGCGAAGCCGGCGCCCGGCAGGCCGTAGCGCTCGGCGAGGCGGGCGGCGAACGGCGTCGCGTACTCGGTCAGCGGGATGACCGCCTCGGGGTCCAGGTCGCGGTGGGTGTGGTAGAACTCGTCGGCCTTGCCCGGCAGGTGGAACTCCCACTCGACGAGCTCCCGCACGGTCCGGCACTGCGCGACCTTGGGCCGCACGTCGCGCTTGCGGACGACGTCGGGCTCCTCCACGAAGATCACCGACTGGTCGGGCTGGATGTTCGGCAGGGTGGGCAGCGCGGCCCCCACGAAGCCGACGAGAACAACGGGTCTCACATTCCCTCCTCGGCGTAGTACCAGTTCTCGGGGTTGATCAGCCCGTACGGGTTGACCGGGGTGAAGCCGCGCAGGTTCGACGCGACCTCGAACAGCCGGCGCGGGAAGTTCGGGGTGAACAGCACCGGCGCCTGCTCGCTGATGTAGTCCTGGTAGTCGTAGAGCGCCTGGAGGTCGTCGGTGGCCACCGTCCGGGCGATGAGCTCGTCGGCGCGCGCGTCGCGGTAGTTGCTGAAGTTGCAGGCCGCGCCGCTCTGGAAGAGATTCTCGCCGGTCGGGTGGTTGTAGACCCAGCCGCCGTTCCAGCAGGACAGCTCCCACGTGCGCGGGTTCTCCGGGGTCGGCGCGCCGGGACCGTCCTGCGCGACGAGGACCGAGGCGTAGATCTCCGACAGCCGCAGCTCGATGCCCGCCTTCCCGGCGTCGGCGCGGAACTGCTCCATCAGCCGGGTCAGCGCGGGCCGGCCCTCGATGTACCGCAGCGACAGGCTGAGCTCTGTGCCGGCCGGGATGCCCTCGCCGGCCTCGCCGGGTCCGGTGCCGGGCCGCACGCACACGGCCGGCGACACACTGGTGTCCCAGCCGTTGGCCTCGAGCAGCTCGCGGGCCCGTTCGGGGTCGAACGGCCAGACGACGCCGCCGTCGCGCAGCCGCGGCGAGATGAGGTCGCTGTCGGGCAGGCTCGGCACCGGGCCGTCCTGGCGCCAGCCGTAGCCCTGGTAGATCTCCCGCGAGCCGTAGTCCTGGTCGAGGCAGCTCTGCAGCGCCTGCCGGAGGTACGGCTGGTGGATCAGCTTGCCGGCGATGTTGGGGTTGTAGAAGTTCAGCGCCATGAAGTGCAGGCTGAACAGCACCTGCGGGACCAGGTCGTACCGGTCGCCGAGGGGGTTGGGTCCGCCGACGGTCGGGTCGCCGCTGGGCTGCACGCCGAAGCTCATCGGCAGGAAGCCGATCTGGATCCCGTCGGCGCCGTCCGGCCCCCGCTGCAGCAGTTCGTACTCCTGCTCGTCGGTCTCGATCGGCATCTGGCGGAACTCGGAGAGGCGGGCCGGGTTCGGGCCGCTGTAGTGCTCGTTGGGCACGAACGTGACCGCGCCCTGCTCGGTGAACTCACGCAGCTTCCACGGGCCGTTGACGATGCTCCAGATCGGGCTGTCCGGCCACAGGGTGCGGTGGGCGTTGCTCTCGGCGGTCGGCGAGCCGTTCTCCGCGAGGAGGTAGTCGAAGACCGCCTCGACCTGCTCGATGTCGTGGCTGGCGCCGGCCGGGCCGGTGGCGGTGCGGTCCCACGCCTTCGGCATCGGCGTGATCATCGTCAGCTGGTTCATGAGGACCCAGTACTGCGAGTACACCTGGTCGAAGGTGAAGCTCACCGTCTGCTCGTCGACCTTGGCGTAGGACACCAGGTTGTCGGGGAAGAGCCCCTCGACGTAGGCGCCGAACCGCGGGCCCTTGCGGGCGAGCATGTTCACCCAGAAGATCACGTTGTCGGCGCAGACCGTCTCGCCGTTGGACCACTTCCAGGGCTTGATCCGGACGGTGACGGTGAGGCCGTCCTCGCTCCACTCCGGCTCGTCGGCGACGCTCAGGTCGAAGTCGATCTCCAGTTTGCCGTCGCGGCCGAGCCAGTACAGCGGGCGGTACATGAGCATCTGGAACTCGTAGGTGCTGCGCATCCCGTAGCGCTCGGGCGGCGTGAACGGGAAGATGACCGCCGGCGGGAATCCGGGAAGGCAGGCCCAGGTGGCGATGCCGCCCTCGGCCGCGGATGTCGGCTGCTGCTCCATCATGACCTCTCTCATCAGGCCCGCGGCGCCCGGCCTGGTGACCGGGCGCCGGCTCTCGTTCAGGCGGGGACCGCCACCGGCTCGGCGGACTCGACCGGCGTGGGGGTCTTCGGCGTGGGCTCGGCCAGGGGCTTGCGCAGGCTCAGGTAGGTGCCGATCGCGATCGCGTCGACGAGGATGACCAGGCCCCAGAAGGCCCAGGGCACCGAGATCCCGTCGGCGACCGCGGACAGCCCGACCGTCGCGGCGACACCGAGCGCCAGGCCGAACGCCTGGGCGCCGCCGAAGATCCGGCCGACCCGCTCGACCGGGCTGGCCTGCATCAGCAGGGTCCGGGCGGCGATGCGGCCGTTGGCGAAGCAGAACGCCGCGACCGGGATGACCGACATGAGCGCGATGTAGTGCAGCGGCTCGAAGATGACCATCGTCATGCAGCCGAGCTGGCCGAGCACCGCCAGGTGCAGCCCCTTGATCCGGGCGCTGATCCAGGGGTAGCAGGCGGCGCCGATGATGAACCCGACCCCGGCGAGCGCGTCGACCACCCCGATCACCCATGGGCTCTGCTTCCAGTGCTGCAGGACGATGGTGGTGAGGATGACGTTGCTGACCATCAGGTTCGCGTTGCCGGCGGTGTACAGCAGCGCCAGGCGCTTGATCGGCTGCCGCCGCAGCGGTGTCCCGCCCGCCGGGGCCGCCGCGTCCTCACCGTCCGATGTGGACGACACCTGGGCCGGCTTCGCGCCGATGAACCAGGTGAGGATCGCCGACCCGACGAACGTGAAGGCGTTGAACACCAGCAGCGGCGTCGCGCCGAACGCGACGATCAGGAACCCCGCCGACGAGGACGCCAGCAGCATGCCGGAGTTCGTGCCCATCTCGAAGCGGCTGTTGAAGCGGCCCAGCCGCCCGTCCAGGACGCGCTCCTTGACCAGAGCGTTGCTGGCCGGCATGAAGAGCGCCGCGGTGACGGCGAGCGCGAAGTTGGCCAGGTAGGAGCCGAGGCTGATCGGGCCGCCGAGCCACATCCACACCGGCAGGGCGAACGCGGTCACCGCGCTCACGACGTCGGCGAGGACGCAGAGCAGGCGGCGGTCCATCCTGTCGACCAGGCGGCCGAACAGGACGGACAGCACGACCTGCGGGATCGACACGGCGATGAACAGCCAGCCGACCGACAGGGTGGTGTTCTCGGCGCGGAACACCATGATGGCGGCCGCGGTGATCTGGAACGCGTTGCCGGCGGTGGTGATGAAGCCGGCGGCGACGAGCTGCCGTTCGGTCAGCCTCGACCGCCGGGTGGCGGTGGTGGACGTTGTCGTGTCGATAGCCATGTTCTGCCTCAAACGATGCTGGTCGGGACGGCCGGATCGGCCAGACGGTCGGCGCTCGCCGTGCGCAGGCTCAGGCCCGGCAGGGTGAACGCGGTGGTGTGCGTGACGTCGAACGCCGAGGCGTCCAGCCGCGGCTCGAGCTCGCCGTCCGCGGCCACCTGGGCGGCGACGTCGACGAGGATCGGCGACACGCAGGTGACGAGGGCCCGCGCCTGCAGGAACAGGTCACCGGCGCGGAACTCGATCGCGCCGGGCTCGGCGGTCAGGGCCAGCTGCGCGTCGGCGCGCAGCCGGGCCGTGTGCTGGACCACCAGGTCGGCGGCCCGGCTCAGCGCGAAGCTGTCGAGCTCGAAGCAGTTGCGGAACCGGCCGATCATCGCCGCGATGCGGGCGGGTGTCCCTGGTGAGACCGGCAGCGGCGCGCCGTCGCCGGCGAGCTTCGCCAGGGTCGTGCCGAGCTCGTTCCACGGCTCGACGAGCCGCTCGCCGCAGACCTTGTCCAGCACGGCCTGGCTGAAGTTCGTCCGGGCGTGCTCGGGTGCGCTGAGGTTCAGGTAGAACCGTGCGACGTCCCGCGGCACGTCCGCCACCAGGTCCCGGGCCCACACGAGGTGACCCTTGCTGGTGGAGAACTTCTCGTTCTCCAGCTCGTAGAACTCGTTGGTGAGGATGGTGCTGGGCAGCACGTAGCGGCCCTCGTGCGCCATCAGCTCCGCGACGTGGACGAGCGCCCAGATGAACAGGTTGTCGAAGCCGACGAAGAAGACCAGCTCCGCGTCGTGCTCGGCGCGCCAGGCGTCGTCGGTGGTCGGCGGGGTCTCGCCGCGCTGCAGCCGGCCGTAGTGGTTGCAGTACATCGAGGCCGGCATGCCCTCGGTCCACGCGTTGATGGTCTGGCCCGGCGTCTCCGGGAACGGCGCGGGCATGCCCCACGCGACCGGGTAGGTGATCGGGTAGTCCGGCAGCGGCTTGGCCAGCAGCTCCCGCATCAGCTGCACCAGGTGCGGCCGCCAGGTGGTGGCCTTCTCGGCGTGGAAGGCGATGAGCCGTTCCCGGTACTCCTCGAGGGGGAAGACCAGGATCTCCGCCTCGCGGTAGGTGACCTCGTCGGCCGGGTCGAGCAGGTTCCACGGGTCGAGCAGGCCGTCGAAGTCGATCCAGTGCCCGCACGCCTCGCAGATGCCGCCGCGGCTGTCCGCCAGGCAGGTCGGGCAGTCGCCGCCGACCAGTCCCTCCACCAGGTAGGTGCCGGTGGCCTCGCTGTACGGCAGCCGCACCGTGCGCAGCTTGAACTTGCCCAGCTCGTGCAGGCGGTTCACGTAGTTGTACACGGTGGAGCGGTAGTCGTCGTCGGTCGGCGCGAAGCCGTCCACGGCGATCCCCATCGCCTCGAACGTGCCCTTGATCTTGGCCCACGACTGCACCGTGAGCTCCTCGGGCGTGGTGCCGAGCCGGGCGGCGGTGGTGGTGACGTAGGTCTGGCTGTCGTCACCGCCGGAGGCGAACACCACGTCCCGGCCGAGGGCCCGCTGGTAGCGCGACCACACGTCGGCCGCCACGTACGGGCCGGCGACGTGCCCCACGTGCAGGTCGCCGTTCGTCGTGGGCGGGCCGCCGATCACGAGGACCGGGCGGCCTTTCCCACCGTCGGGTGATGTCATCGCCGCTCAGGCCTTCGCCGGCTGGGTGGTGTGCCGCTCCATGAACTTCTCGGACATCTCGGCGTCCCACCAGACGCAGTACAGCTGGAAGTCCGTGTCGCTCTCGTTGATGACGCGGTGCGCGGTGTGCGGGGGGAAGTGCACGATGTCGCCGGCCTTGAACGGCTTGCGCTCGCCCTCGGAGTCGAGCACCGCCTCACCGCTGAGGGCGATGAAGATCTCGTACTCGTGGTGGGCGTGGGTGCCGGTCGCGCCGCCGGGGGCGACGACGCACCAGGAGCCCTCGAACGGCGCGTTCAGCGCCTCCCACGGCACCAGGCGCTGCGCGTCCGCGCCGTTCTCGTGGTTCATCCGCTCCCGAACCAGCGGTCGGATCAGCATGGCTGCTTCCTTTCTCGGGGTCAGCTCTGAGGGGTCAGCTCTGAGGGGTCAGCTCGCGGCCACGACGGGTGTCGGGTCGGGTGTTGCGACGGCCGCCGCCAGGGTGTCCAGGTGGTGGTCGCCGGTGAGGACGTCCTGCAGGATGTCGTTGGCGCGGTTCGCCATGACCGACAGCAGCGAGTCGGCGATGCCGTGGGTCTTCTCGTTGACGCCGTGCAGGTAGCACGCCGCCGTGCTCGGCCGGTCGACGACGAGGCGGTAGTCGCGGGTGACGGCCACGCCGGACAGGCCGAGCCGCTCCGTGAGCCGTCGCACCGCCCACGGCATCTCCGGAGAGAAGCCGGTGCCGAGCAGCATCAGGTCGGTGCGCAGCTCACGGGTGGCGCCGTTGCGCCAGTCGGTGAGCTCCAGGACGATCTCGTCGCCCTCGTCGCGGGCCGCCGTGATGTCGTGCATCGTGATCATCTGCAGCCTGGAACGGCCGGAGAGGCGGTCCAGGTACACCTGGCGGTAGAGGGACTCCATCATGCCGGGCGCCACGCCGGCGTAGTTGGTCGGCCGCATCTCGGCGAGCATCTGCTCGCGCGCCTCCGGCCGGGACGCGTGGAACTCGTCGACGAACGACGGGAAGAACAGCTCGTTGGTGAACTTGCTGGTCTCGTAGGAGTTCAGGCCGACCGAGCGCATCACCATGGTGGGCCGGCACTCCGGCAGGTCGTGCTGCACCGAGTAGAACAGCTCGGCCGCGCTCTGCCCGCCGCCGACGACCACCACCCGGTAGGGCAGGTCCTTGCGCAGGGCGCCGATTCGCTTCTGGTACTGGGTGCTGTGCACCACCTTGTCCCGGTCGAGATCGCGCAGGACCTCGGGGATGCGGATGTCCCGGCCGGTGCCGAGGACCAGGTACCGGCTGCGGATCGTGGACCCGTCGGCGATGGTGGTCGTCCAGCCGGTGAGCGTGCCACCGGTCCATTCCGGGCTGATGTCCACGCACTGCCGGCCGTACTGCAGGTCGACCAGCGCCAGCGACCGCGCCGTCCACTGCAGGTAGTCCGCCACCTCCGCCCGGTACGGCGTGAGGCTGCCCATGTTCACGAACAGGTCGAGCCGGCCGGTGGCGTGCAGATAGTTGAGGAAGGAGAACCGGCTGCGTGGATTGCGCAACGTCACCAGGTCCTTGAGGAACGAGGTGTTGGAAAGCGCCTCCGGGAACAGCATTCCGGGCTGCCAGCTCACCCCCTGATTGCGTTCGATGATGAGTGAGTCGCGCGCCAGTTCGGGTGCGAGCTCTTCGAGTGCCACGGCGAGTGCGAGGTTCGATGGGCCCGCACCGACCGCCAGTAGCTCGACTTCACGATCCGCCATAGAGTGCTCCAACCGTCGTCGGGACCTGAGTCAGCACCGCGCTTCGCTGCGGTTACTCAAACCCGTCGCGGCATTGACCGGAACCCCGCCGATCGCAGAACAATCAATGCGTCATCGACCAACAATCCCGGTCATCGCATTCATTGACGTCGTCGGGTGCCCCGTTGTTGGCTGGCACCAATCACCTTTCTCCATCGGAGAGGATTGTTTGCCATGCTTGCCGATGCGGATGTCCGCACGCTGGACAGGACATTCACCGAATTCGTGCTCCCCGACAGCGTGCGGGACGCGATCGGCGAACTGCTGGAATCGTCGCCCGACCCGGTCGACGACATCGACCGCTCACTGACCTGGCTGCGGGTGGTGTTCTCGGCGCTGCCGCTCCCCCTGCTGCAGGGCATCCTGGACTTCGGGCGGCACGTCGACACCGCCGGCGTCGCGCTGGTGCGCAACCTGCCCGTCGACCCAGACCTGCCGCCGACGCCCGTGAACGGCGAGCCGAGCCCGCTGAAGCGGACGTTCGTCGCCGAGGGCGTGCTGCTGGGCCTCAGCCAGCTGCTCGGCGAGCCGGTCGGCGTCACGACCGAGAAGGCCGGCCGGCTGGTGCACGACGTCGTCCCGGTGTCCACCGGCGCGATGTCGCAGACGAATCAGAGCTCGGCGGCGTTCCTGAACTTCCACAGCGACATCGTGTTCGACGAGTTCGGCCGCTTCGACCTGCCGAACCCCGACTTCCTGGTGCTCAACTGCCTGCGCCAGGACCGCAACGCCGAGGCCGTCACGTACTACGCCGACGCCCGGGACGTGATCCGCGACCTGCCCGCGGACGTGGTGCGGGCGCTGCGCACGCCGCAGTTCCGGCTCAACGCGCCGGGCAGCTACGTGCGCGACCACGCCGGCGGCCACGCGGTGCTGTCCGACCCGATCGCGATCATCTCCGGTCCGCCGGCGGCACCGGGGATCGTCGTGTCGGCCAACGGCGTCGTCGGGCTGACCGCCGAGGCGGAGGCGGCGCTCACCGAGCTGCAGCGCTCGTGCCGGGCGGTCGCGCACGAGGTGCGCCTGGATCGCGGCACTGCCCTGCTGATCAACAACCGCAAGGGCCTGCACGCCCGCTCGCAGTTCCTCGCGCAGCACGACGGCCAGGACCGCTGGCTGCAGCGCACCTACCTGCGCCGCACCCTGTGGGACATCCGCTACCGCAGCGCCGCGGACAGCCGCCGGGTGCACTGATGGACCCGCAGACGGGCGGCGGAGGTGCGCCGTGCGGATCGTGATCGTCGGCGGCGGCATCATCGGCCTGCTCAGCGCCGTGCAGTCCGTCACGGACGGGCACCGGGTGGTCCTCGTCGACCAGGGCGACATCCCGTTCGCCGAGGCGACGTCCTCGGACTGGCACCGGGTGATCCGGGCGCTGCACCTGGACGACCCGGTCGCGACGAGCGACGCGGTCCTCGCGCACCATCAGTGGCTGCGGCTGCAGCGCCTGCTGGCCACCAGGATCTACGAGCCGGTCGGCGCGCTGCACGTCCTGCCGGCCGACGACCTGGCCAAGGCACAGCGGCTCCTGACCGACGCCGGCTCCGGCGGGCACCTCTTCGGCCCGCTGTCGCTCGCGTCGACCT
The DNA here is from genome assembly GCF_055586325.1 of Dactylosporangium sp. NPDC051087. Taxonomy (NCBI): domain Bacteria; kingdom Bacillati; phylum Actinomycetota; class Actinomycetes; order Micromonosporales; family Micromonosporaceae; genus Dactylosporangium; species Dactylosporangium sp. NPDC051087. The sequence continues at coordinate 294,264 of NZ_JBVJIJ010000003.1, read as the reverse complement.
ACACGCAGATCCAGTTCCCGGCCGGCGCGACCGCCATCCTGGAGGACCTCGCCGGTGTGCTGCTCGCCGACCGGATCCTCGCGGCCTGCCGGGCCTGGCTGCGCCAGTCCTCGCGGGCGGAGCTGCTGCCGTTCCGGGCCGTGGTCGCGGTCGACGCGGACAGTCCCGCGATCCGCCTCGCCGACGGTGAGGTCATGGCCGCCGACGCGGTGCTGCTGACCACCGGCGCGTGGTCGCGGCAGCTGCTGCCCCGGCCGATCGCGGACGAGCTGGTCCTGTGCCGGCAGAGCATGGTCTTCTGCGCCGCGCCGGAGCAGGACGCCGACGTGTGGTCGGCGACCCCGCCGATCTCGACGTTCGGCACGAGCAACGGCGGGTGGCTCGTGCCGCCCATCATCGGCACCCCGTTGAAGCTCAGCGCCGCGAGCGCCTGCCGGGTGGTGGCCGAGGTCGGCGACATCAGCACCCCCGCGTACTGGCGCGACCATCTGGTCGAGCAGTTCGCGCCGCTGGTCCGCGGCCTGGACGCCGGCTGGCTGACCGGCGCCCGCGACGCCTACTACCTGATGCGCAGGTCCACCGGCGGCCCGATGGTCGCGGTGCTCGGCGAGCGGGTCGTGTCCTACGCCGCGTGCGGCGGCTCGTCGTTCAAGTTCGCCCCGCTCATCGCCCGTTCCCTGGTCCAGCACGTGGCCGGCGCCGCGGTCGCCCCGGTGCTGTCCCCCACCGTCCCGTGATGTGAGGTGTCATGAAACTGCTCGGGTTGGAAGCCAGCCAGAACGCCTACTACTACTTGTCCCGCTATCAGCAGATCGCCGACCTGGGTGTCGAGCTGTACGTGCTCAACGGCGTCGGCACCGACGACTTCTGGCCGGCGGAACGCTACCGCCGGGCCGGCAGCACCCACGTCGACGACCTCATCGCGCACGCCAAGGCGTGGCACGCCGAGGAGCAGTTCGACGGCATCTTCACCTTCTCCGAGTCCGCGGTCGTCGCCGTGGCCGCCGTGGCGACCGCGCTCGGCCTGCCCGGCATCGGCGTCGACGCGGCGGTCGCCAGCCGCAACAAGCTCATCATGCGGCAGGCGCACGAACGCGGGGACGTGGCGCACCCGCACTTCGCGTTCGTCACGGACCTCGAGGAGGCGCTCGGCGCGGCGAAGGACTTCGGCTACCCGGTGATCCTCAAGCCGACCCTCGGCGCGGCGAGCAACTTCGTGTTCCGCGTCGACGACGAGGAGCAGCTGCGCGAACGGTACGCGCAGGCCGAGGACGGCATCCAGCGGATGTCGTGGTACGAGATGGAGGCCGGCGGACTGGACCTCGGCCCGCACGGCCTGCTGGTCGAGTCGTTCCTGGACGGGCACGAGCACCTCATCGAGGCCCTCGTCTGGGACGACGAGGTCTACCTCGGGTCCATTGTGGACAGGGTCACCGTCGAGGGCGACACGTTCGACGACGACGTGCACCACGCGCCGACCGCCCTGTCCGCCGCTCAACTGGCCGACGTGCACGACCTGGTCCGCTCCGCGGTCAAGGCGCAGGGGCTGCACCGCAGCGTCATGCACGCCGAGGTCCGCTTCCACCGGGGCAGGCCGTTCATCCTCGAGATCGCCGTCCGGCCCGGCGGCGGCGGGCTGGACTACATGGCCCGCATCTCCGCCGGCTACGACCCGATCAAAGCGGTCGCCGACGTCGCCGCCGGGGTGCGCCCGGACGTGCACCACTTCACCCCGACCGACGTGCACACCGCCGCGATGTGCCTCATCTGCCCCAGCGGCGTCATCGAGTCGGTGACCGCGCCGCCCGAGGTGACCGAGGCCGAGCAGCTGTACTTCCTGAAGATCTCCGCCCGGCCCGGCGACATCATCCGCCGGCCCCCCGAGGGCAACAGCATCATCGGCGGCATCGGCGCGCTCGGCACGTCCCTGGACGACGCCATGCGGGTAGCGCTCGACCTCGCCGGCAAGATCGACGTCCGCCTGACCGACACCCATTGACGTGTGGAGGACCGCATGCGCCGTACAGCAACCCCCAGGCACTACCTCATGGTCAGACCGACGTACTTCGACGTCTCGTACTCGATCAACCCCTGGATGGACCCGAAGAAGCCCACCGACACCGGCCTCGCCATCGCCCAGTGGGAGTGGCTGCGCGACCTGTACCTCGAGCTCGGCCACCGGGTCGAGCAGCTCGAACCCCGCCACGGCCTGCCCGACATGGTGTTCGCCGCCAACGGCGCGACCGTCGTCGGCGGCAAGGCGCTCGTCGCCCGGTTCCGCCACCCGCAGCGCAAGGCGGAGGCCGACGCCTACCTGGACTGGTTCCGCGACCACGGCTACACCGACGTGCGGCAGTCCCGCTGGACCAACGAGGGCGAGGGCGACTACCTGGTCGCCGCCGGCCGGATCCTCGCGGGCACCGGCTTCCGCACCGACTCGCGGGCGCACCACGAGTCGGCGGAGTTCTTCGGCGTACCGGTGACCGGGCTGACCCTCGTCGACCCGCACTACTACCACCTGGACACCGCGCTGTGCGTGCTGGACGCGGAGACCGTCATGTACTACCCGCGGGCGTTCTCCCCCGACAGCCGTCGGCTGCTGGAGGAGCTGTACCCGGACGCGATCCGGGCCGGCGACCTCGACGCGGCCGTGTTCGGGCTCAACGCGGTCTCCGACGGCCGGCACGTGGTGCTGCCGCAGGCCGCGACCGGGCTCATCGCCCAGGTGCGGGAGCGCGGCTTCACCCCGATCGGCGCCGACATGTCCGAGCTGCTCAAGGCCGGCGGCAGCGTCAAGTGCTGCACGCTGGAGCTGCGGCGATGACCGCGCCGGCCGGGTGGCGGGTCGGCGACACGCGCATCACCCCGATCGTGGAGATCGTCGCCGGCTGCGTCATCCAGGCCGGCATGCGGGACGCCACCCCGGACCGCCTGCTGGGCGTGCCGTGGCTGCGACCCGACTTCGTCACCGGCGACGGCGAGCTGAAGAGCGTCGTGCAGGCGTTCCTGATCGAGGCCGGCGACACCGTGGTCCTCGTGGACACCGGCGTCGGCAGCGGCAAGCCCCGGCCGGGCCTGCCCGCGTGGGACGGGCTGGACACCGACCTCCCGGCGGGGCTCGCCGCCCACGGGGTCAAGCCGGGCGACGTCGACGTGGTGGTGTCCACGCACCTGCACTTCGACCACGTCGGCTGGAACACCGTGGCGCCGCACGGCACCTGGACGCCGACGTTCGGCCGGGCCCGGCACCTCGTCACCGAGACCGAGTTCCGCTACTGGGCGGCCCGGCCCGACCGGGAGTCCGCGGACGACCACGCCGGCTTCGACGACTCGGTGCGGCCGGTCCTCGACGCCGGGCTGGTCGACCTCGTCACCGACGACCACACCGTCCTGCCCGGCATCCGGCTGCTCCCGACGCCGGGCCACACGCCGGGCCACGTGAGCGTCTCGATCGAGTCGGCCGGCGAGCGCGCCATCATCTCCGGCGACGCGATCCACCACCCGTGCCAGATCGCGCACCCGGAATGGGGCGTCCACGCGGACTTCGACCCGGACCTCGCCCGGCGGACCCGCGTCGAGCTCCTCGGCCGGTGCGCCGACGAAGGCACCCTGCTGATCGGTTCCCACTTTCCGTCGCCCACCGCCGTGCTGATCGCCCGCAAGGAGCGCGGGTTCACCGTCACCGACACGAATGGAGCAGAGTCGTGCTGGAAGTCCGCCTGAGCTCGACCGAGTGCGCGGAGATCGAGGCGCTCCTCGCGGAGCTGATCGACACGTACCCGGACGCCAACGACGCGGTGTTCCTGCGGCGCGTGCACCTGTACGCGGCCCGGATGCCCGAACGCCTGCGGGCGATGACCATCGAGATGCACCACCAGGAGACCTCGGGCGCCTGTCTGATCAGCGGCTTCCCGGTCGACGACGAGGTGATCGGCGACACGCCGCAGCATTGGGCCGACACCCTGTGGAACACCAGCACCGTCCGCGAGGGGTTCTTCTTCATCCTGTGCGCGACGCTGCTCGGCGACGTGTTCTGCTGGTCCAGCCAGCAGGGCGGCCGGCTGGTCAACGAGGTCGTGCCGATCAAGGGCGACGAGGACCGGCAGATCAACTCCGGCAGCACCACCGAGCTGCTGTGGCACACCGAGGACGCGTTCCACCCGTACCGGGCCGACTACATCGGCCTCATGTGCATGCGCAACCCCGACCGCACCGCCACGATGCTCGCCTGCATGGACGACGTGCCGATCGCCGAGGAGGTCTCGAAGGTCCTCTTCGAGCAGCGCTTCGTGTTCCGGCCCGACGACGCACACCTGCCCAGCAACCGCGACCCGAACCAGGTGGTCGAGCCGGGCACCGAGGCCGCGCTCGCCCGCAGCTACGCCCGGATCGAGGAGATCTGCCGCAACCCGGAGAAGACCGCGGTGCTCTTCGGCGACCCGGCGGCGCCGTACATCAGGCTCGACTCCGACGCGATCGAGCGTGACGTCGACGACCCGCTCGCGGTCGCGGCCCTGGACGTGTTCATGGCCGAGGTCGACAAGCACCTGCGAGGCGTCGTGCTCGAGCCCGGCGACGTCATGTTCGTCGACAACTACCGCGCCGTGCACGGCCGCCAGCCCTTCAAGGCCAACTTCGACGGGCGGGACCGCTGGCTGCGGCGCGTCAACATCACGCGGGACATCCGCAAGTCGCGGGACTCCAGGGCCTCCGCGACCGCCCGCGTCGTCTTCTGACCCCGGACGTGCCGGATGGCGGGGAACCGCGCCCCCGCCATCCGGCGTGATACCGCCGTGATAACGCGCGGTTGCCGGCGTCCCGCAGTGTGCAGGGCACCGGCTCCGCCGGCCCCTGGGCGCTGGGCCCACCCCGATCGGAAGGACCTGACATGGCCGGCTACGACAGCACGCGATCGCCCCGAGCCGCGGCCGTCACATCGATCGGCGTCGACCACGTCCGGTTGTCCTACGACTACCTCGACGCCGGGAACATGGACGCCTACGGCTCGCTGCTCGACGACAACGTCGACGTGCGGCGGCCGGACGCCGCCCGTGGCCAGGGCCGCGTGCAGGTGCAGCGCCTGCACGCGGAGGTCACCGGACCACCCGGCCGGCACCTGCTCGGCCAGATCATCGCCGACGGCGACAGCGTCGTCGTGACCGGGCGGTTCGTCCGCCCGCCCGTCGACGTCGAGTTCGTCGACGTCTTCACGCTGTCCGACTTCGGGCTGCTGCTCGGTTACCGCCGCTACTACTACGTCGCCCCCAACTGAAAGGGTTCGTGGCCATGGACCGTGAAGGTGTCGTCCTCGTCGTCGGCAGCGCCAGACAGACCTACCGGGAGTACCTCCTCGACTCCGCCAGCCGGCGGGCCGACCTCTGGCTGCTCGACGGCGCCCCGAACACGTGGCAGGGGCCGTACGTGCGGCACACCAGCGTCGTGCCGCTCGTCGACCAGGAGCGCCTCATCCCCAACCGGGAACTGCTGGTGAAGACCGCCCAGGAGATCGCCGCCGACCACCCCGTCAAGGGCGTGTTCACCTACGACGAGACGCTCGTGGTCACCGCCGCGCACATCGCCGAGGCGCTCGGCCTGCCCGGCCTGTCCGTCGACGGGGTCGAGAACTGCCGCAACAAGCACCGCAACCGCATGGCACTGACCGCGGCCGGGCTCCCCCAGCCGCGCTTCGCCTACGTCACCGACCTGTCCGAGGCGGTCACGATCGCGGCCGAGTTCGGCTACCCGGTCGTGGTGAAACCGCGCGGCTGCGGCGCCAGCATCGGCGTCGTCCGGGCCGCCGACGCGGCCGAGATCGAGGCCGCGTTCGCCGTCGCGGAGGCGGCCAGCCACACCGGCGCACCCGCCTACGAGGGCGGCGTGCTCGTCGAGGAGTACCTCGAAGGCCCCGAGATCAGCATCGACGGCGCCCTGCACCGCGGCGAGTACCAGCCGTTCTTCCTGGCCCGTAAGCGCATCGGCGCGCCGCCCTACTTCGAGGAGGTCGGCCACACCGTCAGCGTCGACGACCCGCTGCTGCGCGACCCCGAGATCCTGCGGGTCCTGACCGAGGCGCACCGCGCGATCGGGGTCCGCGACGGCATCACCCACACCGAGATCCGCCTCACCGACCGCGGCCCGGCGATCATCGAGGTCAACGCGCGGCTCGGCGGCGACCTCATCCCGTACATCGGCAGGCTCGCGACCGGGATCGACCCGGCGTTCGTGGCCGTCGACCTGGCGAGGGGTCTGGGCCCTGACCTGACCCGCACGCACAGCACCGGCACCGTCGGCATCCGCTTCCTCAACCCGCCGGTCGACGGGCGGATCCTCGACATCCGCCTGCCCGCCCCCGGCGCCGTGCCCGGCCTGGTCGAGGCCGTCGCGATGGTCGAGCCCGGCGCCGTGCTGCGGCTTCCCCCGCACGACTACATCGCCCGCTTCGCCTACGTCATCTGCCGTGCCGGCAGCCCCGCCGAGTGCGATGCGGCGCTCGACGCCGCGGCCGCCCTCGTCGAGGTCGACGTGGAGGTTTTCCGGTGACCGTCCTCGCTTCCAGTCCGATGCCGCCCGTCGCGGCCGCGACGCTGCTGGTGTTCCTGACCCAGGTCGGCGTCCTGCTGCTGACCGCGACCCTGCTCGGCCGGCTGTCCACGAAGCTGGGCATGGCCGCCATCGTCGGCGAGCTCTTCGCCGGCGTCGTGCTCGGCCCGTCGGTCCTCGGCCATCTGTCGCCGGGCGCCGCCGAGTGGCTGTTCCCGCACAAGGCGGGCCAGTTCAACATGCTCGACGCCGTCGGTACCGTCGGCATGCTGCTGCTCGTCGGGGTGGCCGGCATGTGCCTGGACGTGGGCCTGCTGCGCCGGCAGGGACCACGGGCCGGCGTCGTGAGCCTGACCAGCCTGGTCGTCCCGCTCGGCCTCGGCGTGGCGTGCGGCCTGCTGCTGCCCGCAGTCATCATGCCGGCCGGCGGCGACCGCACCGTCTTCGCCGGCTTCATCGGCGTCGCCCTGTGCGTCAGCGCCATCCCCGTCATCGCGAAGATCCTCACCGACCTGCGCATCCTGCACCGCGACCTGGGCCAGCTGATCCTGATCGCGGCCGGCGTCGACGACGCGATCGGCTGGCTGCTGCTCGCGATCGTCACCACCATGGCCACCGTCGGCGTCACCACCGGCGCGATCACGCTCAGCGTGGCCACCCTGGCCGGGATCCTGCTCTTCACGGTGCTGCTGCTGCGGCCCCTGCTGCGGGTCGTCCTGCGGGTCACCGAGCGGGCCAAGGACCAGTCCACCACGGTCGGGGTGATCGCCGTGCTGATCCTGCTGGCCTCCGCCGGCACCCAGGCGCTGAAGATGGAGGCGGTGCTCGGCGCGTTCCTGTGCGGCATCGCGATCAGCTCCACGAAGCTCGTCGAACCGGCCCGGCTGGCCGCGCTGCGCACCGTCGTCCTCGGCGTCTTCGCACCGGTCTTCTTCGCCACCGCCGGCCTGCGGATGGATCTGACGCTGCTGGGCAACCCGGTCGTGGCGCTGTCCGCGCTCGCGGTCCTCGCCGTCGCGATCGCCGGCAAGTTCGGCGGCGCCTACGCCGGGGCGAGCATGATCGGCCTGGACAGGTGGCACGCCCTGAGTCTCGGCGCCGGGCTCAACGCGCGCGGCGTCGTGCAGATCGTGGTCGCCTCGGTGGGGCTGCGGGTCGGCGTCGTCGACACGACCGGCTACACCATCATCGTCCTGGTCGCCCTCGCCACCTCGGTGATGGCGCCGCCGATGCTGCGGTACACCCTGGGCCGCATCGCGACGACCCCGGAGGAGCAGGACCGCTCGGCGCGACTCGGCCTCGACGGTGACGAGGCCGCGGTCAAGGTGCCGGTAGGATCTGCCGCGTGACCCTGGTGGCTCCGACCCTGGAGCGCCTCGCGCACTCCGTCGAGGTCTTCAACGGCTACGCGAATGTGGACCGGACCTGGCACGAGTTCGTCGCCGCGACGGTGCCGGGTCCGGACCTCGACCGGGCCGAGCACCGCCGGCTGCTGCACCGCTGGCTCAACTCGTGGGGGTGCCGCATCCGGTATCCCCGCGAGGGCGAGCCGGACGTGTTCGACACCGCGACCGCCGACTGGTGGTCCATGCACGGCAGGACGCTGCCGGCCGGCCCGCTGCGCCTGCTCAGCGACGCCGACCTCGTCGCGCTGGGCGACGCCTACGCCGACCTCGCCACGGCGCCGGCCGGTCCCCGCCGCACGCTGGGGCCGACGGCGGCGGCGAAGGCGCTGTACGCGCTACGCCCCGACACCGTGATGCCGTGGGACGCCGCGATCGCGGCCTCGCTGCACGGCGCCCGGGACGGGGCGGCGTTCACCCGTCACCTGACGCTCGGGCGGGACTGGGCCTCGGCGGTGGTCGCCGCGACGGGCGTGCCGGAGCCGGACCTCCCGGCGTTCCTCGGCCGGCCCGGCATCTCCCTCGCCAAGATCCTCGACGAGTACACGTACGTCTTCATCACCCTGGGGCACGAACATGTCTAGGACCCCGCGCGACCCCGCGATGACGATGCAGCGCAAGTACGACCGGCTGGCGCGCGGCGAGTTCTTCACGCCCGTCGTGACGGTCGCGGCGGCCTACGTCGCGGCCGCCATGCCGGACGCGGCGGCCACCGAGGGCGAGTACTGGGCGCTGTCCTGCCTGCCCGGCACGACGCCGGGCCGGTTGTCGGCGCTCACCATGCGGGCCACCGACATCGTGGTGATCTACCAGGTCGTCCCGAAGACCCCGGGGTCGCCGGTGGACGCGCTGATGATCGTGGAGCGCTCGACCCTGGAGTCCGGTTTCGGCGGCCGCGCGAAGGCCGCCCGCAAGTACCGCCACCTGCACTTCGTCGACTCCGACTACTACGGCGCCGGCGAGGACCAGATGATGGTCCGCGGCCCGTACGACGAGATCGCCGCCGTCCTGCGCGACCCGGTGGTCGCCGAGGCGGCGGCGGCCCTCGCCGAGCGGGTGATGGGCTCGGGCAGGACGCTGTTCGCCCGGGGGCACAACCGGATCCTCGCCGATCATGCCCTCGGGCGCGCGTAGCGCGGTTACGCGGCCGGCGCCGGGCCGAACGGGCGCACACCGACGCGCTCGCCCTCGCTGATGACGTCCCACAGCACCCGCGGCGCGTCGGTGCCCTGCACGGTCCGCACCGTCTTGCGGTAGCCGCCACGGTACGAGACGGTGACCTTGTAGGTGTAGCGGTCACAGCAGGGGTTCCGCGGCTGGTACGAGCTGCGCAGCCACCGGAACTTGACGCTGCCGGCCATCCGCAGCGCCCGCGCACCGCCGACGGTCGTGCGGTCGACGACGAACGCCGTCTTCTCCCCCGCGAACCCTCCCGACCGGTCCAGCACGATCTTCGTGGCCGAACTGAACGGGATCGGGCTCGCGGCCGCGGGTGCGGCCGGCGCGAGCGCCGCGATCCCGCAGACCGCTACGAACGTCACGATGCTCTTCCGCGCGATGTTTCGTCCCATGATGACCCCCCGTGTCCGGCGTCGCCGTCGACGCCTCCGTCACTCAAGGGCACCACGCCGTCACAGTCCGACATGTCGCTTTTGCGTATAACTAGCCGCACGGCTGACAGCGCCACACCGTTCACCCGAGGCGCGGCCGCGTACAGTCGCCGCCGTGGCGGCGTACAACACCGGACCGTTCGACAGCGACACCGCGCAGGACCTGCTGGAGCTGTACGCCGAGCTGACCGCCGAGGAACGCCTCGCCAACCTCCGCCTGGTCTTCCTGGGCGGCCCCCGTCACCCCGGCGGACCGTACGAACCGGTCGACCCGACCGAGGTCATCGCCGGCGCCGCGCTGGTCGCGCTGGCGCTGCCCGGCGGCGGGCGGGTCGGCGACCTGCCGCAGATGGACTTCGACGAGGAGGTCGCGGCCGCCGCGATCCCCGCACCCGGCCCCGACCTGGTCCGCCTCGCGCTGGACGCCATCCGTACGGTGGCGGCCGACGACGCATGGTTCTCCACCTGGCTCAGCGGTGCGGACCGGGCGGCATCCCGTCACGTCGTCGCCACCATCGCCGACGTCCTCGCTTCGGGCTAGGTGGTGGTGCCGAGCAGGGAGCGGGTGATGGCCTCGGACTGGGAGAGCATCTCGTCCAGGGCCGCGGTGAGGTGCTCGTCGGTGGCGGCGGCGCCCGCTTCGGCGGCGACGAGGACCGCCCGGCGCAGGAGCTCCTTGACGAACGACGCGGTGACGCCCGACGCCCGCCCGGCGGCGTGGTCCAGCGCGGCCGCGGTGAAGGGGAGGTCGCGGGCGTACAGCCGCATCAGCCGCCGGCGGGACGCCTCGTCGGGCAGCGGGATCTCGACGGCGAGGTCGACGCGGCCCGGGCGCTGCGCGAGGGCGGGCTCCAGCACGCCGATCCGGTTGGTGGTGAGCAGGAACGCGACGTCGGCGTCGTCGCCGAGCCCGTCAAGGGTCTCCAGGACGCTGAACAGCAGCGGCTGCGGGCCGTGGTGCAGCTCGCGGCTCTCGGCGACCAGGTCGCAGTCCTCGAGGACGACGAGCGCCGGCTGCAGGGCACGGGCCATTTTGGCGGCCTCGGCGACGAACGCGATCGACGGGCCGGCCAGCAGGACGACCGTGACGTCCGGCAGCGCGGACAGCAGGTACCGGACCGTGTGCGTCTTGCCGGTGCCGGGCGGGCCGTACAGCAGCAGGCCGCGCTTGAGGTGCTGCCCTGCCGCGCGCAGCCGGTCACGGTGCTCGGCGATGCCGGCGACGTGCCGGTGGACCCGTTCGAGGACCCCCGCGGGCAGGATGATGTCGTCCTCGCGCACCGACGGCCGGCGGTGGAAGGTGATCTCGCCGAGCCCGCGCTCGTACGCCGAACCGCCCAGCGTCAGCACCTGCCCGCGCAGCACGGAACGCTCCAGCATCAGCGTCCTGACCTCGCCGATCAGGGCCGCGGCGACGCCCTCGGCCGCGGTGAGCACCTCCATCCGCGCGGTGGGCTGGCCGTAGCGCACGTCCGGCGAGCGCTGCAGGACGGCGACGGGCGCCCCGTCGTACGTGAACAGCCGCAGCCCGAACGACACCGCCTGCCGTGCCGTGTCGGGCCCGGTGGCGATGCTCGCGTAGTCGACGGCGGCGACCCCGAACTGCCCGTGGCGGCCCGCGTGCTGCAGGATCTCGCTCAGCGACTGGTGCCGCCGCTGGTCCCCGCCGCCGACCCCGACGAGCTCGTGCCGCTCCGCCCGCCGCTGGACCTCGTCCAGGGCGATGTCGAGGTCGACGAACTGGTGCGGCGCCACATCCTCGGTGACGACCGGCAACTGCCGCGGCTCGGCGCCGAGATGCCCGGCGAGGACAGGGACGAGCGCCTGGCCGCCGGTCTCCTGGCCGGCCCGGTGGTCGCTGACGACCTCCTCCAGGAACGCCTTGAATGCCGTGACGAAATCCCCCGTGCGCTCATCCACCGCAGCATCATCTCCCGACCGGCGCCCGCCCGTGGGGCGCCGCGCTGCGGTGCGCCTACTGCTCGTCGCAGCGGCGGGCGAGGTGGCCGATGAGGTCGGCGACGATCTCGACCGTCGGGGGCAGGGCCCGCAGGATCTGCTCGAAGACCAGTTCCTGTTGCGGAGGCGCCAGTTCGAGGTACGCCGAGACGGTGGACAGGTAGCCGACGTAGTCGTCCGCGGTCATCGTCAGGTGGCGTTCGATCTTCACCTGCCGGACGTCGTGGAACCAGCCGGAGCGTTGCAGCTCCGTGCCCGGCCACTGCATGGCCTCCTCGGGCGGGGTGCCGTCCGGGGACGGGATCTCGTCGGTGTCCAGGAAGGGGGCCCTGGCCACTTCGACGGCGGCGACCACGGCCAGGTCCGCCAGCTGGACCGGTCCGCCGAACGACGCGAACACGCCGCCCGGCTCCACCAGGTCGGCCATGCGGGTCCATCGGCCCTCGGGTGTCGTCCAGTGCATCGCCGCCGCGGCGAAGACCAGGTCGTAGCGTTCGCTCAGGGGTACGTCCTCGAACGCCGCCTGCAGGGTCCTGACGTCCGCGGGCACGTGCTGGCGCAGCTCGGCGAGCATGGCCGGGTCAGGGTCGGTGGCCGTCACCCGCACGCCGGGCCGGGCGAAGAGGCGGGTCGCCTTGCCGGTCCCGGCGCCGATCTCCAAGACGGTGCGCGGTGGCTTTCCCGCGTACGCCATCACCAGGTCGGCAAGCTCGTCGGGGTAACCCGGACGGAACCGCTCGTATGTCTCCGCCACCGCTCCGAACCGCAACGCTCTCACGCGCCTAGTATTGCCGGTCATGGGACTTGCGGTGAGCGTCGGGAACCCGTGTGTCGGCTACGACGCGGAGGGCGAGGAGCACTACCGCCGGCAGTTCGCCGGCCTCGCCGCCGCGCTCACGGCTTCGGGGCACCCGTGGACGCCGCCGTCCGGTCCGCCGCCGACGGGTCAGGCCCGGCGGCACGTGAGCAGCTTCCCCTATTCGTGCCTGCACTACCTGCGCCGCGCCTACGCCCTGCACGCCGAGGGGCAGTCGGTGACGCCGGTCGTCGACGGCAACCTCAAGGACGCGGACGGGTACGTCGACGACGCCGCGTCGATGTTCGACTCACATCTGCTGTGCCACTCCGACAGCGCCGGCTACTACGTGCCGGTGCCGCTGCCCGACCCCGTGCTCCTCGACGAGGACGCGGGCATCGACGGCGGCGGGATCGTCGGCTCCAGCCACGGCCTGCTCACCGAGCTGCGCCGGATCGCGCCACGGATCGACGTCCACCTCGACGCCGACGGCTCCCTCAGCGACCCGGAGGCCGCCCGCCTCGGCACCACCGGCGACCCGTTCGAGACCGAACAGATGGTCTGGCTGACACTGCACGAAGCCTGCCAGACCAGCCTCACCTCCGGCCACCCCATCGTCTTCCACTGATCGCATGGCGGGCATGACCGGCAGGCGGCCAACGGCTTGGACATGGCGCCACCACGCGGATGGGCGAACGACGCAGCTGGTTCTGACTGAGATTCACGAGGGGATCCGCCATCCGGGAGGCCGTGGTAGGCGTGCGCTATCAGGACAGCAGTCCGCCGGCGTCCACCCGTGCGCCTGCCCGGCGCTCTTCCACCCGAACGCGAGCCAGTGGCCCGAGGTGCGCGGGTGCACCGCCGCCCTGCGATCCGCCGCACGCATGACAGCTCGAAGATCACCCGAGGCGACAGGTCCTCGTCGTCAAACAGGCCCGGCCGGCGTATAGGGGGGCAGGTAGTGGGCCGTGAGGCCCATGGTGTGAGGGTGACTCGCGATCTAGACTGCGCCGTGGCCGCCGCCGGGCAGGCCGCTCCACGGGGAGGACTGGCCAGTGTCGTTCAAGGTCACACGTCGTGCCGCCATGCGCGGTGCGGCGGCCGCCGCGGTTGCGGCCGCTGCCGCGCCGGTCATCGCCTCCGGTGCGAGGGCCGCGCTGCCCGGTGCGGCGGGGAAGATCACCTATCGTCCCGGCACCGACTACTGGATCGCGAACGCGGACGGTTCGGGGGCCAAGCTGCTCGCGGCCAACCCGACCGGCGGCGGGGGCACCGGCAGCTGGGCGCCGGACGGCAGCCGGTTCTTCTTCGGCACCCCGGACGGCCCGGTCTCGGTCCGGGCCGACGGCTCCGGGCTGTTCGAGTTCCCGTGGCAGAACGGCGGCGAGGTCCACGAGCCGGTGGTCACCGCCGACGGCCGGTTCATCATCTACACCGCCTACGGCAGGCTCGCCTACGCGGCGACCGACGGCACGTGGCAGGGCGGCGAGCAGGTCTACAGCGTGCCCGACACCAGCTTCGACAAGGACTTCAGCCCGGCCGTCTCCGTCAACGGCACGGTCGTCTTCGTGCGCGGGACCTACGTCCACACCGGCGACATCTACCGGGTCGACGAGTTCAAGAAGATCACGAAGATCATCACGAACGGCGCCTCGCCGGACTTCTCGCCGGACGGGACCAAGCTGGTCTTCGCCCGGATGATCGCGGGCGACCCGACCACGTACCACATCTGGACCGCCGACGCCGACGGCAGCAACGAAACCCCGATCACCCCGACGATCGACATCGGCGGCAGCAACTGGAACCACTCGCCGGTGTGGTCGCCCGACGGCGGGTCGCTGCTGTTCTGCAGCGAGGAGAAGAAGACCGGATATCCCAAGCTGGTCCGGCTCAACCTCGCCACCAAGCAGTGGCAGTACCTCGCGGAGTTCGTCCAGAAGCCGACGTGGCAGCCGGTCACCGGTAACTTCGTCGAGCGGGTCTGGGGCCAGACGGCGCTCGGCACGTCGGTCGCCACGTCCCGCTACAACTGGGCCGACCACGGCGCCGGCGACCCCGTCCGGCCGCAGGCCAAGGTGGTCGTACTGTCCCGCGACGACATGTACCAGGACGCGCTCGGCGGCTCCGCCCTCGCCGTGGCGAAGGAAGGCCCGCTGCTCATCACCCCGCCCGGCAAGCTGGACCCGGCGACGAAGGCCGAGATCCAGCGGGTGCTCGGCGGCACCGGCACGGTCTACCTGCTCGGCGGGCAGCTGGCCCTGTCGGCGAAGGTGGAGAGCGAGATCGCGGCGATGGGCCACACCGTGGTGCGGCTGTGGGGCCAGACCGAGTACGACACCGCGGTCGCGATCGCCAAGGAGATCGCGCCGAAGCCCGAGGCGGTCATCGTGACCACCGCGCTGAAGTACTACGACGCCCTCGCCGCCGGTGCCGCGGCCGGTGCGAACCCCGGCACCGTGATCGTCCTGACCGCCGGCGACGCCATGCCGGCCGCGACCGCCGCGTACCTCAACACGCTCAACCCCGACCCGGAGACCGGCACGATGATGATCGGCGTCGGCGGGCCGGGCTTCCGGGCCCTCGGCGCGGCCTACCTCGGCGGGCAGCTGCCGTCGTGGCAGTCCCCGGTGGTCTGGCCGGTGTACGGCGCGACCGAGTTCGAGACCGCCGTCGCCGTCGCCGAGTTCTTCTTCAGCAGCCCCCGTACCGCGGCCGTGGCCACCGCGTCGACGTGGTTCGACGCGCTGACCGGCGGCGCGATGGTCGGCTCCTGCTCCGGCCCGCTGCTGCTGTCCAGCCCGAACGGCCTGAGCCCGCAGACCGAGGCGTACTTCAACCGTTCCGCCGCGTCGATCAAGTACGCGGTGCTGCTCGGCGGCCCGCTCGCGCTGAAGAGCGCCCTGGTCGCCCCGCTCGGCGCCGCGATCTCCCTGCCCGGGCAGGTGCAGTACACGGAGTACACGGAGACCTTCGCCCCGCTCGCGGCAGCGGCGAAACGGTCCCTCGCCGCGACCGCCGGCGGCGCGCGCCCCCGGGCGGGCGGCGGCGGGCTCCCCGGCACCCGGATGCACCGGCCGAAGGCGCTCTGACCGGCTCGCCCACCTCCGGCGGGTGCGGGCCCGCTCACGCGCCGGGGCGGAGGTGGGCGAGGACGGCCAGGACGCGGCGGTGGTGGTGCGGGGACTCGTCGATGCGGAGCTTCTGGAAGATCGAGCGCATGTGCGTCTCGACGGTGCGCTCCGCGACGACGAGCCGGGCGGCGATCGCGGCGTTGGAGTGCCCCTCGGCAACCAGGGCGAGGACCTCGCGTTCGCGCGCCGACAGGTCGGTCAGGCCGGACCCGCGGGCCTTGAGCAGGGCGGCGACGACCTCCGGGTCCAGGGCGGAGCCGCCGGCGGCGACCCGCTCGAGCGCGGACAGGAAGTCGGTGACCTGCAGGACACGGTCCTTCAGCAGGTACCCGAAGGCGCCGGTCGACACGAGGTCCACCGAGTACCGGGTCTCGACGTGCTGGGACAGCAGCAGCATCGGCTGGTCCGGCTGCTCGGCGCGGATGAGCCAGGCGGCGCGGGCGCCGTCGTCGGTCATCGTGGGCGGCATCCGCACGTCGATGACGGCGACGTCGGGCCGGTGCTCCCGGACCGCGCCGGGCAGGTCGACCGCGTCCGCGACCGCGGCGACGACGCTGTGCCCGCACTCGGTCAGCAGCCGGATCATGCCCTCGCGGAACAGTACGGAATCCTCGGCGATCACGACGCGCACGGCAGCACCGCCTCGATCGTGGTGCCGGCCCCGGCGGGGCTGGTGACGGTGAGCGCGCCGCCGATCGACACGACACGGTCGTGCAGGGCGGTCAGGGCCGCGCCGGGCGGCACCCCGCCGACGCCGTCGTCGGCGACGCCGATCGTGAGCTGGTCGCCGACCCGGGTGACCGCGACCCGGACCGCCGTGGCACGGGCGTGCTTGAGGACGTTTGTGGTCGCCTCGGCGACCACGAAGTAGGCGGTGACGGCGACGACCTCCGGCACCTCGGCGGCGGCGACGTCGAGCGTGACCGGCAGCGGGCAGTCGGCGGCGAGCCGGGACAGCGCCGCGGGCAGCCCGTCGTCGAGGCTCGCCGGCCGTACCCCGTGCGCGAGGCGGCGCAGCGTGCCGATCGTGCCGGCCAGCCGCTCCACGGCCTCGTCCAGCTCGCCGGAGACGGGATCGCCCGCGGGCAGGCGGCGCTGCGCGGAGCGCAGCTGCATCCCGACCGCGACGAGCTCCTGCTGCGCGCCGTCGTGCAGGTCGCGTTCGAGGCGGCGGCGCTCCTCCACGACGGCGAGCACGATCCGGCGCCGGCTGTCGGCGACGTCCCGCACCGCGCGGCGCAGCCCGAGCCGCAGCCGGCTCACCTCGATCGGCAGCCGGGCCGCGGACGCCGCGAGCCTGGCCCGCCGCACCCGCCGGGCCGAGCCCGGGCTGACGACGAGGACACCGATCTGGGTGTCGGCGGTGCGCAACGGGATCCGCACGCCGTCCGGCAGCTCGCCCGCGACGGTGCCGTCCACTTCGGACAGCAGCAGCGCGAGTCCCGGGTCGCCGACGACCTCGCGGAGCACCGCCTCGACGGACTCGGGCTCGGCGGAGCGCGGTGAACATCACCGGCTCCCACACCGCCTCGGGCACGGTGACCGGCGAGGTGGCGTGCGGCTCGTCGTGGTGGTTCATGGTGACCACGAACGCCGCCTGCACGAGCAGCGCCGACACCGGCACCCCCACGGCCACCACCCGCCACCACCGCCCGCGCGGCAACCCGTCGGGGAACACCAGCAGCAGCGCCATGAACCCGACGACCTGCCAGGGCCACGCGCCGGCGCCGTACACCGGCAGCCAGGTCTCCACGACGGGCGTCGCGATCATCAGCGCGGCCAGCCAGGCGAGCGCGGCCGCGACGGGGCTCCCGGGCGGCGAGCAGCGCACCCCACGAGCCCACGAACACCACGGTGGCGACGAGCACCTGGGGCCTCATCGCCTCATTCTGCCGCCCTTTTCGCGCGTACGGATCAGTGCCAGCACGTACGTCAGGACCAGTACCCGCCGCGAAGCCCCGCACCCCTTCGCTGCCGCACTGTTCGTTTGTTCGCTTCTTTCGCCCGTTGGAGGCTCCCGTGATCGCCATCCTGACCGTCGTCGCCGCGCTGCCGCTCGGCCTGCTCATCCGTAACCGGCTCGCGGCGATGCTCGTGTACGCCGTCGTGTTCGCCCAGCTGTACACCTTCCAGACCGCGGTGCTCGTGATGGAATGGTCCAACGGCGCCACGGCGGCCTTCCCCCGCGACGGGTCGCAGCAGATGCTGGACGGGTCGTTCGGCTACCTCGCCTTCACGTCCGTCATCTACGCCGCCGGGTTCGGCCTGATCGCCCTCGGCCACTGGCTGCGCAACCGCCGCCGCACCGGCCCCGAGGTGCGCCTCGAGCCGTCCCGCTGACCTGACCACCCGCCGGCCGTCACCAACCCGACGGCCGGCCCGCTGGTAAGCCGTTCACCGCACGCATCGGTACCTCGCGACGGTGCACCCGTGGGTCGCGGTCGTCGCCGGGGACCTCGCCCGGCGCATCCGGTGGCGGACCCTGGCGCCGCCCCGCGGGTCGGGTCGCCTGCTGTGGATGTGCGAGCGGATGGCCACGCCGCCGCACGCGCGGGAGACCGTTCCCGTCCTGTACCGCGCCGCCCGCGGCCGCGACGTGACCGACCCGGACTGGCCCAGCAGCGCCAGGCCCACCGCGTGCCGCCTCGACACCGCCGACTACACGACGCTGCTCCGCGACCGGGTCACCGGCACAACCGTCCCCGCGGGCGCCGGTCGGGTCGCGGTCCTCGCCCCGGCCGGCGCGACCGTCACGACCTGGTCGGGCGCGACGGTGACGCACCGGCAGTCGACCGGGCAGAGCGTCGGCGTCGCGGGTGCCGTCGACGCCGCGGTCTTCACCCGGCGTGGCGACGCCACCGCGACGGGCTGGCTCGGGGCGTACCACCGCATCACCCCATGAGCTCAGCGGCCGCGCCGCTCCGGGTCATGAGGTCAGCGGCCGCGGCGCTCCGGGCGGCGCCTGGTGCGGCTCCATGACACGAGTCGTGGACGGTTGACGCGGTGTACCGCCCGGTCCCAGCGGTGGACCGGTGCGGGGCCGTGGCGGCCGGTCGTGGACCGGGTCAGCCGTGCCGCCAGTGGTGAGGGGCGGCAGGTGGTCGCCGGGCCTGCCGGGACGGGCGCCGGCGGGGTCCACGAGCGCCGGTTCGAACACGTGCACTGCAGCCACTCAGTCATCCGGGTCCCATTCCACGAGCCGGTCGAAGCGGGTCGAGCCCACCCAGGCTGTCTATCACCGCACCCGCCCGCCCGGACACCGATTTAGTGCCGGCGGCGGGGGTCGACAAGGCTTGTATACCGAGTATTATACCGGTCATGCTATCGAGGATGTGGTGGGCATGAGCATCCGGCACGCGTTGCTGGCGTTGCTCAGTGAAGGGCCCAAGTACGGGCTGCAGCTGCGGGAAGAGTTCGAGGCGCGCACCGGGGAGGTGTGGCCGCTCAACGTCGGGCAGGTGTACACGACCCTGCAGCGCCTCGAGCGGGACGGGCTCGTGCAGTCCGACGGCGACGCCGAGCCCGGGCCGCAGCGCGGGTTCCGGATCACCGAGGACGGTGCCGAGGAGCTGGCCGGGTGGCTGCGCACGCCGCCCAACCTGGAGTCGCCGCCCCGTGACGAGCTGGTCATCAAGGTCCTCGTCGCGGTGCGGCTGCCCGGCGTCGACGTGCACGAGGTCATCCAGACGCACCGGCGCTACCTGGTCGAGCTGATGCAGCAGTGGACCCGGCTCAAGGACGAGGAAGCCGACCTCGACCTCGGCCTGGCGCTGGTGGTCGACGCCGAGCTCTACCGCCTCGACTCGGTCGTACAGTGGCTGGACACCGCCGACGGTCGGCTGAAGCGTGCCGCGCTGGAGCCCCCGGCGCAGAAGCCCGCCGCCCCGCTGATCCGGCGCCGGGCGGGGGTGCGGCGATGAGCCCCGTCCTCGAGCTTCGCAACGTCTCGAAGACCTACCTCGACGGCACCGACGAGGTGCACGCGCTGCGCGAGGTGGAGCTGTCGGTCGAGGCCGGCAGAATGGTCGCGGTGATGGGCCCCAGCGGCTCGGGCAAGAGCACGCTGCTGACCATCGCCGGCGCGCTCGAAGCGCCGACGAGTGGTGAGGTCCTCGTCGCCGGGCAGCCGCTCGCGGCGATGTCGCGTGACGACCGGAGCCGGCTGCGGCGCCGCGCCATCGGTTACGTGTTCCAGGACTTCAACCTGCTGCCCGGGCTCACCGCGGCGGAGAACGTGACGCTGCCGCTGGAGCTCGACGGGGTGAAGGCCGGGAAGGCTCGTGGCGCCGGGCTGCGCGTGCTGGAGGACCTCGGGCTCGGCGACCGGGCGGCCCGCTTCCCCGACCAGCTGTCCGGCGGTGAGCGGCAGCGGGTCGCGATCGCGCGGGCCGTCGTCGGCGACCGGCGGCTGCTGCTCGCCGACGAGCCCACCGGCGCGCTCGACTCCGCCAACGGCGAAGCCGTCATGCGGATGCTGCTCGCCGCCTGCAAGCGTGGCCTGGCCGCCGTCGTCGTGACGCACGACGCGCAGCTCGCCTCGTGGGCCGACCGGGTCGTGTTCATCCGCGACGGCCGCATCGTCGACCGCACGGCGCCGCGGCCCGGCCCCGAGTCGCTGCTCAGCGAGACCGGGGGGCCGGCGCGGTGAGCGTCGACCTCGACGACCGCCCACTCGCGCTGGGCAAGGGCCACGGTGGCATGCAGGCACGGCGGGCCGTCGGCCGCTGGGCGTGGCGGTTGTTCCGCCGGGAATGGCGCCAGCAGTCGCTCGTCCTGGCGCTGCTGATGACGGCCGTCGCCGCCACCACGGTCGGGCTCGGCGTCGCCGGCACCGCGGGGGATCCGCAGGCCGCGATGTTCGGCACCGCGAGCCTCCGGGCCTCGCTGAGCACCGCCGGCGCGGACGCCGCCGCCGACGTGGCCACGCTGCGGAGCTCCTTCGGCACGATCGAGGTCATCGACTACCAGAAGATCCCGGTGCCCGGCTCGGCGAACGCCGTCGACCTGCGCGCGCAGGACCCCGACGGGCCGTACGGGCGGATCCTGCTGCGACTGGACAGCGGCCGCTACCCGCAGGGCCCCGCCGAGGTCGCCGTCACCGAGCGGGTCGCGAAGCTGTTCGGGCTGCGGGTCGGCGGCACCTGGGACGCCGGTGGCCGGCAGCGTACGGTCGTCGGCCTCGTGGAGAACCCGCTGGACCTGCGGGACCGGTTCGCGCTCGTCGCCCCGGGCCAGCTCACCCAGGTCGGCGAGACGGTCGTGCTGATCCAGGCGTCCCGGGACGAGCTCGCCGCGCGGCCGAAGCCGTCCGGGATGTCGATCAACGTCCGGGATACGGGAGCCGACCCGGGCAGCGTCCTGGTGCTCATGCTGACCACGGTAGGGCTGCTGTTCGTCGGCCTGCTCGCCGTCGCCGGGTTCACCGTCATGGCGCAACGGCGCATGCGGTCGCTGGGCATGCTCGGCGCGCTCGGCGCGAGCCACCGGCACATCCGGCTCGTCCTCGTCGCCAACGGCGCGGTCATCGGCGGTGTCGGCGCGCTCGGCGGTGCCGCCGCGGGTCTCGCCGCCTGGCTCGCGTTCGGCCCCCGGCTCGAGCCGCTGCTCGGGCGCCGCATCGACCGGTTCGACCTGTCCTGGTCGTCGCTGGCGGCGGCGGTACTGCTGGCGTTCCTCACCGCCGTCTGCGCCGCATGGTGGCCCGCCCGCACGGCCGCGAAGGTCCCGGTCGTGGCCGCGCTGTCCGCCCGTCCGGTGCCGCCGCGCCCCTCCCACCGCTTCGCCGTGCCGGGGGCGGTCCTGCTCGCCGCCGGGCTCGGCGCCCTCGCCGCGTCGCAGCAGACGAAACCGCCGTACATCATCGGCGGCGTCCTCGGCACCGCGCTCGGACTGCTGCTGCTCGCCCCCGTCGGCATCGCCGCCGCCGGTCGCCTCGCCCGCCGCGCACCCGTCGCGCCCCGGCTGGCGCTGCGCGACCTGGCCCGGTTCCGGGCCCGCTCCGGTGCGGCGCTCGCCGCGATCACCCTCGCCGTCGGCATCGCCGCGGTCGTCGCGCTCAGCGCGGCCGTGACCGTCGCCAAGGCCGCCGCGCCCATCGGCGGCACCATGCCCGCCGACCAGCTGATCGTGTGGCTCGGCACCGACGGCGTCGAGGGGCCGGTGCCGGAGGTCACCGCCGAACAGGCGACCGTGGCCCGGCAGCGGGTCGACGCGATCGCCGCCGGTCTGAACGCCACCTCCGTGCTCCCCCTGCAGGTCACGGTGGACCCGGAGACCCCCATGTCGCGCGGCGACCGGCAGGGCCGGCCCGTGTCCCACATGGGGCCGCCGCGCACCCGGACCGTCGACGGCCGCACCATGACGTCGTACAGCGGCGACGAGTCCGAGCCGCTCTTCGTCGCGACACCCGAGCTGCTCGCCCACTACGGCATCGACCCGTCCGGCATCGCCGCCGACGTCGACATCGTCACCTATCGCGCGAACTACGACGGGTACGACTTCTTCCCGACGTCCAAGAACAGGACGTGGCGCCCGAAGGTCCAGCACGCGGACCTGCCGGCCTACACGTCACTGCCCCGGTCCCTGATCACCACCCACGCCATCGACGCCCTGCACCTCAATGTGGTCCCCGCCGGCTGGCTGCTCAAGGTCCCGCGGCCGATGGACCAGACCCGCATCGAACGCACCGAGGACACGGCGCAAGCGGCGGGCCTCACCGTCGAGACCCGCCCGACCGGCGCGGACGTCGCCCGCCTGGCCTGGTACGCGACCGCGATCGGCGGCGCGGTCGCCCTCGGCGTGCTCGCCATGACCGTCGGCCTGATCCGCAGCGAGACCGCCCGCGACCTGCGCACCCTCACCGCCGCCGGAGCACCGCGCAGGACCCGCCGGGCCCTGACCGCGGCGACCGCCGCGTCGCTCGCCGTGCTGGGCGCGGTGATCGGCACCGGCGGCGCGTACCTGGCCCTGATCGCCTGGCACCATCGCGCTCTGCACTGGCTCGGCCACCCACCCGTGTTGAGCCTGGCCGCGATCCTGGTCGGGCTGCCGGTGGCCGCGTACGCCGGTGGCTGGCTCCTCGCCGGCCGGGAACCGGCGACCCTGTCCCGCCAGCCGCTCGACTGACGTCCCGCCGCGGGGCGCCCCGTCAGACCGGGCGGGGCGCCTCCGGCCTGCCGTATCCTGGTCGTCGATCCGGCCTTCGTCGGCTCTGGACGCACCGCTCCCCGAGGACCTTCCGCCACGGCCGGCGCCGCGATCCAACGCCATGGCGCGGCGCCGTGGGACGCGCCAGCGCCCGCTCCCGTACGATCGCCGCCGGCTTCGACCTCAACGACACCAGAGTGCGCCCATCGCCCGGCGACGTCAGCCTCAGGTTCATCTCGCTGCTGCTCATCGAGGACTTCGCCCGCCATGCCGGGCACGCCGACATCCTCCGCGAGCAGCTGCTCGCACGACCCGGCGGGCCGACCTGAGCGCGGCAGCCCGTGATCGGCACCCGCCGGCCTTTCCGCTCAGGTCCTCGACCGTCCGGGCCGACCGTCGATAGTCTCGAGGCGGTGAGCGAGGCGATGGTATTCCTGTGCGCCAGTGGCTGGCCCGGGCCCGATCCGATCGACCAGGACCCGGACTTCGAGGCCGAGCAGGTCGTCGCCGTCGCCGACCGGGAGGTGCCGCTGCTGTGGCTCACGCTGTTTCGCGGTGACCTGCTGGTGCCGCGGGAGCGCGGCCTCGCCGGCCTGGCCGCCGCGGTGCCGGTGCTCGACCGGTGGTTCGGTCCGTCGGTGTCCACGCACGCCGACCTGCTCCGGCAGGCGCTGCAGTGGTTCCCCGGTGCGTGGTTGACGATCGAGTGGGCCGACGACCCGCCGGAGCAGGACATGCTGCGCTCGGCGCTGTCCTCGTTCGACGATCCCCGCGCCGGGCCCGGGGAGTTGCTGCGGCTGTGCCGGCTCGATCCCGCCGCGCTGCCTGCCGCCCGCGATCCCGCGACGCCGCTGCTGACCCACCTGACGGCCCAGGGGCCCGCGCTGCGGCTGCTCCTGGGCCGGTCGTTCCACATGATGGTGCCGTGGGAGCAGCCGATCTGACGACCGTCAGTTCTGCTGACGGTGCGGACGGTCGCGTCGGTCCGGCGCTGTGCGTCACCGCCAGGCGGTTGCGGCGGGGAGGCGTTCGACCTTGCCTTCGGACGTTTCGACGGCGGCGGCGAAGACCTTCGGGTCGTTCGTCGGATACAGGGGGTAGTTCGGGGCGTCGTTCATGCCGTCGCCGACGCGCCACAGTCTGCTGCCGGTGCCCCATGGGCCGCCGGTGCACCAGCCGGTCCAGTACGGGTAGCCGGGGACGCCGGCCGGGCCGGAGCCCGAGGAGCGGCGGCAGACGGCGCCGTTGGTGAGGCGGACGGCGAAGATGGCGGCGGGGCCGTCGTTGACGAAGGTGGCGCCGCGCGGGACGCCCTTCAGCAGGGTCCAGGCGCCGGTCATCCCCTCCGGTGCGCACAGGTATTCGGTGGTGCTGCGCGGATTGGCGAAGCACGGGTCGGAGATGGTGCCGCCGGCGAAGCAGCGGAAGCCGTCGGGGCGCGGCGCGAGCTCCGACGGGATGCAGTTGTCGTCGCCGCCGCCCCGGCGGGTGCTCGCCGAGCCGGCGGAGCCGTCGCCCCACGGGTCGGCGGACACGATGCGGGTGCCCGGCGTCAGCTCGCGGATCGCCTGCGACACCACGGCCGCGGCCTTCTTGTCGCCCCACGTCTTGTCGACCTGCGCGGCGGCCGCGTCGTGCTGGGCGGCGGTGCACCTGCCGAGCGGCTTCACCGCGGTCTTCGCGTCGGTGGCCCAGGTCGGGAACTGCCACAGTTCCTTGCTCTTGTCGGCGAACCGGTCCTGCAGCGCGAGGTTGCGGTACAGCAGGTTCGCGTCCGCGGCCGCGTCGGCGCACCCGGCGGTCCACGCGCCGAGGTCCTGCGGCGCGCCGGTCAGGTGCAGGGTGATGCTGACGGCCGTGACGAAGGCGTCGGCGAGCTGGCTGCTCAGGTACTCGGTGAGTTCGAACAGCTGCAGGTACCGCAGCCGCCGGGAGATCTCGTGGGTGAGCCGGCCCGCCTTGACCGCGTTCTGCGCGGCGGCGCCGCCCTTGGCGATCTGGGCGCGCAGCGCGTTCTCGTAGGCGGTGACGACCGCGGTCGCGAGCGCGTCGTCGCTCGGCTCCAGGACGGCTTTCACGCAGTCGACGGCCACGCCGAGCGCCATGGTCGTCGCCTCCTTGAAGCTTTCCGGCCGGCTGCTGAGCAGGCGTTTGCCGCCGCACTCGTAGAGGCCCTGCAGGAACGCGTCGACCACCGGCGACCCGGAGCCCTTGATGGTGAGGTTGTCCACGACCATGCCGACGATGTCGGTGAAGATGGTGACGACGGACGTGTGCGCGGTCATGGTGATCTCGGCGGGTCCGGGGGTGGCCGGGCGGGCGACGCCGAAGGCCATCGTGTGCACCTGCGGGATCAGCGCGCGGCTGCGGGAGTCGAACGCCGCCCGCGCCGCGGTCCACGCCCAGCCGGCCGGCGACACGTCGGCCTCCCCGTTCCACACCCAGGCCCACTCGACCCCGCCGGGGGTGAGCGTGATGCGCTGGCCGTGCGAGCGGTTGTTGGCGACCCGGACCGTGATCACGCCGGACTTGTCGGGCTCCACGCAGGTCCGGATCGCGGCGGCGCTCAGGTCCTCGTCGGGGCGCACGACGGAGCGCACCCACGACGGCAGGTCCTTGCCGTTGCACTTGGGCGCGTCGGCGCGCTTGCCGAGCCACTCCCCGATGGTCTGCCCGAGCCCGGCAGCGCCGTTGCTGACCCAGTCGATGATGGAGAACTGGGTGACGCGCGCGGTCAGGGTCGTGTCGGTGACGGTGACCGGCTCGCCGGTCGGCGCCCACGCGGCGAGGTCGGGGTTCCACCGCACGAGCACGATCGTGGCCCGCTCGGCCGGGGTGAGCGAAGCGACGTCCCAGGTCAGGGTGACCGGCTTCGCGAGCGGGGCGCCGTGCTCGACCTGGACCGGCGCGCCCCAGGCCTCCTCGGCAAAGGGGCCGGTGACGCCGGCCGGCGGCGCGCCGAGGCCGACCTTCAGGGCTGCCCCGGCGGCGACGGTACCGGCATCGACGGTGACCGTGACGTGCTCGTTCTTCACCACGTCACCGGCGCTGCCGACGGTCTTCGGCTCGCCCGCGAACACCGGCCGGGGGTCACCGGCGGTCTTGCCCGGCGCGCCGGACCGGTTGCCGGCCCACACGACGCCGGCGGCGACGAGCACGACGACGGCCACGGCGGCGCCGATGACGAGCTGCATGCGCCGGTTCATGCGCACATAAGATCATCTCGGCGCCGGGGTGGGGCATTGCCCGATGGGCCGGACCGCCGCCGCCGACCGGCTGTCGGATCGAGGCCGGAGCGTTGCCCGTGCCGTCGTCCGGCTCTACCGTCTGCCCATGCGGTGGCTGCGGCACATCCTGACGGCCTGCCTGGCACTTGCCGGGGCCGGTGTCCCGGCGATCCCTGCGTCGGCGGCGCCCTGCACGGTGAACTGCTACCGGTTTCGGGCGGACATCACCCTCGAAGGGTTCAGCAATCCCGCCCCGGTGTTCCCCGGCGGTATCCAGTATGTCACCGTCCGCGCGCACAACACCGGCTGGCGCACGGGCGGCATCACCGGGCCCCGCCCGTTCCCCGGGCCGGCCGCCGGCACCGTGTTCGTCGAGTTCGCGCCGGACAGCCCGGAGCAGTATCCGGAGTTCTACGAGCCGGTGCCGTGGCCGTCGCTCTACCTGACGAGCATGTCGTCCGGCCACGGGCCGCGCAACGCGGTCTGCTACGGCCCCGGCATCCCGACCATGTCCTACGGCGAGTGCACGATCGCGTTCCGGGCGCCGCAACGGCCGGGCACGTACACGTTCACGCTGTGGACGGCGGGCCACTTCGACGAGTACGACACCACCAACAACCGCATCTCGATCACCTTCGAGGTCCGCTACCTGGCATGACGGCGGTCGCGCCGACCGGATCAGCTCTGCTGGTAGTTGACGCCGGCGAAGCCGCAGGGTGCGTGGACGTGCAGGTAGTAGGCGCCTTCGCCGTAGTCGTCGAAGTCGCCGCCGTACAGCATGCCGGCGTAGTCCATCGGCCGGCCGCATCCGGGGCAGTCGGGGTGCTCGGCGTCCTGGATCCATTCGGGGTGGCCGCCGAGCGTGGAGCCGCCGTCGTGCCACGCGCTCGCCAGGAACGGGTTGGGCCGCC
Source organism: Dactylosporangium sp. NPDC051087 (assembly GCF_055586325.1). NCBI lineage: Bacteria > Bacillati > Actinomycetota > Actinomycetes > Micromonosporales > Micromonosporaceae > Dactylosporangium > Dactylosporangium sp. NPDC051087. The sequence continues at coordinate 267,541 of NZ_JBVJIJ010000003.1, read as the reverse complement.
GCGGGCCGGTGACCGGCAGCAGCGCGGGCGGGTCCTCCGGGCCGGTGCCGGTCGGGGCGTAGCTCGGCAGCGTGTTGCCCGGCCACCACGTGCTGCCCCCGTCGGCGGTGACCTCGCTGAACAGTGTCGCGTAGCAGGCGCAGAAGTGGCAGGTCCGCACGACGAGCCGGCCGGTCCAGCCGGTGTGCGCGAGCGCGGCGCTGACCGCGGGCTCGGCGGTGTCGACGTCGGCTGCGGTCCACAGCGGCGACGCGCACCACGGGCACACCGGGCCGCCGGCGACCGGCGGCGCGGCGGTCAGGTGCCACTCGAATGCGGTGTCCCCGCACAGGTCCCGGCCGCCGGCGGTCCAGCCCCCTTCCTTCGCGTACTGCAGCGGGCCGACGTGCAGGTCGGCGGAGCCGGGCGGGGGCTGCGCCTCCCACCGGACGAAGGCTTCCTCCGCGTGGGGATGGCGGGTGTGCGCGAGGGCGAGCAGCAGATGGTTGAGCGCGTCCGGGGTCTGCCCGCCGTCGACCCGCTCGACGAGGCGGCGCACCACGTCGGCGCCGGCTCCCCGGTACACCTTGGGCGGCCACAACACGTCGAGGTCGAGCAGCAGTCCGTGATGCGGCACCAGCCGCTCCGGCGCGGCCGCGGCCATCGCCTCCAGCTCCTCGGCGGCGTCGTCGTCCCCGGCGGCGGCCTTCCTGATCAGCTCCTCGATCATGCCCGGCATGCTAGCCGTCGCCGCCGGCCGGCCGGGACCGGCTACCGGTACGCCGGGGCGAGCTCGGCGTAGCGCTGGCCCCAGTCCGGGAGGTCCCCGGCGGCCAGGTGGGCGGCGAGCCGGTCCAGGAACGCGTGCGTGCCGGGGATGAAGCCCTGCGCGTTGCGGACGCTCAGGCCGCGGTGCACGAACAGCAGCACGGTGGCGTCGCCGTCCTCGGTCAGCTCGTAGCGCACCACGCCGTCCTCGACGATCCGCTGCCGCCACTCGTGCTCCAGGACGGCGGTGCGGGGGGCGGCGCCCGACGGTGGCTGCCAGGTCAGGATGCGGCCGGTCATCTCCTTCGCCTCGGGGGCGGCCGGCGGGTCGTCGGGCATCATCGTGATCGCGCCGCCGGCGCGGGGCTCGATCGTCGTGGCGCCGAACCAGGCGGCGCGCTGGGACGGGTCGGTGATCGCGGCCCAGACGGCGTCGATGGGGAACGGCAGGCGGCGGCGGAAGGTCATGGTGGCCTCGTCGCCGTGCACGTCGAGGTGGCCGAGGCGGTCGTCGATGGTCATCACTCAGCTGCTTTCTGCTCGGCTCGGGTGCCGGCGAGGTGGCGCTCGATGGCGTCGAGGTGGCCGGCCCAGTGTTCGCGGTAGCGCCGCAGCCAGGCGTCGACCTCCGACAGTCCCTCGGGTCTGAGGGTGTAGATGCGGTGCTGCGCGCGGGCGCGGACCTCGACGAGGCCGACCTCGCGCAGCACCCGCAGGTGGCGGGAGATCGCCGGCTGGGTCAGCCCGGGGAAGGCGGCCACGAGGTCGCCGGCGGGTCGCTCGCCGTCGGCGAGCAGGTCCAGCATGCCCCGCCGGGTGGTGTCGGCGAGCGCGGTGAAGACGTCCACCCAGCGAGTATTACCCAATCCTCATATAACCGCAATGTTATGCAGTGGTTCAGCGGCGGACGGCGAACCGTTCGACGGTGAGCGTTCCGCCGTCGACGCGGACGCCGAAGCCGTAGCGGTACTGCGCGCGCACCGCCGGGTCGTCGAGGCGGACGAAGCGGCCGACGTCGGCGGTGAACAGGTACTGCCACGCACCGCCCGCGGCGACGGCGTAGGCGGTGACCTCGTCGCGGTGCAGGACGCAGGCCAGCCGCGCGTTCGGCCCCGGGTAGGCGATCGCCGCGTCGAGCTGGGTGACGCGCTGGCCGGTGAGGGTGTTGCCGATCCGCACGTCCCAGCCGGTGCGCTTCAGCCGGTGGTTGTACCAGACGAGCACGTAGTTCTGCGCGTCCTTGACCAGCCCGGCGAACAGCGTGTCCTGGCTGGTGGCGGCCGCGTTGGCGTACGAACGCTGGCTGGCGACGACCGCGACGGGCGACACGGTGGCGGCGGCGGTCGAGCGCAGCAACGCGAACGCGGGCGCTCCCCCGGCCGCGACGGTCAGCGCGCCGCCCGCCGCCTGCACCGTCCCGGCGCGCCCCTCCGGCGCCGGGGCGAGGACCGTGAACCCGCCGAGACCCGCGTCGAACTCCTGTTCCAGCACCACGTCCGGGAAGTTCTCCGGCGTCGGGTACGGCGGCAGCAGGCCGACGTCGCGCAGATGTGCGTCCAATGCGGACCGCAGCGCCTGCACCCGCGCCGGCTGCGCCGCGGCCAGGTCGTTTGCCTCCGAAGGGTCGGCGACGAGGTCGAACAGCTCCTCCCGGCCGTCGTGCAGGCGGCGCAGCAGCTTGTACCGTCCACTGCGGACGGACGCGGACGGGAAGCCCGGCGGGTGCCAGTGCGGGTACACCCAGAACAGGTCCTCGCGCGCGGGTGCCGCACCGCCGGCGAGCAGCCCCGCGAAGCTGACCCCGTCGAGCCGTTGCGCGGCGGGTCGCGGTACACCGGCGACGTCGAGCAACGTCGGCATGAAGTCGACCGTGCTGAACGGCGTGTCGACCACCCGCCCGGCGGCGCCGGCCGGATGGTAGGCGATCATCGGCACGCGGACGCCGCCCTCGTAGAGGGTCGCCTTGGCCCCCCGCAGCGGCGTGCTGGGCGCCACGGCGCTGTCACCGCCGTTGTCCGACAGCAGCAGGATGACGGTGTCCTGCGCGATGCCGAGCCGCGTCAGGGTGGCCCGGATCGCGCCGACGCCGTCGTCGATGACCTCCAGCATCGCGGCCAGGACGGGGTTCTTCCCGGGCTGCCCCGAGCCCGGTTTCGCCCGGTACTTGTCGACGATGGCCTGCGGCGCGGCGAGCGTCGCGTGGGTGGCGTAGTGGGCGAGATACAGCAGGAACGGCTTACCCTGCTGGTGCGAGCCCGTGATGAAGTCGACGGCCTCGAGGTTGAGCCGGTCGACGAGGTACTCGTTCTCCTTGCGGGCGGGCAGGTCCGGCAGCATGAAGTACGGGTGGAAGTAGTCACCACCGGCGATGTACTGCTGCTCGGAGGCGATCACGTCGGTGAACCCGTGCGACCACGGGTTGCCGGGCCGATCCCGGACCGGTCCGGTGTAGGTCTCGGTGAGGTGCCACTTGCCGATGAGCCCGGTGCGGTAACCGGCGTCGCGCAGCGTCTCCGGCAGCGTGGTGTGGCTGGTCGGCAGGAAGTCGTCGCCGCTGGGCCCGAGGTACTCGGTGATGCCGACGCGGGCCGGGTACTGGCCGGTCATGATGCTGGCCCGGGTCGGCGAGCACACCGGCGCGGCCGTGTAACCGGCGGTGAACCGGACACCGTCGGCGGCGAGCCGGTCGATGTTCGGCGTCTCGTTGAACGTGTTGCCGTAGCACCCGATCTCGCGCCGCGCCAGGTCGTCGATGAGCACGACGACGATGTTCGGCCTGGCGGCTGCCGTTGCCCGGCCCGGCACCCCGGCGGCGGCGACGCCGGCCGCGCCGAGCCCGAGCAGCATGGTGCGACGATCCATGACGCGACGGTAGGCGCCCGGAATTCTTCCGTCGAGACCCGGCAATATTTACATTCTTTAATGTTTCGGGTCGGCACCGTTACCGCCCGGACGGCTCCCCCGCCGGCCGGGACACAGCCCTCGACCGTCAGTCCAGGTCGGCGCCGGTGCTCGCGTCGCCGCCGTTGGCACTGGCGTCACCGGTCCGCTCAACGGTCACGTCGCCCGCCGGCGCCCGCCGCGCCCGCAGGCCGGTGTTGGCGCTGCCCGATCCGCGCACCGTGGCGCCGCCGGTGTCGGACACCCGGATGCTCGGCGCCCCCGGCGGCTGCGACACGGGCACCAGGTACGGCGCGACGAGCGCGAGCAGCCCGGCGACCGCCGCCACCGCACTGGCGATCTTGTCCGCCCGATCGAGCCCGACGGCGACCAGGTACACCGCCAGGCCGGCCACGACCGCGGCGCAGACGACCCGCCCCGCCCAGATCCACAGTGGACGTCCGTGCAACGTCGACCTCCTCAATCCTCGGCGCCGAGTTCGCTGCGCGCCAGTACGATCATCTCCGGAGCGAGATCAACCGCCCGCCGCCGCAGTTCGACCGCGCCGTCCGCGGCCGCCACGAGCACCCGCCAGTCTCGCTCCTCCGTTGCCATGGCGGTGAAGCCGAGCGTGAGGCACATGACGTTCGCGGCCCGCGCGGCGTCCGCCGGCTCGGCCCTGCTGAACAGCGGCAGCACATGACGGTCCAGGATCCGCGCACGCGGACGTCGCTCGTCCGGGCCGTGCCGCCACCGCTCGATCAGCGCCTTGACCTCGCCGGCGATCGACTCGAGGCGCATCGTCGGGTAGGTCGACCCATCGACGCCCGCCCTGCGCAGCAATGTCGAGGCGAACTGCTCCTCAGGCCGATCCCGGCCGGCGACGTCGTCCGCGGCGGTCAACGCGGAACACGCCGACACCAGCGCGGGCCCGAGCACAGCGCCGACACCGCCCGGCTGTCCCGGCTCCACGTCCACCGTCACGTCCGTCAGGGCGACCCGGTCCAGCAGCACCCCCGCCTCGGTGACCTCGTCGACGACCGAGGACATGTCCCGGATCGCCTTGAGCCACGCCTGCCGCCACTCCTGGGTCTGGGTGTAGGTCGATCTGGGATTGTCGAAGGCACGCCGGACCGCTTCGTCCGCGGCGGCACACACCTCGAGCGCGTCGTGAAGGCGCCGCGCCACGCGGATGGCCTCCGTCGTGTCCGCGATGCCGGCGACGGTGCCGAGGCCGTGCTGCCGGCTCCGGTCGGCCACCCTTGCGACCGCCTGCAGTGCCCGCCCGGTGAGTGTCACGAGCGCGCCGGCGAACGCCAGCTGGTCGCTGACGCGGATGTGGTCGTAGCGGTCGTATTCGCGGGTCGCGAACCAGTCGGGGTCGTCGGACGCCGCGAGCAGATGGACCAGCGTGGTATGGCGCGCGCGGGCCTGCCCCCGCACCTCATCCGTGTCGCCACCGGTATGCCGGATTCTGTAGCCGTTCGGCGCGTCGGGATCGCGCACGTATTCGGTGCGCGGAGGCCCGCCGTCGTACGTCGTCATGGTACGTCGCTCCTGCTCGGCCTCCTCCTTGATCACCGCTCGGCTCTGCGCTCGCACGCGGCCGACGCTGCGGGCGAGCGGCTCCAGCGTCCGGATCATGAGGGTGAGCCGGTCAGGGACCAGATGCGAGAGCACCTGGCAGACCAGCGGCGCCCGCGTGGCGTCCTGCACGACGGCGACGCGCAGCGACGCCACCATGGTGGCCCCTCCCGGCCGCCAGCGCTCCGGCAGGCGACCGGCCCGCGGCGCGGCCCAGACCGCAACATTGGCGAACCGCACGCGGACGTCGACCTCGGTGAGCTCCTCGACCGTGGCGAGCCGGCACGCGGGCACCAGGTTGTCCGAATCGCGCACGACGTCGTTGACCCACTCGACGAACCGCGCCGCGTCGGAGGCCCACATGCCCTGCGCGACCGCCTGAGCGCGCGGATCGCCCGGCAGCGGCCGGTCCGGCGGTGGAGTGCCGGTGTCGCGGATGAAAAGGTGATACAGCCCTGCCGGGACACCCGCGGTGCACACGGAGCCACCGGCGGACGTCGGGACCCCCTTGCGCAGGTAGCGGGTGGCCTCCACACCACCGGCCAGTCGGCGCAGGTCGGCGGATGCGTCGGCGTGGTGCGCGGCGGCGATGAGATCGTCGAGGCGCGCCCGCAACGCGCCGTCGATCGAGGGGGTCAGCTCCAGGCACTCGAAGGCCAGCGACAGCGCCGCGACCGAGTTGGTGTCCAGGGCGGCGGACACGATCGGGTCCGCCGGGCGCATCGCGGCCCAGAACAGGATCGTCTCGCGCCAGTGCGACCTGCCCAGGCCGTCGACGAGCACGCCGATCGAGGTGGCGTCGGCGGCGTGCCGGGCGGCGAGGTACTCCTGGAAGGTGAGGTGCGCGAACTCGAAGATGCCCGGTTGGCGCTCCACCAGCAGGCCGTTGTTCTTCGCGTCGGCGAGCACCGGCGGCGCCGTGCCGTGGGCGGTGCCGACGTCGAGCACGGCGCTGCCGGTGGCCATCAGGTGGAAGGCCAGCGCCGCCAGCTGGTCGCACGACGCCCGGGCGGTCTGGGGGTCGGGCTCGCCCCGCGGGGTGAGCATCACCTCGAAGACCTCCTCGTAGAGCAGGACCCTGTTGTCGGGGAGCTGTTTGCGGTACTTGTGGACGTTGGCGATCATGGTCAGCAGCAGCGGGTTGGCCATCATGTCGTGCAGGGCGGGCGTGGCGGCGAGCAGGCCGAACAGCTCGTCGGCCGACGCGTGGGCCTGCCGCTGCTGCTCCGCCCGGCCCGTCCGCACGTCGTGGTCGGCGGCCTCGCGCTGGCCGACCGCGAGATACCACTGCCGCAGGAACGCCCTCACCTGCCGGTCGGTGAACGGCCGGGCCTGCAGGACCGTCGCGGCCGCGAGGTGCACGCGCTCGTAGCCGTGCGGGCGCGAGGTGAGCACGAAATGGTTCGCACCGTAGTTGAGCATCTGCCGTTCGAGCCATGCGACGGCGGCGGTCCGGTCCGGGGGCCGCACGATCTCGTCGAGCCCGTCGAGCAGGATGACGCACCTGCCGCGGCGCAGCCGCACCTCCCACCAGTCCCGGGGCTCCCGGGCCGGGATCTCCCGGGTCACCGCGCGCACCAGCGCCGGCAGCGACAGGTCGGCGTCCTCCCGGATGTTCCGGACGCAGGAGCGCATCTCCAGCAGCACCGGGATCGCCCGCTGGCCGGGCAGCAGCGCGCGGCTCGCGACCCGCCGGGCGACGTGCCGCAGCAGGGTCGTCTTGCCGCTGCCGGGCGCGCCCAGCACCACGAGCGTCTGCGGCCTTCGGCGGTTGAGGAACAGCCAGATCGACAGCCGCTCGACGACCGTCGGTGGCGCGTCGGCGAACAGGTGACCGCCGACGGAGTGCGGCGGCCGCGGCACCAGGCTCACGTCGACGAACACCTTGTCGAGCTCGGGGCTCGACGGGCCCATCGTCGGCCGCGGATGCGCGGTGCGGGCGTGCGCGTTCTGCCGCATCACCCAGACCCGGTAGTGGTGGTGATACCTGCTCAGCGAGCGGCCCAGCGCGGCGTCCGCCGCCGAGCCGAGCGCCCGGAACCGCCGGGCGACGACCCCGCCCACGAACATGAGGACCATGAGCAGCGCCCAGCCGCCGACCAGGACCGGCACCGCCGCCGGCCCGAACCGTCCGGCGATGTCGTCCCAGTACAGAACGGCGACGACCACGGTGATCAGGACGCCGAGGACCGTGATCGGCAGGCCGACGAAGTTGAGCACCGTCACCGCGCCGGTCAGGGCCCCGGTGACCGCCACGTTGACGCCCTCGGTCCGGTCGAACCGCGCCTCGCCGGTCCGCTCGGCCGAGACCGCCGGACCGTGCGCTTTCGCTTCCTGCCGCATCGCCCCTGCTCACTGAAACGCGGTGCCGGTGATGACGTCTGACGGTCCAGCGAGATTAACGCATCGCGCCCCGCCGCAGTACCGTCCGTCACGTCCGGCGGCGACCGACCTAAGATCTGCAGATGCCTGGTGAACGGTTCCGTGTTGCCGCCGCTGTGTACGGGATCCTCCGCGACGGGGACGGGTCGGTGCTGCTGCTGCGGCGGGCCGGGACGACCTTCCGGCACGGGCAGCTCAGCCTGCCCGCCGGGCACCTCGACGGCGCCGAGGACGCGGTCGCCGGGCTCGTGCGGGAGCTGCGGGAGGAGTTGCGCGTCGAGGCCGACCCGCACAGCTGCCGCCTCGCGCTGCTGCTGCACTCCGCACCCGAGGACGCCGACGACAGCGAATACTTCCACCTGTTCTTCACCGTCGACCGCTGGTCCGGCGAACCGGTGATCGGCGAGCCCGCCAAGTGCAGCGAGCTGCGCTGGACCGACCCGGCCGCGCTGCCGCCCGACGTCGTCGACTACGTGGCCGACGCCCTCGCCGCCATCGCCCGCGGCGAGACCCTCGCCCTGCGCGGCTGGCACTGAGCTACGGCCCGGCGGCGACGACCGTGGACGCTCGACACCGGCTGCTGACGGTCAGACGAGACCGGCCTCGTAGGCGGCGATCACGAGGTGGACCCGGTCGCGGGCGCCGAGCTTGGTGAACAGGCGGGCGACGTGGGCCTTGGCGGTCGCCGGGCTGATGAACAGCGCGGCCGCGATCTCGGCGTTGGACAGGCCGCGGCCGACGAGGACGAGCACCTCGCGTTCCCGGCCGGTGACCGGCGACAGGGCGGCGTGGGCGCGGTGCGGCGCCTGGACGAACGCGTGGATGAGCCGGCGCGTGACGGACGGGGCGAGCAGCCCGTCGCCGGCGGCGACGACCCGGATCGCGGCCAGGATCTCCTCCAGGGCCATGTCCTTGACCAGGAAGCCGCTCGCCCCGGCGCGCAGCGCGCCGAAGACGTACTCGTCGTCGTCGAACGTGGTCAGGACCAGTACCCGCGGCGCGGCATCAGCGGCGGTGATCCGGCGGGTCGCCTCGATGCCGTCCACGCCCGGCATCCGGATGTCCATGACGACGACGTCGGGGCGCAGGCGCTCGACGGCCGTGATCGCGTCGGCGCCGTTGCCGGCCTCGCCGAGCACCGCGATGTCGGGGGTCTCGGTCATCAGTACCCGCAGACCGGCGCGGATCAGGGGCTGGTCGTCGACGAGGACGACCCCGATCGTCACGGTGCGCCCGCCGGGGACAGCGGCAGCCGCGCGGCGACCCGGAAGCCGCCCTCGGGGCGCGGGCCCGCCTCGAGGGTGCCGCCGAGCAGCCCGGCCCGCTCGCGCATGCCGGCGAGGCCGTAGCCGTCGCCGGGGTGCGCCGTCTCGGTGCCGTCGTCGCACACCTCGAGGCTCAGCTCGTCGGTGTCGTAGCGGATGCTGACCCGGCAGGTCTGGACGCCGGCGTGCCGGACCACGTTGGTCACCGCCTCCTGGACGATGCGGAACGCGGACAGGTCGATGTCGGGCCGGACGGGCCGGCGGTCGCCGAGCCACCGGACCTCCAGGTGCAGGCCGGCGCCGCGGACGGTGCCGGCGAGACGCTCCACGTCGTCCAGGCCCGGCGGCGGGCCGAGCGGGGCGCCGCGCAGCGCGCCGAGCGCCTGGCGCAGCCCGGCGAGGGTGTCGCGGCTGGTCAGCTCGATCGCGTCGAGCGCGCGGCGGGCCTGCGCCGGCTGCGAGTCCAGCACCCGGCTGCCGACGCCGGCCTGGATCGCGATGACGCTGATGCTGTGCGCGACCATGTCGTGCAGCTCCCGGGCGATGCGCAGCCGCTCGGCGGTGACGGCCTGCTGGGCCAGTGCCGTGGCGTGTTCGGAGCGCTGCCGGATGAGCGTGCCGGCCATCCAGGCGGTGGCGAGCATCAGCGTCGCGAGCATGACGGCGCTCTCGGCCGCCCGGCCGCGCAACGGGTTCACCTCGATGACGGCGACCTGCACGGCGAGCGCCGCGCCGGCCGCCCACGCGGACCGGCGCGGCGTGGTGCGGGCGGCGACGTAGCCGACCGCGGCGTCGACGGTGATGAACTGCATGTCGCGGACGTCCCGGAAGTACCCGTCCTCCATCGACTGCATCGTGCCGGTGATGACGGCCGTGCCGAGCAGCATCAGGCCGAGCCCGGCCGCCGGCAGCCGCCGCAGCAGCACCGCCGGCACCGCGACGACGAGGAACGGCAGCAGGTACCGCAGCAACGGGAACCAGGACGGGTCGTGCACGCCGGTGCGGACGGCCGCGAACACGACGAGCGGATAGGCGAGCAGGCAGGCCCAGCGCAGCACCGGCCCATCGTATTGGCCGGCCGTCCCCGAGCGCATTGGCCCGTGGGCGTACGCCCCGGGGCGCATCCCGACCGCTCGGGTGCGGCGCGCGGGCCGATGCGCCACCGGCGGCCCGGCGGGCACGGTGGGTGTCGTGATCGAACTCAACGGGTTGACGAAACGCTACGGGGCGGCGACTGCGGTCGACGGCCTCACCCTCACCGTCCGGCCGGGCGTCGTGACGGGGTTCCTCGGGCCGAACGGCGCCGGCAAGTCCACGACGCTCCGCATGATCATGGGTCTGACCCGGCCCACCGGCGGGACCGTCACCGTCGGCGGCACGCCGTTCCACCGGCTGTCCCGCGGGCTCCGGCACGTCGGTGCCCTGCTCGACGCCGCCGACGTGCACGGCGGACGTACCGCCGGCGCGCACCTCACCGCCCTCGCCGTCAGCAACCGCCTGCCGCGCGCCAGGGTCGGCGAGGTGCTCGCCGAGGTCGGCCTCGACGGCGTGCGGCACCGCCGCGTCGGCGGTTTCTCCCTCGGCATGCGGCAGCGGCTCGGCATCGCCGCCGCGCTGCTCGGCGACCCGCCGGTCCTGCTGTTCGACGAGCCGTTCAACGGCCTCGACCCGGAGGGCGTGCTGTGGGTGCGGCGGCTGTTCCAGCGCCTCGCCGCGCAGGGCCGCACCGTGTTCGTCTCCAGCCACCTGATGCGCGAGATGGAGCACACCGCCGGCGAGCTCGTCGTGATCGGCAAGGGTTCACTGGTCGCGGTGGGGAGCGTCCGGGACCTCACCGCGCCGAGTTGCACCGTCCGCACCCCGTCCTCGTCGGCGCTCGCCGGGCTGCTCTCGTCGGCGGGGGCCACCCTGCTGTCCCGCGGCGCCGGGACGCTCACCGTCGCCGGCCTCGGCGCGGACCGCATCGGCGAGCTCGCCGCGGCCGCCGGCGTCCCGCTGTCCGGGCTCACCGAGCACCGGCCGTCGCTGGAGGACGCGTTCCTGCGGCTGACCGCCGGCCAGGCCGAGCACCGGTCGGGAGGCACCCGATGACCGCCCGCTTCCGGGACCTGCTCGCCGCCGAGTGGATCAAACTGCGGTCGCTGCCGTCCATCCCGTACGGCCTGCTCACGCTCGCCCTGGTCGTCATCGGTATCAACGCCAACGGCGCCCGCGTCGACGCCGGCGTGCTGCGGCACACGGAGCAGCCGCACTTCTACGCGCTGAAGGACGCGTTCAGCAACAGCGGCGTCCTGATCCTCATGCTCGGGTGCGGCGGCATCGGTGCGATCGTGGTCGTCAGCGAGTACAGCAGCGGCCTCATCCGCACGACGTTCGCCGCGGTCCCGGCCCGGGTGTCCGTGATCCTCGCCAAGGTGCTCGTCGTGGCCGCCGTGGCAGGCCTCGTGGGCGTGCTGATCGCGGCCGTCTCGTTCGGCGTCAGCCAGTCGATCCTGGGCGGCCACGGCGTGTCCGCCGGTGACCCCGGCGTCCTGCGGGCCGGGCTGGGGACCGCGCTGATGGCCCCGGTGTCCGCCCTGACCGGGCTGGCCCTCGGCGTCGTCGTCCGGCACAGCGCCACGACCGTCGTCGGCACCACCGCGCTGCTCATCATCGTGCCGAACTTCTTCGACGACCGCCGCGACGCCCTGCAGGCCGCCGTCGCGCACGCGCTGCCTTACGGCGCGTGGCAACGCCTCGTCAACATCGACCCGCAGCACACCATCCCGGGCGAGCACGTCGCCTCCGTCCCGCAGTCGTTCGCCGCGCTGGCGGTGTGGGCAACGGCCGCCGCGGTCCTCGCTCTGCTCACGATCCGCCGCCGCGACGTGTGACGCGCTCCGCCAGGGCGGCCGCGAGGAGGGCGCGGGCGGTGCGGCGCACGGTCTCGGCGGCCTCCTGCCTGCTCTGCCCGGCGATGTCGGTCAGCCAGATCAGCGTCTCGATGCCGGTGGCGGAGCGGACGGCGACCGCGAGCGCCCGCACGTCGACGCCGGACCCGTCGCGGCGCAGCGGCTCGAGGGCGTGCTCGATCCAGCCGATCGCCCGTCCCTGTCGTCACCGACCCGGAGCTCTACAGCGTCCTGTTCGAGAACGAGCGGGTGCGGGTGCTGCAGTATCGCGACCACCCCGGCGACCGCACCCATCCCCACAGCCACCCCGACAGCGTCATGGTCACGCTGGCCGCGTTCCAGCGCCGCGTCTCCAGCGGCGGCCGCCAGGCCGACATCTCCCTGCCCGCCGCCCAGGCCCGCTGGGTCGGCGCCCAGGAGCACACCGGGGAGAACATCGGCACCACCGACACCCACGCCGTCTTCGTCGAGCTCAAGGAGCCGTCACCGGTCCCGCCGCCGGCGGTGGCCCCGCTCGGCCCGGCCGCCGGCGGGACCGGGGTGGGGTGAAGCGGCCGGCGCCCCGCGACGGCGGGCGCCGGCCGCGCTCTCATCAGGTGGTGATGCGGAAGGTCGCGTCGGAGCGGCCGGTGGCGTCGGTGATCGGGTCGAGGCGCAGCAGGTAGTTGCTGTGGCGGATGTACCTGTCGGGGAAGTTGTACGACTGGAACGACGACCAGGCGCTGTTGGCGAGCCCGGCGACCTGGCGGAAGGTGGCGTCGCCGGCGAAGGTGGTGGTGCCGTCGTTCGCCGCCAGGACGAAGTCGTAGCTGTAGTGCCGCAGGTAGTAGCCGGGGAAGTTGACGGACTGGAAGGAGACGGTGCCGGTGCCGGCGAGGCCCGGCACGACACGGAACTGGGCGTCCTGCGCGGGGCTCACGTTGGCGTCGATGCGGACGTCGTAGTTGCTGTGCCGCACGTAGCGGTCCTGGAAGTTGTAGGACTGGATGCGGTTGACCGTGCTGGTGCTGGGCCAGCGGTTCAGGACGCGGGTCTCCTCGGCGGCGGTGAGGTTGAGGATCGCGCCGTGGCGCTTCTTCGTGCCGCCCATGGCGTAGGAGCCGGCCGCCGGGATCTGGTAGGCGGACGGGCTGGACGGGTTGCCGGTCAGCACCGGCATATAGCCGCGGCCCGAGGCGTACTGGTCGAGGTACAGCGCCCACGAGTTGCCGGTGTTGAACTTGACCCACATGGGGCCTTCGACCTGCGCGCCGGTGAGGCCGATGCCCGACAGGTTGCCGAGCGTCGTCCACGTGCCGAGGATCGAGTTGCTGCCCTCGATGGTGATCTGGCCGTCGCCGGACGTGCGGACGTAGCGGTAACCGCCGACCCCGGCCGGCACCTCGACGATCTGCGTGTCGATGATCTCCTGGCCGCCCGGCCGGGTGATGTACGGCTGCGGCGTCGTGATCGTGCGGAAGTTCGACGTACGGGCGGAGTAGATGCGGTGTTTCGTGGCACCGTTCAGCGGCACGTTCGTGGCCCAGTAGAGGACGTAGTCGTTGGTCGCCGGGTTCCAGATCGCCTCGGGCGCCCAGGCGTTGCGGCCGTCGGGGATCGCGCCGGCGACGTTGAGCAGCCACGGCGCGGACCAGGCGACGAGGTCGGTGGACTCCCACACGACGAGGTTGCGGCTGCCGTTGTTGATGGACGTGGACCAGTCCTGGCCGCAGCCGATGCACAGGTCCGTCGCGATGATCCAGTACCGGTCCCCGGCGGGCGAGCGGACCAGGGCGGGGTCGCGCACCCCGCGGGTGCCCACGTTGGACTGCAGGACGAGGCCGCCATTGTTGAGGTCGGTCCAGCGCAGCCCGTCCTTGCTGTGCGCGAGGTAGATCTGCTGGGCGGTGGACGACTCGCCGGTGAAGTGGGCCATCAGGTAGCCGGTGAACGGGTCCAGCGCGGCGGCGGGTCCCGGGAAGGCGAGCAGCAGGCTCGCGGTGAACAGCGCCGCGACCGCGCGGACGAACAGTTTGCGCATGACGCTCCTGATCAGAGAGAAACAGACACGGGGCGGATGGTGCCGTCGGCGTTGAACGACAGCAGGTCGATGACGGTCTCCCGGTTGGTGCCGTCGCCCGCCGGCACCGCGAAGCGGTGGTAGGCGATGTACCAGGTGTCGGTGCCGGGCGCCTGCACGACGGAGTGGTGGCCGGTGCCCTTGATGCCGGCGTCGAGCCGCTTCTGCAGCACCACGCCGCGCTTCGTCCACGGCCCGAGCGGCGACGATCCGGTCGCGTACGCCACCCGGTAGTCCTCGCTGCGGGTGTCGTTCTCCGACCACATGAAGTAGTAGGTGCCGTTGCGTTTGAACACGAACGACCCCTCGTTGTAGCCGGCCGGGGTGACGACCCGGACCTGCGCCGGGTCGAACGACGTCAGGTCGGCGTCGAGCCGCACGGCGCGGGCGACGCCCTGGCCCCAGTACAGGTAGGACTGGCCGTCGGTGTCGGTGAACACCATCGGGTCGATCGCCTGCCCGCCGCTGAACTGGTCGCCGCGGACCAGGGGCCGGCCGAGGGCGTCGCGGAACGGCCCGGCCGGGCTGTCGGCGACCGCGACGCCGAGCTGCTTCGCCCCGGTGGCCGCACCGCCGCTGAAGTACAGGTAGTAGCGGCCGTCGCGGGTGGCGACCGCGGGCGCCCACGCCGAGTTGTCCGCCCACGACACGTCCGGGCCGAGGTCGAGGACCACGCCGTGGTCGGTCCAGTTCACCAGGTCGGTGGAGGAGAACGCCTTGTAGTAGGGGCTGCTCCAGCCGGCGTACCCGTCGGTCGTCGGGTACAGGTAGTAGCGGCCGTTGAAGACGGTGAGGTGCGGGTCGGCGAACAGCCCGGGGATCACCGGGCCTTTCGTGGTCTTCGGTGCCCACGGCGCGCCGATCCGGAACGAGCTGTCCGCCTTGAAGGCCGCCGTGTCCTGGAACGGGTCGAGCCACAGCGCGAAGTCCCGGTGCCGGATGCGGCGGGACGGGTAGTTGTAGGAGGTGAACGCCACCGAGCCGGCCACGGACCCGTCGGCGGGGCAGAAGGTCGCGTCGGCGCGGAACGTGGGATCGCCGGTGTTCGCGTCGACCCGCAGCCGGTAGTCGCGGTGCCGCAGGAACAGCCCGCTCTTCGTCTGCAGCGAGTAGCACGCCGGGGACGCGAGCCCGTTGACGACGGTGAACGTGGCGTCCGCCTTCGTCTGGGCGGTACTGGACGCGGACACCGGATCGAGTTGGCCTTGTCGCACGTACCGGCCGGGGTAGTTGACGGATTCGAAGGAGTGCGCCCCCGTGGTGACGGTGGGAGCCGCCAGGGCCGGCGTACCGGCGAGCAGCAGGGCGACGGCGAGGGTCCTCATGCGACGAGCCGGAACGTCGCGTCGGCGCGGGCGGTCGCCGTGCCGACGGGGTCGAGGCGCAGCAGGTAGTTGTAGTGGCGGATGTACCGGTCGGGGTGGCTGTAGGACTGGAACGACACCCCGGTCGCGTCGGCGAGGCCGGCCACCTGCCGGAAGCTCGCGTCGGCGGCGAACCCGGCGCTGCCGTCGTTGCGGACCAGCGAGAAGTCGTGGTTCGAGTGGCGCAGGAAATAGCCGGGGAAGTTCGCCGACTCCAGCGAGACGTATCCGGTGCCGCCGGTCAGCCCCGGCACGACCTTCCACTGCGAGTCCGCGGCGGGGGTCACGTCGGGGTCGATGCGCGCGTCGTAGTTGGCGTGCCGCACGTACCGGTCCGGGAAGTTGGCCGACTGCAGCCGCCACGTCGTCACGGCGGGCCCGGCGGGCTCACCGGACGGCGGCGCGAGCACGGTCCCCGTGGCGACCGGGACGCCGAGGTTCGGGGTGCCGTCGGCGTTCCAGCTGATCCGCTGGATCCGGGTGGTGCGGGTGGATCCGCAGCCGTCGGAGGCGGAGGCGTTGGCGTGGTAGACGATCCAGTCCTCGGTGCCGTCGGGCGACTTGAAGAACCCGTGGTGCGCGGGCCCGTAGACGCCGGCGGCGTCGTTGCGCTGGAAGATCGGCGTGGACTTCTTCACCCAGGACGAGGCGGCGAGGACCGCGCCGCCGGTGTACGCCAGCTGACCGATCTTGTAGTCGGGGCCCTGGCAGGCGCTGGCGGAGTAGGTGATGAACGTGCGACCGCCGTGCTGGATGGCGACGGGCCCCTCGTTCATCGGGGTCCCCTGCCGTTCCCAGGACAGCAGCGGCTCGGAGATGGCGGTGCGGGCGCCGGTGACCGTCCACGGGTTGCTCATCGCGGCGAGGTAGATGTGCGGGTCGCTGTCGCGCCACAGCACGGTCGGCACGCCGGACCACATGAAGTAGAGCTGGCTGCCGATCGTGACGACGCTGCCGTCGATGCCCCACCAGTTGTTCGACCCGAAGACCACGCCCTTGTACGTGTACGGGCCCATCGGGTCCAGGCCGGCGCTCTCCAGGACGTGCACGCGCTGGCCCTCGATGTCGCCGTTGCCGGCGGAGTAGTAGACGTACCAGCGCTGCCCGTTGGGACCGTCGAGGAGATGGAACTCCGGCGCCCAGATGTTGCGGTCCCGCCCGGCGGCGTGCGCGCTGAACACGGCCGTTGGGGTGGTGCTCTTCAGCTGGGCGATCGTGGGCGCCTTCCGCATCGTCAGCGGGCCGCTCCACGGCGTGGTCATCAGGTAGTAGTTGCCGTTGTACCAGGTCATGAACGGGTCCGGGCCGGAGCTGTTGAGCGGGTTGGTGAACGCCGGGCCGGCGTCCGCTCGTACCGGAGCGGCGAAAACGGCGAGCAGGACCGCGGCGACGACGAGCAGCGCCCGCTTCACGACGTGACCTTGAACGTCGCATCCTGCCGGTCGCCGGCGCTGGAGGAGCCGCTGAGCGGGTCGATGCGCAGCAGGTAGTTGGCGTGGCGCAGGTAGCGGTCGGGGAAGTTGTACGACCGGAACGACGACCACGTGGCGTCGGCGAGGCCCGCGACGCGGGTGAACGTGGCGTCGGCGCGGAACGCGGCGGTGTTGTCGTTGGCGTCGAGCCGGACCTCGTAGTTGTAGTGGCGCAGGTACCGGGCCGGGTAGTTCACCGACTGGAACGACACGCCCGCGCTGTCGGCGAGGCCGGGGACCATCTTCCACAGCTGGTCCTGGTGGGGGTCGAACGGGTACGCGTCGAGCCGGGCGATGTTGTCGGCGTGCCGCACGTACCGGTCGGGGAAGTTCGACGACTTGAGCCGCACCCAGGCCGGCAGGCCCCACCGGGAGACGAGGCCGTTGTACTCCGCGGCGGTGATGCCCACGATCGAGCCGTGCTTGGCGTTCAGCGGGGGCGTGTAGTCGCGCTGGTTGAGCACGGTCCAGGCGCCGCCGCCGACGTTGCTCGTCGACCAGGCGTAGTAGTCGTTGTTGACGGGGCTGAACGAGTCGCCCCACAGCCACCACCCGGAGCCGCTGTTGCTCTTGACGAGCATCGGCGCCTCCATGGCATTGCCCTGCTTCAGGCCGCCGGTGTACGTGGTGAAGCTGTTGGCCGCGCCGGTGGACGAGCGGGCGCCGTAGGTCAGCCCGTTGCCGAGGTTCTTGTAGTACAGGTAGAAGGTGGAGCCGTCCACGACGACGTCGCCGTCGAGCACGGCGAAGCCCGGGCTGAAGTAGACCTGGTTGGCGCTGACCGTGCGGAAGTCCGAGGTGTAGTTGACCATGAACACGTCGCTGCCGTTGTTGGCGGAGTAGACGATGCCGTACTGGCCGCGCGAGGCGTCCCAGAACGCGGTCGGCGCCCACGTGTGCGTCGCGAGGTTGTGCATCCTGACCCGCCGGTAGCCGGTGAAGCTGGTCAGGTTCGCCGAGTCCCACACGTGCAGGTACTGGTTGTTCTGCCCGAAGTCGGTGCCGTTGAGGTCGGTGGCGAGGATGACGAACGTGCCGTCCTGCTTGCGCAGGATGAACGGGTCGCGCAGGCCGAGCGTGCCGGCGGTCGGGGTGACGACGGGGTTGTTCTGGTTCAGCGGCGACCAGTTGAGCCCGTCGGTGCTCACCGCGACGTGCAGGCCGTAGTTGGCGCCGCTCTGGTTGGGCGTCTCGGTGAAGTAGACGAAGGCGTAGGCGGTGTTCGCGGCGGCGGCCGCCGAGGGCGTGGCGGCGACCCCGACCGCGGCGGCCGCGGCCGACAACCCGGTGAGCTGGACGAAGGTACGACGACGAAGGTGCACGGTGGCAGACCCTTCCTGAGGATTGTTAGCGCTCACAATTTGCGCCCGGCAAAGTCCCCGTGTACGTGGCGGATCGGGGCAACGCGTGAACGGCCGCTTTGGCGGGACGGCCGTCGATGCGTGATGCTTGCAGCAGATGTTAGCGATAACACTTCTGGTGTCAACCCCTGCCGGGGAGGGTCAGCAGCCGCGCCAGACCGCCAGCTGCGCGCCGAGGTCGTCGTGGCGGACCGTGCCGATCAGGGTGTGACCGTCCGGGCCCACCCAGTCGATCATGCTCGGCGCGGGGTCGGGCATCGGCATCGGCAGCACGAACGGCACGCCGTCGCGCCACACGGCGGAGCGGCCCGTGCCGTCGATCGCGCCGGCGGTCACGCCCGACGCGCCGACCGCCATCGGGTTCACCATCTTGTCGAGCACCTCGACGGCGCCGGTGTGCAAGTTCCACCGCACGCCACGGTCCGGGTGGGCCGGGTCGTCGACCAGTTTCCCGTCCCGCTCGACGGTTTCGGCCTCGGCCCAGCCGAGCACCCACGCGCCGGACACCGCCCGCGCGTCGGCCTTCAGGTAGCCGGCCGGCACGGCGAGGGCCGTCTCGGCGCCGTCCGCCGCCCAGCGGAACCCGTGCGGGAGGTCGCCCGCGTTGCCGACCACGACGCCGTCGTCGGTGACGCCGACCGCCTTCGTCGAGCGGGTGCCGACGGTCAGCAGCGTCGCCGCGGAGGCGCCGGCCGGCCACAGCACCGCCCGCTCGCCGCCGGCCTTGAGCCTGGCCGTGCCGGCGACGTCGCCGCGCGCGTTGATCCCGGTGGCGGACGTGGCCGCCGCGGCGGCGGGCACCGGCAGCGGGACCAGCTTCCCGTCGCGGATCACGACCGCCTGCTCGCCGGAGACCCCGGGCGGGCGGCGCGTCCCGGCGATCACGCCGGCGGCATTGACGCCCGCGACCGTGACGTCCTTCGCGGCGGTCAGGAGCTGGGGCTGCCCGCCGTCGGTCCACAGCATCGCCCCCATCTCCTTGGCGTTGTGGTTGGGGACGGCGACCACCAGCCGGCCCGCCGGGTCCACGGCGCGGATGTCGAGCCCGTTGGCGTCCGGCGGCAGCGGCAGCGGCGACGACCCGCAGGCGCTCGGCGCCGCCGTCGCCGCCACGCCCGGCGCGGCGACCGGCGCCGGGGGCTCGTGGCGGTCGCAGCCCGCGAGCCCCGCCACCAGTACCACCGCGGCCAGCACCTGTCGGCTCCTGCGCATTCCTGTGGTCTCCTCTTCCTCGCCCACGATCAACAGGTCCAGCGGGTGTTGTCGTACTCGTCGTTCTTGTCGCCCTCGAACCAGCTGGCCACGATCGTCGTGCCGTCGGCGGTGATGCCGGCGCGCCACACCGCCGGACGCGCCGGGTCCGGCGGCGGCAGCGACGTGACGCCGCCGTCGTGCCAGAGGGCGAGCCCGGGCGAGCGTTCCGTGGCCCTGCCCAGCACGGTCCCGGCGGCGCTGACGGCGTACGGCGTGAACAGCCCAAGCGACTCGACGGCACCGGTGCGCAGGTTCCATCGCGCGTGCCACGGTCCGGGCTCGTCCGGGTCCCGGGGGCGGGTCACCGGCGCCGGGCCGGCCGCCCAGTCGCCGCCGGCCGCGGTGACGGACCCGGCCGCGCCCTTCGCCAGGGGTGCGCCGCCGCGGCCGTCGACGCTCCACCGGTACGCGGCGGTCGCCCCGTCGGGTGCCTTGCTCGTGCCGACCACCACGCCGTCGTCGGTGACACCGGTGACCTGCGCCGTGCGGCCCTCGCCGGCGGACGGCTCGACGAACCCGCCGGCGGCCGGCCAGATCAGCCCGACGCCCTTGCTGTCGCCGAGCATCGCGTAGCCGACGGCGTCGCCGCGGGCGTTGACGGCGACCGCGTCGCTGGCGGTCGCGCCCGCCGGCAGCGGCAGCTGCGTGACGGTGCCGTCGCGGAACCGGGCCGCGCGCCGCACGCCGCCGGCCTCGCGGGTGTTGCCGACGACGGTCCCGTCGCGGTTGACGGCGTTCGGGGAGAACTGCGCCGCCGCGGCCGGCCGGCCCGGCACGCCGTCCTTCCACAGGACCAGGCCGGTCACGGACTGCGCGGAGCCGTAGCCGCCGGCCATGTACCGCCCGGTCGGGTCGACCGCGTGGACCGCCCACTGCCCGGCGGACAGGCCCGGCGGGACCGGGACCGCGGCGGCGACGCACTGCAGCGGCGCGACCGACCGGCTCGGCGGGACCGGCGGCCGGGTCGGGTTCACCGCGGGCGGCCCGCCGTCCGGCCACTGCGGCTGGGACGCGAACGCCACCCCGGCGACCAGCACGACGGCGACCGCGACCCCGGCGGCCATCCTGATCCGCCCGCGCCGGACCCGCCGCCGGACGGTGACGAGCACGTCGTCGGCGAGCAGCCGCACCGGCGGCGCCTCCCGCGCGGCGTGGGACCGCAGCACCTCTTCGGGGTTCACGCGGGCCTCCTCATCGGCTGTCCGGTGCGCGGCGTCGCCTCGAACAGCTCGCGCAGCGTCCGCAGCGCCGTCGACGTCTGCGCCTTGACCGTGCCTTCCGAGCGGCCCAGTACCGCGGCGACCTCGGCGACCGGCATGTCGCACAGGAACCGCAGCACCACCACGATCCGCTGCCGCTCCGGCAGCCGGCGCAGCGCCTGACCGACGAACAGCCGCTCGTCGACCTGCCCGATCGCCGCCTCGACCGCGGTGTCCGGTGGGGTGTCCCGCAGGAACACCCGCGTCCACGGGCGGCGCTGGTCGCTCAGGCAGGCCCGGACCACCATCGAGTGGACGTACGCGTCGAGGTTGTCGACCTCACCGCGTCTCCCCCAGCGCTTGTACAGCGTGGTCAGCGCGTTCTGCACGGCGTCCTCGGCCCGGTCCCGGTCGCCCAGGACCAGCCACGCGACCCGGTGCAGGCGAGGCAACTGCGCCCGTACGTACTCGACGTACTCGTGCTCCTCGTCGACCCGCACCCGCGTCGTCCCCCTCCGATGGCCCACGTTCCACCCCGGTAGACGCAAGCGGTGGCCGCGGAGGTTTAGCCGACTTTTCAGCAGCGGATCATAGGCCGGGCAGCGTCTGCTTGTCGTCGTACACGGGCCAGCCGTCCTCGCCGCGGCGGACCCCCTCGGTCAGCCGGTGCGGCTGCCGCGTGCCGGCGTCGAGCAGGTGCTCCACGACCGCGCCGCGCATGACGAGCGCGTCCGCGACGAGCATCCGGTGACAGTGCCACCACAGCGTCTCGGCGCACAGCACCGCGGGCCGCTCGGCCGTCGCCCCGCCGATCAGCTCGTCGACGGCGGCCCGGAACTGCGGGGTGTCCATGTGGTCGGCGTACGCGGCGAACTGGGCGCTGCGCAGCGCGGTGTGCCGCGTGCCCGGCCCGGATCCGCGCCGGCCGCCGAGCGTCTCGCCCTTCCACGTGTACCGCAGCCCGGCGCCGGTCACCGCCTCGGCGAGCGCGTCCCGGCCGAACTGCGGATGCCGCCGCGACCCCGGGAAGCGCCGCACGTCGACCAGCGTGCCGACGCCGGCCCCGGCCAGGATGTCCAGCAGCGTCCCGATCGGCCGCGCCCCGTGCCCGACCGTCCAGACCCGCACCGGATCGTTCCCAGCCCTGCCCACTGACGACACGCTACCCCGGCCCGGTCCGGTCGATGAGGCGCCCGATGCCGGGCACGGGCAGGACGGTCAGCGGCGGCCCCACGCCGAGATCATGGGTGAGGTGGCGAGGTCGAGGAGGCCGGCCTCGATGTTGGCGAGGTGGGCGTCGATCTCGGCATCGGTGGCGAGGCCGGCGACGGTCAGGTGGCCGCGGATCTGGCGGACCGTGGCGTGCTCGAGGGCGGCGCAGGCGGGCCCGGTGACCGGGAAGTACGCGTCGGCGGCGACGTCGGTGAGGCCCGCGGCGCGCAGCAGTCGCGGCAGCGTGCGGCCGTAGCCGAGGTCGACGCCGCGGGCGGCCATCAGGGTGCGGAAGTCGTGCTTGAGCTTGTTGGCCAGGCGCTGCGCCGGGCCGGACTCGTCCGGGCAGACGAGGGGCTGCAGCGCCGGGTCGGCCTCCTCGATCAGGAGCCAGCCGCCTGGTCGTACCGCCGCCGCCATCGCCGCGAGGGCACGGTCGCGCTGCGGGACGTGGACGAGGACCAGGCGGGCGTGCACGAGGTCGAACTGTTCCGCCGGCGGCGGGTCGACGCCCACGTCGTGGCGGGCGACCTCATACCCGGCGCCACCCGTGGTCCAGGAGACGTCGATGTCGGTGGCGAGCACGTGGCCGGTGGGACCGACCCGCCCGGCGAGCCACGCCGGCACGCTCGTGCCGCCGGCGCCGACCTCCCAGCACCGCCAGCCGGCACCGATCCCGAGGGCGTCGATGTGCCGGAACGTCGACGCGTCGAACAGCGCCGCGAGGGCGCCGAACCTGGCACCGGCCTCCTGCTGCCGGTTGTCGAGCAGATACCCGCCTTCGTCGCTCACCCGAGCATCATCGCAGCCGGGGCCTTACATTGGTGGGGTGCCGACCGCCGCTCTCCGCTGCGAGGTCGAGTCCGCGCCGCCGCTCGCGCACGTGACGGTCATGGGCAGGATCGACCCGCACACCACCCCACAGCTGCGGGGTGGTGTGCTGGCGGCGCTGGCGGCCGAGCCGGAGGCGGTGCTCATCGACCTGGCCGGGGTCACCGGCACCGAGCCGATCGCGCTCACCGCGCTGCTGTCGCTGGCCCGGGCCGCCGCGGCGTGGCCGGGCGCCGACCTGACGCTGCACTCGGCGCCGCCGCCGCTCTGGCGGGAGCTCGACGACCTGGCGATCGGCCGGCAGGTGCCGATCGTCGCGGACCGGAGCGCGGCCGAGGTCCTCGCCGGTCGGCGGCGCAGCCCCGCGCGGGTGCGGTGGGACGTCACCGGCGGGCCGGACTGCCTCGCCGAGGCGCGGGCGGTGGTCCGCGAGCTCTGCGCGCGGCACGGGCTCGGCGGGCTCGCCGACCCCGCCGAGGCGGTCGTCATGGAGCTGGTCGTCAACGCGCTCGTGCACGGCGCCGCCCCGCGGACCGCGTGGGCGTCGGTGCACCGCGGGCGGCTCCACCTCGCCGTGCGGGACGCGGCCCCGGCGCCGCCCCGGCTGGTCGTCGCCGGCGACACCCCCGGTGCGGGCGGTCGCGGCATGCTGATCGTCGAGGCGTTCACGACCGCGTGGGGCGCCATCCCGGCCCCCGGCGGCAAGATCGTGTGGTGCGCGCTCGGCTGACCGCCGTTCCCGGCGGCGCCGTCATCGGCGATCGCTGTTTCGGGCGCTGACCGCCGTTTCGGGGCTATTCGGAGAGTCTGCGGCGCAGGGTGGCCAGGGACTGGCGCAGCAGGCGCGACACGTGCATCTGCGACAGACCCACGCGCGCCGCGATCTGCGCCTGCGGGAGGTTGCCGTAGAAGCGCAGGCTCAGGATCTGCTGCTCGCGCCGCGGCAGCTGGGCCACCAGCACCCGCAGCGCCTGCCGGTGCTCCACCAGGTCGAAGGCCGGATCGTCGGCGCCGAGGACGTCCATCAGGGTCGTGTCGTGCTCGGCGCCGGCCCCGGGCAGGTCCAGCGACAGCGGCTGGTGCCCGTTGGCCGCGCCGAGCATCTCGACGATCTCGGCCCGGTCCACGCCCAGGTGCGCGGCGAGGTCTGCGGTCGTCGGCGTGCGCCCGAGCCGCTGGGTCAGCTCGTCGCGCACCTTGTTGACCGACAGCCGCAGCTCCTGCAGCCGCCGGGGCATCCGGATCCCCGTCGTGCGGTCCCGGAAGAAGCGTTTGATCTCACCGAGGACCGTCGGCGTCGCGTACGCGCCGAACTCGACCCCGTGCGTGGCGTCGAAGCCGTCGATGGCCTTGACCAGCCCCAGCGCCGCGACCTGGTCGACGTCGGCGGCCGGGTGACTGCCCCGGTTGTACCGGCGGGCCAGCCGGTGTGCGGTGGGCAGGCACAGCTCGATGACCGCGTCGCGCGTGCGCCGCCACTGCGGGTCGCCGGGGGCCAGCGCGTCCAGCCGCATCAGCAGTTCGGTCGTCCTCGCGGGCCATTCGCCGTGGCCGACCCGCATCGCGTCGAGGTCGACGACGTGTTTCTGCCGCTCGTGTACCGTCCAGCCCAGCTCACCGTAGGCGTCCAGCTGTTTGGCGACCCCGGTGACCTCCAGGGCCGACAGCACGGTGCCGGTCGCCCCGGCGAGCCGCAGGTCACCGCCGAGCTGTTCGGCGCGGCCGCGCAGGTACAGCAGCAGCTTGATCGACGCCGCGTCCATCAGCCGCAGTCCGGAGACCTCGACGACGATCCGGCACCGCTGCTCGTCGAGCAGTTCGAACACGACGTGCCGCAGATACGGGATCGACGCGAAGTCGAGGACCCCGCCGAGCTCGACGAGCTCCTCACCGGGTCCGGCCGACACGGCGATCGTCAGATCCACCGGGCCGCACCCATTGCCAAGGCCATGCCGGCTCCTCCCGCTGGTGGTGAAGCCTCCGTACCCCGCCCGCCCGCCGCGAACCGCCATTCACCGCGGCAATCCGCACGCCGGCATCGACAATTCGCCCATTACCCGTGCAAGTGGACCGAAACCGCGCCCTGGCTCCGGTCAAGGGATCAGGGCGACCTTGCCACCGGGGTGGCCGGTGCGGACGAGCTCGATCGCGGCGAGGGCCTCGGTGAGCGGGAACGTCCTGGCGACCGGGACGGTCAGCTGTCCGGCGGCGGCGAGGGACAGCAGCCGGGCGCGGACGCCGTCGCGGAAGGCGGCGCTGGCCGGCTGGGCGCCGCCGATCGCCGGGATGCCCGCCGCCCTGGACGCCGCCGAGGCGACGATCGTGACGGACCGGCCGTCCGGCACGGCGCGGGCGGAGGCGATGGCGTCGTCGGTGCCGACGGTGTCGATGACGGCCGCGATGCCCTGCGGCGCGGCGGCGGCGACGCGGTCCGCGAGGCCGGGACCGTGGGCGACCGGGACGGCGCCGAAGTCGCGCAGCAGCTGCAAGTTGTGCGGGCTCGCCGTGCCGATGACGGTGGCGCCGAGCAGGCGGGCCTGCTGCAGGACGCTGACGCCGACCGCACCGGACGCGCCGTGCACGAGGATCGTCTCGCCGGGCGCCACGCCGGTGACGTGCAGGGTCTCGGCGGCGGTCGTACCGGCGAGCAGCAGGTTCGCGGCGGCGGGAAAGCCGAGCGTCGCGGGCTTGGCGAAGACGTCCTTCGCGGGCACCGTCACCTGGGAGGCGTAGCCGCCGCTGATGCGGAACGCGACGACCTCGTCGCCGACTGAGCCGGCCACTGAGCCGGCCACTGAGCCGGCCGGCGCGTCCGGCGTGCCGGGGCCGACGGCGCTGATGACGCCGGCCACCTCGTAGCCGACCGGCAGCGGCAACGGCCGGTCGGGGCCGCGCTCGGCCTCGAGGTGCTTGTAGTCGGCCGGGTTGACGCCGGCGGCCCGCACGTCGATCGTCACCTCGCCCGGGCCGGGCGGCGGGACGTCGGTCTCGACCAGGACGAGCGGCCCGCCGAACTGCGGCGCGATCCATCTGACTGCCACCGCGGCACCCTACCCAGCGTCCGACGGACTACGCAGCACCGAGAACAGCACCTCGCGGCGCAGCTCGAAGCCCATCGACAGGTACAGGCCGATGGCGCCCGCGTTGTCGCGGGCCGCGTGCATGAAGGGGGTCTCGCCGCGGTCGCGGATGTTGTGCGCGACCGCGCGGACCAGGGTCGTCGCCAGGCCCTGACCGCGGTGCGCCGGGTCCGTGCAGACGGCGCTGATCTCCGTGAAGCCCGTGGGGTGCAGCCGTTCACCGGCCATCGCGACCAGCACCCCCGCCCGGCGCACGCCGAGGTAGGTGCCCAGCTCGTACGTGCGGGGCTCGAACGGACCGGGTCGCGTGCGGGACACGAGGTCCAGCATCTCCGGGACGTCCGCGGCGCCGAGCGTGAGCAGGCCCTCGCCGGGGCGCGACTGCAGCGCGCCGGTGGCGACGAGCTGGACGCCGGGCACGGCGACCTCGACCCGCCAGCCGTCCGGCGGGGTGAACGGGTCACCGGCCAGCATCGTGGTCCCGCCCGGTCCGGCGAGCGTGCCGAGGTCGGCCCAGACCCGCTCGTCCACGACGGGCGGCACGGCCATGATGGGCGAGACGTCGGCCGGGTACCGCAGCGCCCTGCCGGGGCCTTCCGCGAAGCGGGCGTGCGGGCCGGTGAGCGACGCCCACGCCGCCTGGTCCAGCGGATGGATGTCCGTCGACACCTGCGGGCGGCGATCCGGTGCGGTGCTCATGCGCGTCCTCTGCTCAGGGTGATCCGTCGGTCTGCTCTGCTGCCGTCGAAGGTGCGGGTCCACATCACCCTCATGGAACTAATCCTATCGCTTAAGTAGGAAAAGCGTTACGCTGCATCCTATGGCGCTTGCAGGAGAGCTCACGCATCGGTTCCTCGCCGGGCAGGCCGTCACCCGCGTCATGAACCGGGTGATCGGGGTCAGCCACCGGCTCGTCGGTTTCGGTCTCGCGCCGGCCGCCCTGGACCTGTACTGCCGGCCCGACTTCCACGACACCTCGACCTGGGCGGAGATGGCGCCTGAGCTGCGGCTCCGCGAGATCTCCCGGCAGGCCTGACCGTCACTCGCCGGCCCGGAACAGCACCGTCGCGTCGTCGTCCCACTCCCGGCGGGACTGCGCCGGTGCCAGCTCCACCCCGCCGCGGCCCTCCCGGGCGCCGAACTCCTCGCGGAGCGCGTCCAGCAGCGTGCGGGCCCGCGCCTCGACGGCGGCGGAGCCGTCCGGGTCGTCGAGGCTCACCCCGAGCACCAGCGCGCCTTCCCGCGTCACCGTGATGATCGAGCCGTAGTGGTCACGGGCCTTGAGGTAGAGCGAGAAGCCCTCCTCGGAATGATCACGGCGCAGGTCGGCGAGCGCGGCCCGGTCGGCGTCGTCCGCGGTCCCCTCCACGTACGCCCGCATGAAAGCGGACAGGCGGTCATCACCGGCCGCCACGTCGACATAGCGCTCGATGAAGCCCGTCAGCGTGCCGGGATCCACCTCCGGAACCCATACGTACACATCCATGCAGGGCGGCATGTGATCATGGTAGGCCGCGGCGCAGTTTGGTGGGGCTGACGACCAGGTTGAGTTCGGTGATCCGGCCCGCGTCGAGCTCGACGCCGATCACCCCGAGCAGGGTGCCGTCGAGTTCGAGGGCGAACCCTTCGCCGGAGGCGAGGCGCAGCGGGCGGGCGCGCACACCGGCGTACCGGCGGCCGAGGCCGGACAGCAGGGTCAGCACGCGGTCCGGGCCGTGCACCGGGACGCGGGCGGCGGTGACCTCCCCGCCGCCGTCGGAGCGCAGGACGACGCGCGGGTCGAGCAGCGGGATCAGGCCGGTGAGGTCGCCGTCGGCGGTGGCCTTGAGGAACGCTTCCATGACGCGGCGGTGTTCGGCGGCCGGGACGGGCGTGCGCGGCGGGGCCTCGGCGCGGACGCGGCGGCGGGCCCGGGACGCGAGCTGCCGGCACGCCGCGGGAGTGCGCCCGACGACGGTGGCGAGACGGTCGAAGTCCATGCCGAACACGTCGTGCAGCACGAGCGTCACCCGCTCGGCCGGTGACAGGCTCTCCATGACGAGCAGGACGGCGGTGCGCACCGACTCGCGCAGCGCGACCGTGTCGCCGAGGTCGGTGTCGTCGTAGCCCGCGAGGGGCTCGGGCAGCCACGTCCCGGCGTAGGTCTCGCGGCGCACCCTGGCCGACCGCAGCTGGTCGAGGCAGATCCGGGAGGTGACGGTGGTCAGCCACGCCCGTTCGTCGGTCAGGTCGTCGATGCCGCCGGTGTACCGCCGCAGCAGCGCCTCCTGGACGGCGTCCTCGGCGTCGGCGGCGCTGCCCAGCAGCCGGTACGCCACCGCGAACAGGTAGCGGCGGTGCTGCTCGCCCTCGTCCATGTCACATGATTGTGGCGTACCCCGTCTCCCCGTCATGCAGAGGATCACCGTGGTCGGCGGCGGGTTCGCCGGCCTTGTCGCCGCCATCACCTGCGCCGAGGCCGGGGCGTCCGTCACGCTCCTGGAGGCGCACCACACGCTGGGCGGGCGGGCCCGGGCCACCGCCGGGCCGTACGTCGCGCACGACGGCCCGCACGTGCTCTACCGCGACGGCCCGTGGTGGCGGTGGCTCGCCGCGCGCGGCCTGATCGGCGCGGCGACCGGGGTGCCGGTGCGGGGACTGGCCGGGTTCCGGTTCCGGCACGGCGGCCGGCTGCGCCGGACGCCACCGGCGGCGCTGCTGCCCGTCCTGGCCGGCCGGCGCCGCAGCGCCCCCGTCGACGTCGACTTCCGCACCTGGATCGCCGGCCGGCACGGGGACGCGGCGGCGTCGGCCGCGTCGAACCTGATGGGCGTGGCGACGTTCGACGCCGATCCCGGCCGGCTCTCCGCGGCGTTCGTGTGGCCCCGGCTGCTGCGCGTGTTCGCGCCGAGGCCGCCCGCGCGGTACGTCAGCGGCGGCTGGAACGGGCTCGTCGACCGGCTGGCCGCCCACGCCCGCGCGGCCGGCGTGGCGATCGAGACCGGTGCCCGCGTGACCGAGCTGCCACCCCCGCCGGTGATCGTCGCGACGTCCCTCGACGCGGCCGGCCGCCTGCTGGGCACCGTCCTGCCGCACGTGGAGAGCGGCAGGACGGTGCTCCTGGACGTCGCGGTCCACGCCCGGCGGGGCGACGCGTTCGTCGTGTCGGACCTGGACGGGGCGGGGTGGCTGGAGCGGTACTCGCTGCCGGACCCGGCCCTGGCCCCGCCGGGTGAGTCCCTGGTGCAGGCCCAGCTGCCGCTGCGCCCGTCGGAGGGCAAGGCGGCCGGCCTCGCCCGCCTGTCGGTGCTGACCGACGCGGCGCTGCCGGGCTGGCGCGACCGGACCACCTGGCGCCGCGACGGCGTCGCCAACCGCCGCACCGGCGCTCTGGACCTCCCCGGCCAGACCTGGCGCGACCGGCCGGCGATCGCCCGCGGCGGCGACGTCTACCTCGCCGGCGACATGGTCGCCGCCCCGGGCCTGCTCAGCGAGGTCTCCTTCCACAGCGCGACCACCGCCGCGACCGCCGCTCTGCGGAGCCGGGTCCACCGGCCCGGTGGACCCGGCGTCACCGCGCCGGCTCAGGCCGGCTGAGCCGGCGCCGGCGACCGGACGAAGCCGGCGACCAGACGGGCGAGTCCGGCCGGGTCCGTCAGCGGCACCAGGTGGTTGGTGCCGGCGACGGTCGCGACCGCCGCGCCCGGGATCCGGCCGGCGAGGTGGGCGACGAGACGGTGGGTCGGCGGCGGGCTGGTGCCGCCCTGGACCAGCAGGACGGGCGGGTGCCGCAGGGCCGCCGGGTCGAACGTCCACGCGTTGATGGCCGCGGACTCCTCGGTGAACAGGTACCGGCAGCGGCGCACCGCGTCCTCGACCACGTCGGCACCGAGCGTCCCGGTCATGACGCCGCGGTGGTCCGGCCCGCACACCAGGGTCATGAACGTGTCGAACGCCGTGGTGAGGTCGTCACGGGCGAGGGCCTCCCCCACCGCGCCGAAGACGGGGCCGAACCGGGCGGCCAGCAGGTCGTGGTCGGCCGGGTCGGCGAGCGCGGCGACCAGCGGAGGCTCGACGAGGGTGAGCGTCCGGACCAGGTCCGGGTGCGCGGCGGCGAGCTGCAGCGCGAAGGCGCAGCCCGACGAGTGCGCGACCACGTGGGCTGGCCCGGCGCCGAGGTGGCGCAGCAGCGCGGCGGCGTGCTCGCCGTGGTCGGCGACGCTGAGCCCGTCCGGCGCCGGCGCGTCGGTGTACCCGGCGCGGACCAGCCGGATCACCCGGTGTCCCCGCAGCGCCGGCTCGGCCGCGAGGGGGGTCATCCAGTCGGCGAGCCCGCCGCCGTGCATCAGCAGCATGGCGTCGCCGCCGGAGGGGTCGGAGTCGGTGTAGGACAGTTCGACGGTGCCGGTGTTCCACCGGAGCATCCCGGTCATCGCAATCTTCTCCTGATCATGGGTTAGTCGGCGTAGAGGCGGATCTCGACGCCGTCGGGGTCGTGCAGGCCGACGAGCACGGAGCCGCCGTGGTGGCCGGTCACGACGCCGCCGTGCGGCTGGCCGAGCCCGTCGAGCCGCTCGCGCCAGGCCTGGACGCCCTCGCGCGTGGGCACCGCGAGGGCGATGAGGTCGAACCCGGCGACCGCCCGGGCCCGCGCCGGGTCGTGGCGCAGGGCCAGCCGCACGGTGCCGCCGGCGTCGCTGAGCGCCAGGCCCATGACGACGCCGTCCTCGGTGAACTCGATGTCCACGTGCATGCCGAGGACGTTCGTGTACCAGTCGCGGCTGCGGTCCAGCTCCGAGACGGGCAGTTTGACGTGGTGAACGCCGGACAGGTCGGGCATCACGGGCGACCCCTTTCGCTAGAAGCGCTTCTAGTGAGTGACTAGAGTAGACTCTAGCGAATGACCGACCCTGTCAAGCGAGCGCCGAAAAGCGACAGCGGCCCCCGGCTCACCCGGGCCGAGCAGGCGCGCGCCACCCGCCGCCGGATCGTGACCGCGGCCGCCGAGCAGTTCGTCGCCCACGGCTACGGGGCGGCCCTGCTCGACCAGGTCGCCGAGCAGGCCGGCGTCGCCGTGCAGACCGTCTACTTCCACTTCGGCAACAAGCGCACCCTGCTCAAGCACGTCATGGACGTCGCCGCGGTCGGCGACGACGAGCCCGTGCCGGTGCTCGAGCGCCCGTGGTTCCAGCAGGTCCAGCGGGAGCCCGACCCGCGGCGGATCATCGAGCTGTGGGTGGCCAACGGCCGCCAGATCCTGCACCGGGTGGCCCCGCTGATGCGGGTGGTGCGCGGCGCCGTCGGCACCGACCCGGAGCTGGCCGCGCAGTGGGAGACCAACCAGCAGCAGACCCGCACCGCCTATGCCATGCTCGCCCAGCTGCTCGCCGACCGCGACGCGCTCCGGCCGGGGATGGACGTCGGGCAGGCCCGCGACATCGCCTTCACGATCACCAACGTGGAGAGCTACCTGCAGTTCACCGACGTCTGCGGGTGGACGCCGCAGCAGTGGCAGGAGCGGACCGCCGCCATCCTCGCGGACTGCCTGCTGACCCGGGCGCCGGAAAAAGGTTGAGCGGGGCTGTCGGATCGGGGCCGGCGTGTTCGTTGCAGGAGTGAGCGCCGCCCGCGAGGGGCGCGCCGCAGCACAGGAGATGATCGAACGATGCAGTATCTGGTTTCCGTGATCTTCGAGGCCGACGACACCCTGGCCACGCCGGAGGAGATGGCCGCCATCGACGTGTTCAACGAGCGCGTCACCGCCGAGGGCCACTGGGTCTTCGCCGGTGGCCTCGCGGCGCCCACCGCGGCGACCGTCGTGGACAACCGGGGCGGCGAGGCGCTCTTCACCGACGGGCCGTTCGTGGAGGCGAAGGAGTACCTCGCCGGCTTCTGGGTCTTCGAGGCGCCCGACCTCGACGTGGCGCTCAAGCTCGCCGCCGACGGGTCGAAGGCCTGCAACCGCAAGGTCGAGGTGCGCCCGTTCCTGTGAGCGCCACGGACGTAGGGGCCGCGATCACCAGGGCCCACCACGAGGAGTGGGCACGGGTGGTCGCCGCCCTCACCAGACGCTTCGGCGACCTCGACGTCGCCGAGGAGGCGGCCGCCGAGGCGTTCGCGACGGCCGTCGAGCGGTGGCCCGCCGACGGCGTGCCGCCGAACGCCGGCGCCTGGCTCACCACCACCGCGAACCGCAAGGCCATCGACCGGCTGCGGCGCGAGAGCAAGCGCGACGAGAAGCACAAGGAGGCCCAGATGCTCCTCGACGACGACCCGCCCGAGCCCACCGGCCCCATCGACGACGAGCGCCTCCGCCTGATCTTCACCTGCTGCCACCCCGCGCTGGCGATGGAGACCCGCGTGGCGCTGACCCTGCGCATGGTCGGCGGTCTCACCGTGCCCGAGATCGCCCGGTCCTTCCTGGTCCAGGAGACCGCCATGGGCCAGCGGATCACCCGGGCCAAGTCCAAGATCAAGGCGGCCCGCATCCCGTACCGCGTGCCGTCCGCCGACGACCTCCCGGCCCGCGTCAGCGGCGTCCTCGCCGTCCTCTTCCTCATCTTCAACGAGGGATACCTGGCCACCGGCCCCGACACCGACCCGGTCCGCCCCGGCCTGACCGCCGAGGCGATCCGCCTCGGCCGCCTGATCCGCGCCCTCCTGCCCCGCGACGGCGAGGTGGCCGGGCTGCTGGCGCTGATGCTCCTCATCGACGCCCGCCGCACCGCCCGCGTCTCGGCGACCGGCGAGCTGGTCACCCTCGCCGAGCAGGACCGCGGCGCCTGGGACGCCGCGCTCATCGCCGAGGGGCACCGCCTGGTCCGCGAACGTCTCGCGGCCGGGGAGGCACCGGGCCGCTACCAGATCCTCGCCGCGATCAACGCCGTGCACACCTCCGCCCGCGACGTCCGCGACACCGACTGGTCACAGGTCGTCGCCCTGTACGACCAGCTCGTCCACCTCGACGCCTCGCCGATCGTCGCCCTGAACCGGGCGATCGCGGTCGCCGAGCTCGACGGCCCGGAGGTCGCCCTGGCCGCAGTCGACCGCCTCGGCGACAGGCTGGCCGGCTACCACGCCTACCACGCGACCCGCGCCGACCTCCTGCGCCGCCTCGGCCTCGGCGGGCAGTCCCGCCTGGCGTACGACCAGGCGATCGCCCTGGCCGGCAACACCGCCGAGACCGCCTACCTCACCCGCCGCCGCGACCAGCTGGGACAGGAGCCGGGCCAGCCGCACCACACGGCGGGGAGCCAGCCGTGACCGGCCCGGCGGCGGCCCGCACCGGTGCGGCGGCGCGGCCGCGCCACGCACAGGGACGGCAGGCGACGGCAACCGGCGGGACCACGGGCCGGTGAAGCCGAGACTGCGCAAGCTCCACCTCGACGACCGGGAGTACGTCTGGAAGGCCGACGTGCGGGTCGCGGCCGGACCCGACGGCCGGCGGCGCCGCTGCGTCCGCATCCGGGTCTGGGGCGGCGGCAAGAACGGCTGCGTCCTGCAGGCCGACGTGACCGGCCGGCCGCAGTCGCCCCCGGCCGGGTCGTATCCGTATCCGGAGGCCGCCGACGTCCGCGCGATCGTCGAGCACGGCCTGCGGGCCGGCTGGACGCCGGAGGCGCGCGGCGGCACGTTCCAGGTCACGTCCGCCGCCGGCGTCCCGCTGCCCGCTCTCGTCCTGACCGACCTGCTCTGGACCGCCGAACAGCGGCGGCCGTGACCGCCGCCGGACTGTCGCGTCACTGGAGGTCGAGGACGACCTTGATGTCGTCGGGGCGGGACTCGAGGGCGTCCGCGAACCGCGCCAGCGGGACGCGGCGGGTGATGAGCCGGGCGAGCCAGGCGGGGTCCGCGGCGAGGAGGGCGTCGGCGGCCGCGGCGTAGTGGGACAGGTTGGCGTTGACGGAGCCGACGACGGCGTCGTTCTCCAGGACGATCTCGCGGTTGACGGCGCCGAGGTCGACCGAGACCTTCCGGCCGACCGGGGAGACGCCGGTGAGGCAGACGATGCCGTAGGCGGCGGTGCCGGCCATCGCCTCGAATACGACGCTGGACACGCCGGTGGCCTCGATGATGACGTCCGGTTTCGCGCTGGCGGCCACGTCGGTGACGCTGCTGCTGTGGTACCGCGCGCCGAGCGCCTCGGCGGCGTCCTTCTTCGGGCCGGACGTGACCCTGTCCAGGACGTGGACCTCCAGGCCGCGTTGCACGCCCAGCATCGCGGCGAGCAGGCCGATGGGTCCGGCGCCGGTGACGAGGGCCCGGCGCGGGTCGAACCAGGACCGGGCGCCCACCTTCTCGACCTGCTCCCAGGCCTTCGCGACGACGGTGGTGGGCTCCATCAGTACACCTGCCGCATCCAGACGGGCGTCCAGCTTCACGGCATAGTCGGTCTCGACGGTCCACAGCCCGCTGCCGTAGCCGTCGAGGTGCTTGATGCCACGCTCGGTGTATCGACCGTTGCGGCACATGTCGAACGCGCCGTGCGCGCAGGCGCCGCACGGGACCGGGTCGGGGCGGCGGACCACGCCGACGACCAGGTCGCCGGGGGTGAAGCCGCTGCCGGCGGGGGCCTGCCGGACCCGGCCGAGCGACTCGTGGCCGAGGACGAGCCGGTCGCTGCCCGGGGGCGCCCAGCCGTAGTCACCGGCGGCGATCTCCCGGTCGGTGCCGCAGACGCCCAGCGCCACGCCCTCGACGAGGAGCTCGCCCGCGCCGGGCGCGGGGTCGGGCAGCTCACGGATCGCGGCAGAGCGGGCCTTACCGGGTTCGACGGTCAGCGCGCGCATCGAGACACCTCCACGAGACGGGGCTACCCGTTCACGCCGGAACGGTAACAGCGCGGGGCGGCGCCGGCGGCCGTCCGGCCGGCCCGCGGTCAGCGCCGCGGGCGCCGGCGCCAGTGGTGGACGGCGAGGACGAGGGCGGCCTCGGCGGCCCAGGCGGCGAGGATCCAGGCGGCGTGGCGGGTGTCGGCACGGCCGTCGACGGCGCCGCGGCCGACCTCGCCGAGCCAGTACGTCGGCAGGGCCTTGGCCAGGTCGACGAGCCAGGCGGGGAACAGCACGACCGGGACGAGCAGGCCGCCGAGCAGCGCGCCGACGGTGAGGACGCCGCTGGTGACGCGGGGCTGGTCACCGGCGCCGGCGAGCTGGCCGAGGACGAGGCCGAGCAGCGCGAAGGGCAGCGTGGCGAGCCAGATGCCGGCGACGATCCGGGTCCACGCGCCGGCGGTGAGGTCGACCTGGTCGATGAACCGGCCGAGGAGGCACACGACCGCGATCGGGGTGGCGGAGACGAGCATCGCGGTCATCGCCTTCGTGGCCAGGTACGCCGCCGGGGTCAGCGGGGTCAGCCGGAGCTGCCGCTGCCAGCCGCGTTCCGCCGCGATCCGCGAGGTCGGGACGGTCGCGGCGACGTAGGCGCCGAACGCGGCGAGCGTCGGCACGAGGTAGGCGGCGTACGGCAGGCCGCTGGACGGCACCCGGTCCGGCAGGACGGCCCGGTAGCCGAGGTACAGCGCGGCGGGCAGGGCGACGGCGAGCAGCAGGTAGCGCCGGTCGCGCAGGGCCCGCCGGCTGTCCAGCACGAGATATCCGAGCATGGCGGTCTCCTCAGCGGGTCCGGGCCGCGACGGCGGCGGGCAGCTCGACCAGCCGGTCGCAGAAGCCGTCGGCGAGGGAGCGGGTGGCGAACAGCACGGTCGTGCCGCGCCGGGTGAGGCCACGCAGCGACGCCCAGAACATCCGGCGGGCGGCGGGGTCCATCGCGGAGGTCGGCTCGTCCAGCACGACGAGGTCCGGGGCGCCGGCGAGGGCGACCGCGTAGCGGACCTGCTGCCGCTGGCTGGGGGTGAGGGTGGCGCAGCGGCGCCGGGCGAGGTCCGCGACGCCGGCCAGGGTCAGCGCCTCGGTCACCGGCCGCGCGGTGCGGTGCAGCGCCGCGATCATCCCGAGGGTCTCGGTCACGGTGCAGTCGTCGAGCAGGGTGCCGTGCTGGAGCATCGCGCCGACCCGGCCGGCGCGGACCGCGGCGCGCGGCGGACCGCCGAAGACCGACACCTCGCCCGGTTCGGCGGGCGTCAGGCCGAGCACGAGGTCGACGACGGCGGACTTCCCGGCGCCGGCCGGGCCGACCAGCGCGGTGACCTGACAAGCGGGCACGGTCAGCCCGCGAACGCGGATGGGGTACACGGCGATCTCCTCGATTCGTCCTGCTGTCCTTCGATGCTGCGGCAGCGGGTTATCGAGGTGACATCGACGGCTTATCCGGGTCCCAGCGCGGTCAGCAGCGCCCGGGCCTGCGCCTCCAGCCGGGGCGCGCGGACGGTCTGGAACAGGTCCAGGGCGTGCCGCAGCTCGGCGGCGGCGCGGGCCGGGTCGCCGCCCGCGGACGCCAGCTCGCCGAGCGCCATCGACACGCGGGCCTCGACGATGCGCTCCCCCGCCTCGCGGGCCAGCCGCCGCGCGTCCCGCAGCGCGGCCGCGGCGCCGGTCAGGTCGCCGTCGCGCAGCCGGGCGGTGCCGATGCCGAGCAGCGCGTACGCCTCACCGACCGGGTCGCTGAGCTCGCGCACGACGGTGAGGGTCTGCTCGAAGACATACGCGGCGGCCCGCGGCTCACCGGCCCGCAGGTGCAGGTCGCCGAGCCGGTGCAGGACCTGCGCCTCGACCCGGCGGCTGCCGGCCCGGCGGGTGTCCTCCAGGGCCTCCGGCAGGATCGCGCGGGCCGCCTCGATGTCGCCGAGCTCCAGCCTGATGTGGGCCAGGCCGTGCAGCACGTACGCGGCGGCGGCCGGGTCACCGGCCGCACGGAACGTGGCCAGCGCCTGCTCGTAGCCCTCGATGGCCTCGGGATACCTGCCCTGGATCCGGTCGACGAACGCTTTGTGCCCGACGACCAGCGCGACCCCCTGGGCGTCGCCGACCTGGTCGAACTGCTCCCGCGACTCGGCGAGGATCTCGACCGCCTCGTCGAAGTGCTGCTCGAACATGCGCAGCGAGCCGATCGAGTACCGCATCGTCGCCTGCCCCCGCACGTCGCCGGCCTCGACGGCCGCGGCGAGGGCGATCCGGTGCGTCTCGCGCCAGTCGCCGAGGTAGTTGCGGGCCTCGAACAGCGTGACCGCGGTCATCGCGATGCCCCAGCTGTGCTCGACGAGACCCGCCCGGGCCGCCTGCCGCACGGCCGCCACGATCACGGGTCGTTCGCGTTCGAACCACGGCAGCGGCGGGCCGATCCGCTCCTGCACCGGGTACAGCGACGCGGGCGACCGCAGCCGCAGGAAGTCACCGCCGTACATGGCGGTGTGCGCGGCGCCGGCGAGGTGCAGCAGCGCGCCCAGGTAGCGCTCCAGCGCCGGGCCCGCCTCGCCGTCGAGGAGGTGCTCGCGGGCGAAGACCCGGATCAGGTCGTGCAGCCGGTAGCGGGCCGCCTCGCCGCGGGCGCCGCCGGTCTCCACCAGCTGCGCGTCGGCGAGCTCGTCGAGGAGATCCTGCGCGTCGGGCAGCGGCATGTCCAGCAGCGCGGCCGCCGCCCAGCCCGACAGGTGCGGCACCTCCGGAACGGTGAGCAGGCGCAGCAGCCGCTGGGCGTCGGGGTCGAGGTGGTCGTAGGTGAGGGCGATGCTGGCCCGCACGCCCATCCCGCTGTGCTTGAGCTCGTCGAGCCGCCGCGC
Source organism: Dactylosporangium sp. NPDC051087 (assembly GCF_055586325.1). Taxonomy (NCBI): domain Bacteria; kingdom Bacillati; phylum Actinomycetota; class Actinomycetes; order Micromonosporales; family Micromonosporaceae; genus Dactylosporangium; species Dactylosporangium sp. NPDC051087. The sequence goes on along the minus strand of NZ_JBVJIJ010000003.1, from coordinate 230,304 downwards.
CTCGACGGCGAGCCGCCGCAGCAGCTGGTCGACGCTCCAATGTGGACGGGCGGCGAGCCGCGCGCCGGCGATCCGCAGCGCGAGCGGCAGGTGCCCGCACAGCTCGGCGAGCTCCGCGGTCGAGTCGGACTCGGCCTCGATCCGGTCGGCGCCGACGACCTGGGACAGCAGCTGCACCGAATGCGCGGCGTCGAACACGTCGATGTCGACGTGCACCGCCCCGGGCAGGCCCGCGAGGCGTCCCCGGCTGGTGACCATGACCGCCGAGCGGGACGTGCCCGGCACCAGCGGCCGGACCTGGCTCTCGCTGCTGGCGTTGTCGAGCACGACGAGCATCCGCCGGTTGGACAGCAACGCCCGGTAGCGCTCCGCGCACTCGTCGAGGGTCGTCGGGATCTGCGGGCCCGGCACCCCGAGCGCCCGCAGGAACCGCTCGAGGACCTGGATCGCGCTGACCTGGTCGCTGTGCCGGCCGTGCAGGTCGGCGAAGAGCTGGCCGTCGGGGTAGCGGGCGGCGAGGCGGTGCGCGGCGTGCACCGCGAGGGTCGTCTTGCCGACGCCGGGCTTGCCGGGCATCACCACCACGGGCACCGCGTAGCGGGACGGGGCCTGGGTCAGCTGCCGCTCGATCGCGTCGAGCTGGATGCTGCGGCCGGTGAAGTCGGCGATGTCGGTGGGCAGCAGGTGCGGCGCCGGCGCGGCGGTGACGGTCTCCGGCGGGGCGAGCCCCGGGTCGTCGGTGAGGATCGCGTGCTCCAGGCGGCGCAGCTCCTCCCCGGGCTCGAGGCCGAGCTCGTCGGCGAAGTGCCGCCGGGCGGCCCGGTAGGCGTCCAGGGCCTCGGGGGCGCGGCCCGACCGGTGCAACGCGAGCATCAGCTGCCCGCGCAGCCTCGTGCGCAACGGCTGCTCCGCGACCAGCGCGGTGAGCTCGTCGACCAGCTCGCGGTGCCGGCCGAGCCCGAGCTCCAGCTCGACGCACTCCTCGACCGCCGTGCAGCGCCGCTCGGTGAGCCGCGCCGCCGCGGACCGCAGCATCCGGCTGTCGAGACCGTCGAATGCGGGTCCGCGCCACAGCGCCGCGGCCTCCCGGTAGCGCGCGACGGCGTCCTCCGGGCGGCTCTGCTGCCGGGCCTGCCGCAGCGCCTCCTCGAAGTGGTGCAGGTCGAGGTCGCCGGCGTCCAGACGGTATCCCTGAGCTTCGGTCACGATCGCGTCGGGGTGACCGTGCGTAGCGAACAGACGCCGCAGCGCTGACACGCAGATCTGCACCTGCACCCGCGCGGTCGACGGCGGGTCCTCGCCGTAGAGGGCCTCGACGAGCCGGTCGAGGCGGACGGGCCGGCCGGCGTCCAGGGCGAGCGCGGCCAGGACCGTGCGCTGCCGCTGGCTGCCGAGGTCGAGACGCTCGCCGCCGGCCATGACCTCGAGCGGGCCCAGGACCAGGAACCGCACCGACCACCCCCGATGAATCGGGTCAACCGTACCGGAGCCGGCGACCGGCAGCGGTAACCGTGGGTGCTGACTTCCGGCGGTATCTCGGGTACTGTCCGCGTGGCATTCTGCACCGGTCACGCCCCGCCTCCCCCGCGGGGATCCGGCGAAATGCGAATCGCCGCCGAGGAGGGCAGGGACCATGACGCAGCACCAGATGCGACCGTATGACGAACGTCTCGCGAACGGTCACGCGACGTTGAACAACACCGCGGAGCAGCAGGCTCCCCGCCCCGACATGATGAACGCGCAGGCGTTGCAGGTCCTGACGATGGCGCAGCGCACCGCCGAGGAGCACCTCGACGGCGCCCGCCGGGAGGCGGAGCAGATCCGCGCCGCGGCCCACGCCGAGGCGGCACAGATCGTCTCGAAGACCCAGGCCCGCGCCGACGCGCTGCACGCCGAGGCGGAGAAGTTCATCGCCGAGGCCCGCGCCCAGGCCGAGAGCATCGCCCAGTCGGCGGAGGCCTTCGCCGCCGAGACCGAGCAGAACGCCAACGACATCCTCGCCGAGGCCCAGTCCCGCTCGGAGAAGATCGTCCAGCAGGCCCGCGCCAACGCCCACGACATCAAGCAGCGCGCCGAGCAGATCTACGAGGACGTGGTCGGCGGCCTCACCTCGAAGCGTCAGGCGCTGCAGCAGCAGATCGAGGCGCTGGAGCGCTTCGACCACGAGTACCGGTCGCGGCTCACCTCGTTCATGCAGCAGCAGATGCGCGCCCTCTGGGTCAGCCAGCCGCAGGTCGAGGCGGAGATCGAGGAGGCCGAGGCGGTCCCCGGCGAGCTCATGGCCGCCCCGCGCCACGAGCAGGCCGACGCGGAGGAGCAGGACTAGAAGGCCCCCGCCGGAAACGGTGTTGTCCGGCTTGTCCCGTAAACGTGCCAGTAGAACTCGTTCATGGCGGCCGCCGCTCGCGCGTTCCGCGTGAACAGCGGCGCCAGCGTTTCCGGGACGCCGGCTGGTGGCGCGCCCTCCGCGCAGCGGCGGATGTAGGCGTACCGCTCGGCGACGTCGGTGATCCCGGCCACGTTGGCGACGATCCAGTTCAGCAGTTCCCGCATGGCATAGGCCGCGTCATGGTTCGCGTGGTGTACCGCGAACGCCCGCTCCTGCTCGGACAGGTCGAACCGCGGTGACGTGGCCAGGCCGAGGTCGGTCAGGTAGAGGCGGCTGCCGTCGGTCAGGATGTTGCGGAAGTGCGCGTCGAAGTGCAGCAGGCCATTGCCGTTCATGAAGGCGACGGCCTCCCGCAGCTGCCGCTCGACGCCCAGGCAGGCGTCCGGGTCCTGACCGGCCAGCCAGGTGTCCAGGCGGTGCGGGACGTGCTCGGCGAACAGCACCAGGCTCGCCGACGCCGCCGCCAGGGCCTCCAGGCGCCGGCGGACCGCGGGCGAGCCGTCCCAGTAGTCGACGACCCGGTCGACGTCGGCGTGCTCCTCGGTCGGCGGCGGCGCACCGGGCAGCACCCGCCAGTGGTACAGCAGCGGGAACGCCTCGCTCCGCCCGGTGAGCACCCAGTTCGTCGTCATGGTGTTCGCGGCGAGCTCCCGCCACGCGCCGAAGCCACCGTTGGCGTACTCGACGACGCCGTACTGGCAGACCACGGGCAGCTCGAAGATGTTGGCGGTGGACCTGACGTGCCGCGGGTCGCGCTCCAGGTCGGTCAGCGGGATCCGTTTCACGAACACGGGCACGCCGTCGACGTCCAGCACCGCTGACGCGCCGCCGACGCCGGTGCCGAGCGGCCGGGCCTCGTCGACGAGCCGGGCGAGCCGCCGGTCGTCGAGCAACGCCAGCGCCGTCGACGTGTCACCGTGCCTGCGCAGTCTGCTGTCCATACGTCCTCACGGGTTTGTCGGCGGCCGGGCCGGCCACCGCGGTGCGCGGCGACCCCCGCCAGCATCCCCGACCGCGAGCGCGGACGCCGCCCCGACCCTCGGCCGCCACGCGGCTCAGCGGCCGGAGCGGGGGGTCACGACGCCGTACTCGTAAGCGGCGATGACGGCCTGGACGCGGTCGCGGACGGCGAGTTTGGCGAGGAGGCGGCTGACGTGGGTCTTGATGGTCTCGGTGCTCACCACGAGACGCTCGGCGATCTCGGCGTTGGACAGGCCCTCGGCGATGAGGCGCAGGATCTCGGTCTCCCGGGGTGACAGCGCCGGGAGCCTGGCGGGGGCGGTGCCCGGGCGCAGGCGTTTGACCTCGCTGATGAGGCGGCGGGTGACGGTCGGCGCCAGCAGCGCCTCGCCGGCCGCGACCACACGCACCGCCTCGAACAGGCGCTCCGCGGCCATGTCCTTGAGCAGGAAGCCGCTGGCGCCGGCGTCGAGGGCGTCGTAGACGTACTCGTCGAGGTCGAAGGTGGTGAGCATGACGATCCGCGGTGCCGGGCCGGGCCGGGCGCCGTGCAGGAGCTCGCGGGTGGCCTGGATGCCGCCCATGACCGGCATCCGCACGTCCATGAGGACCAGGTCGGGGCGCAGCTCCCGGCAGAGCCGCACCGCGGCCGCGCCGTCCCCGGCGGTGCCGACGACCGTGAAGTCCGGCTGGGTGTCGAGCAGAGTCGCGAACCCGGCGCGGACCGCCTCCTGGTCGTCGGCGACGACGATCCGCACCGCCACACCGTCGCCGCTCATCGCCGCCCCGCCGGGACCGGCAGGACGGCCCGCACGGCGAACCCGCCGGTCGGGCCCCGCGCCGTCTGCAGGGTGCCGCCGGCCATCGCCACCCGCTCGCGCATCCCGACGAGCCCGAACCCGGAGGCCGCCGGCATCCTGGAGACGGCGGCGCCGGTGTCCCACACCGACAGCTCCAGGCGGTCCGCGCCGTAGGTGATGCCGACGTCGACGGCCGCGCCGGGTGCGTGCTTGCGCGCGTTGGTCAGCGCCTCCTGCACGATGCGGTAGGCGATGACCTCCAGGCCCGCGTCGAGCCGGCGGTACGGCCCGCGCACGACCAGGTGGATGCGGGACCCGTCGGCCGCCCGCGCCTCGTCCACCAGGTCGACGAGCTCCGCGAGGCACGGCTGCGGCAGTGCGGCGGGGGCGTCCGCGTCGTCGCGCAGCACGCCGAGCACCCGCCGCATCTCGGTGAGCGCCAGGCGCGCCGTGTCGCCCATCGCGAGCAGCCGGGCCGCGGCGACGTCCGGCAGGCCGGGCGTGGCCAGCCGGGTGGTGTCCGCCTGCACCGCCAGCAGCGAGATGTGGTGCGCGACGACGTCGTGCAGCTCGCGGGCGATGCGGGCCCGCTCGTCGCGGACCACATACGCGCGGGTGATGCCGTGCAGGTCGCCGTCGACGACGGCGCGGCCCGCCGACTCGGTGCCGGCCCGGGTGTGCGCGCCGAGCGCGAGCGCGGCCGCGGACGCGACCAGCAGGAGGGTGCCGGGCACGCCCGCGTGCCCGATCGCATACGCCGCGTACGGCACGGCGAACAGGAGCGCGACCCGGCCCGGCGCCCGCGCACCGACCAGGTGGAGCAGGACCGTCTGGGCGATCAGCGCGGCGACCGCCGGGCGCGGCCCGAGCACCGCCGCCGCCAGCGTCGCGCCGCTGCCCGCCGCGGCCGCCAGGACGGGACGGTCCCGGGCGGCGGCGACCGGCAGGGTGGCGCACAGCGCGAGCGCGACGGCGGCCAGCAGCGCGACGGCCGACCGGTCGGCGGAGGCCAGCACCGCCTCGAGCGCTCCGAGCGTACCCAGCCCGGCCGCGGCGACCATGGGCAGGTGTGGCGCCACGGTGTCGGGGAGCCTCGGCAGACGCACGCCGTCAGTATGGAGCAGCTTCCGCCCGGTGCGGTCCCCCGCGAGAGGGAGGTCGGCCGCGGAATTTCGCTCGCGCCCGCGACGGCGCGCGGCGGCCCCGGTCCCATACGGTCACGTCATGCCGGACATCGCCATCGAGGTGCGCGACCTGACGAAACGGTACGGCGGCACCGTGGCGGTCGACGGGCTGAGCTTCACGGTGCGGCCGGGGAAGGTCACCGGGTTCGTCGGTCCCAACGGTGCGGGCAAGTCGACCACCATGCGGGTCATGCTCGCGCTCGACCGGCCCGACGGGGGCGAGGCACTCATCGGCGGCCGGCGCTACCGCACGTTGCGGGAGCCGGCCCGCACGGTCGGCGCGCTGCTGGACGCCGAGGCGGTCCACCCGGGCCGGCGCGCGTCGGACCATCTGCTGTGGATGGCGCGGTACACAGGGATCCCCCGAAGCCGCGTCGACGCCGTCCTGGAGCAGGTCGGGCTGGCGTCGGTCGCCCGCGACCGGGTCGGCGGCTACTCCCTCGGCATGCGGCAACGCCTGGGCATCGCCGGCGCGCTGCTCGGCGACCCCGCGGTGCTGATCCTCGACGAGCCGGTCAACGGTCTCGACCCGGACGGCGTCGCGTGGATCCGGGGGCTGCTGCGGTCCCTCGCCGCGGAGGGCCGCACGGTGCTGGTCTCCAGCCATCTGATGGGCGAGCTGCAGGACACCGCCGACCATCTGGTCGTCATCGGCCGCGGCCGGCTCCTCGCCGACGCGAGCGTGCGGGAGCTGCTGGACGCGGCGTCGGGCGGCCTGGTGGAGGTCAGGACCAGGGACCGCGCCGGGGCCGTCGACGTGCTCGCCAACGCGGGCGCCACGGTCACCGTCACCGGACCGGAGACGGTGACGGTCGCCGGCCTGGACGCCGAACGGGTCGTGGCCGCGCTGACCGCCGGTGGCGTGCCGTTCTCCGGCGTCGGCGGGCACCGCGCCTCCCTGGAGGACGTGTACATGGAGATGACCCGCGCCCACACGACGTTCGCGGCCCCGGCATGATTCGGGCGCTGCGGGCGGAGTGGACCAAGCTGCGGTCGGTGCGCAGCACCGGGCTGGCGCTGCTGGCGATGGCGGCGCTGACGCTGTTCCTCGGCCTGCTGTCGGCGTCGCTCAGCGAGAGCACCGTCAACCAGGGCGTGCTCACCGTCGACCAGTTCCACTTCGTCCACCGGCCGATGACCGGTGACGGGACCGTGACCGCCCGCGTGTCCGCGCAGGCCCCCAGCGGCGGCTGGGCGAAGGCCGGCGTCATGGTCAAGGCGAGCGACGTGAGCGGCGCGCCGTACGTCGCGCTCATGGTCACCCCGGAGCACGGCGTGCTGCTGCAGGGCAACGCCACGACGGAGCTGCGCCGGCCGGGCGCCACCGGCGACCGCTGGCTGCGGCTGACCCGCAGCGGGCAGACGTTCACCGGCGCCGAGTCCGCCGACGGCGCCACCTGGCACGACGTCGGCACGGTGACCGTCGCCGAGCTGCCCGTCGCGGCGCGGGCCGGGTTGTTCGTCGGTTCGCCGCCGTACGTGCGCTTCACCGAGTTCTCCGGCGGCGAGTACAGGCGGTACGACCCGACGATCGGCGAGGCGATGTTCGACCACGTCACCGTCGGCGGCGCCACCCCGGACCGGGACGGCTGGCAGGACACCGACGTGACGCCGCGGGGCCTGCGGCCGGCGCCGCCGCCGCTGGACACGGGCCTGCCCTACCTGGAGATCCTGCCGGGCGGCAGCGTCTGGACCGGCGACGCGTCGGTGACGATCCGGGGCGGCGGCGACATCGGCCGGGCCGGCATGGGCGGCATCGACCTGGCCGACTTCGACCGGGTGAAGGACAGTCTGTTCGGCGTGCAGCTCGGCATCGTCGGCGCCGTCGCGCTCGGCGCCCTCGCCGTCACGGCGGAGTACCGGACCCGCACCATCGGCACGACGTTCGCCGTGCAGCCGCGTCGCGGCGTCGTGCTCGCCGCGAAGGCGGTGGTGCTCGGCGGCGTCGTGTTCCTCACCGGCCTGGCGACCGGCGTGCTGTGTTTCCTCGTCACCCAGCCCCTGCAGGACCGCAACGGCTTCGGCCCGCCGGTCTACCCGGAGCCCGCGCTCGCCGACCCGGTCGTCGTGCGGGCGATCGCCGGCGCCGCGGGCTATCTCGCGCTCATCGCCCTGTTCAGCCTCGCCGTCGGTACCGTCGTGCGGCGCACCGCCGGTGCCGTCACCACGCTGCTGACCCTGCTGGTGGTCGTCCCGATCGTCGTCGCCGGCAGCTCCGCGCAGGGCGACGGCTGGCTGCGGCGGTTCACGCCGGTCGCGGGCACGTCGATCGTGCAGTCGGTGACGTTCCCGCCCGGGTCCAACGACACGGTCACCGGGCCGTGGACGGGTTTCGCGGTGCTGTGCGGGTACACCGCCGTCGCGCTCGGCGCCGCGTACTGGCTGCTGCGAAGGCGGGACGCGTGACCCGCGCGCTGCGCGCCGAGTGGACCAAGCTGCGCACCCTGCCGTCCAACGTCTGGTCGACGGCGGCGGTCGCCGGGCTCCCGCTCGCCGGCGCGGCGGCCGTCATCATGGTCACCGACCGGCCGGACCGCGCCCCGACCGTGCTGCTCCTGTCGGGCACCCACTTCGCGCAGCTCGCCGCCGTCGCCCTCGCCGCCGCCCTGATCTGCGGCGAGTTCCACCCGCGGCTGCTGCGCACGACCCTGGCCATGCACCCGCGCCGGGTCACCGTCTTCACCGCGAAGGCCGCCGTCCTCGGCGCGACGGTCCTGCTCGCCGCGACCCTCGGCACGGCCGCCACGATGCTCGCCGGCCCGGCGCTGCTGTCCCGGCGCGGGGTCGCCGCCGGCCTCGGGCCGCACGCGGCCGCCGGGACGGTTGCGTACCTGACCCTGGTCGCCCTGCTGGCGCTGGGCGTGGCCACCGCGGTCCGGCACGCCGGCGCGGCCATCGGCGCCATGGTCGTGCTCCTCTACGTCCCGTACCTGGTGACGCTCCTGGTCCCGATGCCGGACACTGCCCTGCACCGGGTGCAGCGGCTCGCGCCGATGACCGCGGACCTCGCGGTGCTCGCCGCCTACGCGGCCGCCGCCCTGCTCCTCGGCGGCCTGCTGTTCACCAGACGCGACGCGTGACCGGTCCGTCAGCCGAACATCGTCATCGGCAGCCCGAGCACGAGCACCACGACGATCACGCCCAGCTGGCCGAAGACGAGCTCGTCGACCGTGGAGTGGTCCCTTCGGCCCCGCACGATCAGCCACGCGAGCGGCGGCCACCCCAGCGCGGCGATCAGCAGCCCCCACCACGCGAAGTCCAGGACGCCGCCGGCGTACGCCTCGGTGTACTCGCCGCCCGCGACCCGGACCTCGAAGTCACCGCCGCGGTGCATGCCGCTCGACCGGAACGTCACCGTCCCGGCCGGCTGCCGCTCGCCCGTGCGGGTGAGGACCCCGGTGCACCGGTGACCGTCGGCGAAGCCGTCGGCGCTGGTCGCCTCGGAGCACGAGCCGACCGCCACCGTCCCGGCCGCCGGTCCGACCCCGGCGGCGGCCAGCACCCGCGGCCCGATCAGGAACACGACGCAGACGGTCGCCAGCAGCGCCCACACCGCGGCCGCCACGAACAACCCCACCCGTTTCGCCGTGTCAGCCACGCCACCCATCATGCATCGTCGATGCCACCCTGCCGCAGGGCGGCGGCGGGCGGGCCGGACAGGCCGGACGTGTAGGCGGCGTCGAAGCCGGCCGGGCCCAGGGACCGCACCAGCAGCGAGCGCAGGTGTTCGTCCGGCGGCTGGACGGGCGCCAGGTGGGTGCCGACCGCGTCGCGGCGGCCCTGGGCGGCGCCGAGGAGCACCGCCGCGGCGACCGGCCGGTCCTGGGCGGCGGCGACCGCGGCGAGCGCTTCCAGGGCCTGCACGAGCACGACGGACTGGCCGGCGACGAGGACCGCCTCCGCGGCGGCGCGCAGCTGCTCCTCGGCGCCGGGCAGGTCGCCGCCGCGGCGGGCCCGCTCGCCGAGGACGAACAGGGCCCGGCCCGCGCAGCGCCGGTCGCCGAGGCGGCGCAGCGCCGGCAGGACGTCCCGCATGCGGCCGGCGGCCTCGTCGTGCGCGCCGCGCACCCACGACCACTGGGCGAGGCCCACGTCGGCGTGCGCGATGTCCGCCTCGCTGCCCGCCGACGCGGCCATGGCGCGGCTCTCGGTGAGCCAGGCGTGGATCTCGTCGCCGGTGGCGCCGGCGGACATGGCCCGCTGCGCCATCATGAAGAGGGTGTTGGCCGCGTACACGTGGTCGCCCGCCCGGCGGAACAGGGTCACGCTGTCGTGGCCCCACCGCAGCGCGTCGCTGAGCGCCGGGGAGCCGAGGACGAGGCCCTGCATGGTGAGCGCGCGGTCCCAGACGTGGTCGTCGGCGAAGCCGGTCAGCGCGTCGAGCAGCGCCGGACGGGTCAGCTCCGGCCGGATCCACGGCGAGCTCATCCCGACGGCGCGGGCGGCCACCGCCCGGGCCGGTGCGTCGTGGCCGGCCGCCAGCCGCTGCGCCCGCACGGCGAGGTCGAAGGCGGTGCCGGAGTCGCTCGGGTGCAGCAGGGCGCTCGCCGCGGCGAGCCCGGCGACGGCCGCGGGCGCGGGCGCCGGGTCGCCGAGCGCGAGGGTCCGCTGAATCCACTCCAACGCCTCGCGGCGCTGCCCCGTGAGGTCCCAGAAGCGTTCCAGGGCGCCGATGCAGCGCCATGCCTGCTCCGGGTCGCGGATGTCCGCACTGTACGAGAACGCGGCGCGCACGTTCGGCTGCTCCGCCGACATGCGCCGCAGCCACGTCCCCTGCTCGGCGTGCCTGAGCCCCTCGGCGGCGCGTTCGGTCCAGGCGATGTAGTGCGCGGCGTGCCGGCGGCGCGCGTCGTGCTCGCCGTCGCCGGCCGCGAGGCGTTCCGCGGCGTAGGACCGGATGGTCTCCAGCATCCGGTACCGCCGGACGTCCCCGCCGACGGTCGACACCAGCGACTTGTCGACCAGCTTCGGCAGGACCCGGACGACGGCCTGGTCGGGGTGCACGGCCCGCACGGCGGCGAAGTCGAAGTCGGCGGGGAAGACGCCGAGCCGGTCGAACAGGGCACGTTCGTCGTCCTCGAGCAGCTCGTAGCTCCAGTCGATGGCGCTGCGCAGCGTGCGGTGCCGGGGCCCGGCGGTCCGGGCGCCCCCGGACAGCAGGTCGAAGCGCTGGTCGAGGTGCTCGACGAGCTCGACCGGGCTGAACGTGCGCAGCCGCGACGCGGCCAGCTCGATCGCGAGGGGCAGACCGTCGACCCGCTGGCAGAGGGCGGCGACGGCCGGGGCGATGGCGTCGGTGAGCGCGAAACCTGGCGCGGCGGTCGCGGCCCGGTCGACGAACAGCCGCACGGCGGCGGTGTCCTCGATGTCGCCCGCGGTCGTGGCGGCGCCCGCCACCGGCACCGCGAGCGGGTCGACGGGGTACGTCACCTCACCCGGCACGCCGAGCGGCTCCCGGCTGGTCGCGAGGACCCGCAGCGGGCCGCCGGCGCGCAGCAGCGTGGCGACGACGTCGGCGGCGGACTCCACCACGTGTTCGCAGTTGTCGACGAGCAGCAGCCCCGACATGCCGGCCGCGGCGTCGCCGAGGATGTCCGTCAGTGACCAGCCCGGCTCCGGTACGACACCCAACGCCCGCGCGACGACGTCGCCGACGAGATCCGGGGTGACCGGTGCCAGGTCCGCGAGCCGGACGCCGCCGTCGAAGCCGCCGGTGCCCACCTGGACCGCGAGCCGCGTCTTGCCGACCCCGCCGGGGCCGATGAGCGTCACCAGCCGGTGCCCGGCCAGCAGGGCGGCGACCTCGGCGGTCTCGCGTTCCCGGCCGACGAGGGTGGTCAGCGGCGCGGGCAGCGACGGCGTGCCGCGGGGCGGGCGGCGCAGCGCGGCACCGGCCTCCACGAGCGCGGCCCGGTCGGCGACGGCGAGCTTGCGGAGCAGGGCCGCGACGTGGCTCTCCACGGTGCGCACGGACAGGTGCAGCCGCTCGGCGATCTCCCGGTTGCGCAACCGCTCCCCGACCGCCCGCAGCACCTCCGCCTCGCGGCCGGTGACGCCCGCGGCGGCCAGCCGCTCAAACCCCATCTGGGCATTCTGCACTTGTCCGTATCCGTAGGACGTTCCGTGGTCCGCACGGATGTCCGGCGATCCTTCCGCGGCGAGGATGGTCGGCATGGACGACGCCGGTTTTCTCGCCGCACCCGACACCACCGCCGAGGCGCAGCGCCTGTTCGACGACGACATCGACGAGCTGGGCTTCGTGATGAACTGCTCCCGCCTGTGGGCCTACCAGCCGGAGACGATGACCGGCCTGTTCGACCTGATGGGCAAGGCCAACGCCACCGACCGGCTCACGCTGCGGCAGCGCGGCATCCTCGTCACGGCGTGCGCGTCGGCGTACGGCGACGCCTACTGCGCCCTGGCGTGGGGCCGGAAACTGGCGCAGCTCAGCGGTCCGGAGACCGCCGCCGGGGTGCTCACCGGCACCGACGCCGGGCTGAGCCCGGCCGAGCGGGCGATGGCCGACTGGGCCCGGAAGGTCGCCCGCGACCCGAACGCGACCACCGCCGAGGACGTGCAGCGGCTGCGCGACGCCGGGTTCACCGACTCGCAGGTCTTCACGATGACCGTGTTCCTGGCGCTGCGGCTGGCGTTCTCGACCGTCAACGACGCGCTCGGCGCCCGCCCGGACCGGCCCATGCACGACGCCACCCCCGTCGTCGTGCGGGAGGCGGTCACGTTCGGCCGCCCCGTCGAGGGACCGTGATGGACGCCGCCTGGTCGTACGCGCGCCGGCTCGCGGCGGACGCGATCGCCCGGGGCGACGACACCGGCTGGTTCGAGACGCTGTACGCCGCCGCCGACCGCGGCACGACGGGCATCCCGTGGGCGGCCCGCGCCCCGAACCCGCGGCTGGTGTCCGCCCTGGCGGGCGGGGTGTGGACGGGCCGCGCCGCCGTGGTCGGCTGCGGGCTGGGCGACGACGCCGAGCACGTCGCGGCGCTCGGCCCGCGCACGGTCGCGTTCGACATCGCCCCGACCGCGGTGGCGATGGCCCGCCGCCGCTTCCCCGCCTCGCCCGTCGACTACGTCACCGCCGACCTGCTCGCCCCACCGGCCGAGTGGGCGCAGGCGTTCGACCTGGTGGTCGAGGTGTTCACGCTGCAGGCGCTGACCGGCCCGACCCGGCGCGCCGCGATCGCCGCGCTGGCGGGCCTCGTCGCGCCTGGCGGCCGACTCCTCGTCGTGGCCGTGGCCCGCGACGAGCACGACCCACCCGGCGACCTGCCGTGGCCGCTGACCCGCGCGGAGCTGGAGTCCCTGACGCGGCACGGCCTGCGGCGCCACTCGATCGTCGACTTCACCGACCCTGGACCCACCCGCCGCTGGCGTGCCTGGTTCACCACATGACAGCTGTCGGGCAGACCGGGACGCGTCGTCATTCGACGATGCCGAATGCTCGCTCACGCCACCGCCGGACACCGTCGGACTCCCCGGCCGGAGCAGTCTCGATGGTGTGCCGCAGAGTATGCGCCAGGCCGAAACACTCGTCGTCACCGAAGCACTCGGCCAACGCGAGCGCCTCCTCGTCTGTCACAGGGCGCGGAACACTGTCCAGCAACTCCCCGGCCCGCCTGACAAGAACCTCAAGGACGTCGTCAGGTTCAAGATCCTCCGACGGCAGTCGTCCGAGGCTGACGAACGCACGCACTTCCGGCCGGATCATCCAGACCTCTCCTCCTGATCGGTCTCTGAACCCCGGGCGGCCAGGATCCCGCCGAGGCGGCGCCGCAGGCGGCGGGAGCTGCCGGGCAGCTCGCCCAGCGGACGGACCTCATGGACCGCGAGCTCCGGCCGCTCGGCGAGGGCCAGCACGGCGACGTACGGCCGCGAAACCGGCTCACGCAGCAGCCGCGACACCCGGCGCAGCACCTCCAGGAGCACGACCCGGTCGGCGTGCGGATGCCCGGCGACGAGCCGCAGCACCGCGTTGCGGTCCCAGTCGCTGTAGTCGCCGTCCAGCACGCGCAGCAACGCACCGGCGGTGGCCCGGTCCTGCCGGGCGACCGCGAGCCGCACGAACGGGAACGGGCTGCCGGCGAGCGTCGACAACCCCTCCGGGTCGAGCCGCGGGTCCTCGGCCGCCCGCCGGTAGTCCACCGGCGACCGGTTCACCACTGGCAGCAGCGCCTCAAGCTCCACCCCGCCATCCTGGCACCGCCCCGACGCCGGCGCGCTACACCGGTCCCTGGTGGATCAGGAAACCTGCCGGCCTCCGGTCACGGACGAGGTCCCAGACGGGATCCTCGGCAGCCGCGGTGTGCCACTGCTCGAACGACAGGTCGTCCTCCGGAAACCACCACGAGATGTGCGGACGGATGCCGGCCAGCCCAGGATCCAGCGCATAGCTGAATTCACAGCGCAGCTGCACGAACCCGTCGTGCTCGCCGTCGTCACCCACCTCTTCGAACTGCCTGACAAAACCGATGCTGAACTCCGGCTCGGACATCAGGCCGTACGCCCCGTACTCGAACAGGAAGCCGTCGACCCCGGCCATATCGGGCAGGTCGAACCCCACGCCGCCGACGCTGCCGATCGCGGCAACCACCCGATCCACCGCGGGTGCGGCAACCTCATGGCGGCCGAATCCCCCGAGGTCCCTCAGGATCTGCTCAGCCGACGCAATCGAATGCACCGCAGCTCTCCCACCGACATCATCCTCGTCACCGGTACTCCGCCTCGTCCCGCGTCTCGTGTCCGGAGAACTCACACGACACCGCCGGGAACGTCACGTACAGGATCTCGCCCAGGCCCGGCGGGAGCTGCCGGGCGGCTCGACCAGCGGACGGACCTCGTGCCCCGCGAGCTCCGGCCGCTCGGCGAGGCGAGTACGGCGGCGTGCGGCCGCGAAACCGGCTCACGCAGCTGCCCCGACAACCGGCGCAGCATTGCGTTGCGGTCCCAGTCGCTGTTGTTGTCGGGCGCGCCGGTCTGCGTCAGAACGGCGGCTCGTTGTCCGGCCCGTCGGTCGGCTCCCATGGGTCGGTCCACACATCCTCGTCGATCGGGTTCGACCAAACTTCTGCGCTGCGCGCGTCGACGCTCGCTCCCCAGGCCGCGAGCGCCGTGATCGCGGCTCGCCGGCTCGTCCCCTCAGCACTGGTGGCCAGCAGCTGCCGCACCGACGGCATCAGCGCCTCACGACGCGAGATCAGATCTGGATGGTCGACGAGCAGCATCGCGAGGAGTAGCGCAGCTTCGCGCACCGCGGAATCGGCGTCATCGAGACAGGCGGATATGCCGGCGTATACCTCAGGAAATGTCCCTCGAATTTCTTCAAACAGTGAAAGTACCACGTCGTCGGAAAATCCGGCCCAGGATCGAACTCGCCGCTCGGCCGTTGCACTGACCTCGCTCGCCACGTTTGCCAACCAGATCAGCAATTTCGCCCGAAGCGGATACCTCCCCTCCTCCCAGTCAGGACGAAGGGACCTGCTACTTGCCGGATCACCCAGAAGCCCGGCGACATACCGGACGGCGGGCACCGTTGCGGAGAACACAGTCCCCTGATGCAGCAGCGCGTTGGCAAGGTGACTGAGCCCGCTCCGCACGGAATCCGGGTCGCCCGAGGCCAAACCGGCGAGCTTGACCGGCGTTTCAGGGAAAGCCGGGCCATACGCCTGCTCCAGGCTCGACCAGTCCGTGGCACTGAGAATCTTCGACGGATCAGGCGGCCCGGCGGTCACCGTGCGATGATGCCAGACGCGCAATGCTCAGCAAAAGATGGGTGCAGACCCGACAACGATCTGCACCCATCGTGAATACCTGACCTAGTTCCTGGAGAAGGTCACTTCGTCAAATACCTGATCGATCCGGAACCGCACTGTCAACTGCGAATTTGGCGGAAGTAGTTGTCGAATACCGTCCATACAGAACCCGCAGGGCCCCAGCAAAAGCCATTGCGGTGATGCCGAGCAACCTCGCGCGTTCGTTACGGCCCGTCGGCGACCTCAGGATGGGCGCGTCTCCTGGTAGACCGCCTGCCGGACCAGGCCCAGCGCCTCCGGCAGGTCCACCCGCACGACCGGCCCGGCCGGCTCCTCGGCCACGGCGAACTGCCCGTCCCAGGTCACCCGCCACGCCCGGCCGACCGAGTTCTCCAGCACGACCCAGGCGTCCGGGTTGCCTTCGAGCGCTTCGATCTTGGCGACGAGTTCCCTGTAATGGTGGAACACTCGCTCCGCGCCCCGGGTCGCGCTGCCTCGCGCGTCGTTGCGGTACGCCAGCTTGAGAAACGGCGACACCGGCCGCCGTAGCTCTCCCACCGACATCATCCGCGTCACCCGGTGCTCCGCCTCGTCCCGCGTCTCGTGTCCGGAGAACTCACACGACACCGCCGGGAACGTCACGTACGAGAACGGCACGATCTCCGGGATCCCGGCCACGTCGTAGTGGTACACCTGCCGGCCGAGCACCACGACGGTGTCGAACGGATACCCGGGCACATCCAGCCCCTCGACGACCGTGACCAGCGCGTCGCCGGGGTCGGCCCGCCGGTCCCGCAGCAGCCGGACCATGCTCCAGAGCAGCGTCTCATCAACCTCGCCCGTGACCGAGATGCGGTAGAAGAACCGCTCGTCCCAGCTCAACGCCGCGAAGAAGTGAAACCGGATGTAGGACCAGGTCCAGACATTGTCGATACCGGCAGCGGGCTCGGCGATGGGGACACTCGCGCGTAGGAGCGCGGGCAGGTCCGTCATGGCGTGCTCCTGTGCGTCGAGACGATCGGCGAACTGCATCATTGCAGCACGATCCGGCGCGGCAGGGGACGTGACGCGCACATCCCCCGCCGCGGCCGAGGTCACGGGGTGTAGTTCGGCCCGGTCGTCTGATCGAATCTTTGACCACCCAGAGAGAAGTTGCCGCCGACACCGGGCCCCCGCATCACGCGCAGGTTGGCGATGTTGTCGTAGAAGGCACGGCGGCCCGCCCAGCTCATGTTGTTTCCCCCGTTGTTCCAGTGCTCACCGACTCCGACCGGCCAGTGGTCGTAGGTCTGCTCGCCCAGCGGGATGAAGTTTCCCTGGTAGTCGAACCAAGTGAGCATGTTTCTGGGAATACGCTCCCCGTTCGGGAACCTCGGGACGCCGCCCATCATGAGGCCTTCCACGGTGAAGTTCGTGGTCATGTAGTCGTGCGTGGCCTCGCTGTAACCGCCGCCGTACTGGTTCTCGCGATTGAACCGCTCCGGGGTACCCGGGGGGTTACGGCCCATCGTGCCGTCGGCCATCCGAGGCTGACCACCGTTGGCGCAGGTGCAGGTCGTGGAGTGTCCGTCGGGGTGGGTGCCCCCGCAGTTGTGGACCAGGACCGGAGATCCACCGGCGACGACGTAGTACGTGTGGACCGTCGCGACCGTGAGGTCGTGCATCGTCTTCGTGTCGACGTAGTTGCGGACGGACGCGACGGTCGCAATGTCACCGTCCGAGGTCCGCAGCTGGTGTCCCGCCACGAGGTCTGCGGCGTCTACCCAGCTGCCGACGGTCACGTCCCACAACGGGTGCCGCCATGTCGTCTGGATCGTCGCCGTGACGTCGCCGTCGGTCCCGTCAGCCGGAGTGGCGTCCTCGACCGTGATCGTGAGATCAGTGAGATCCACATCCTGGTTCAGGTGCAGCGCTTCGACCGGCTGCTCCTGCGTCTCACCCGTCTCCGGGTCGGTCGCGACAACCGCGTCGCCGACCTTGACCTCGTCGATGCGCTTGGCCGACCCGTCCGCCAGGAGCACCAATGTGCTGGGATCGAAGCTGTGGCAGGTGGTCTTCTCCGGCGCGCGGTGCTGACCCTGGTATCCGGCCGGTCGCTGGCCACCGCCGCCTGAGCCACCGCTCGCACGCGCCGGACGGCTCGCGCCCGGCATGCTCGACGGGCCGGTCCTGGCACCGCTGGATGAAGACGCTCCAGGACTGCGTGACCCGCCGCCGCCACCGGAGGCGCGCGCATCGCCGCCGCCACCGCCGCGCGGAGACCTGCCGCCGAGCTTGGGCAGCTTGGTGAACTTGTCGATACCGGCGCTGAGCGCACCGTCGAGACCACCACGGATCATGGTGTCGGCGAGGCCGTTCCAGGAGAACTCGGCGTCGCCCCGGCCGACATCGACCATGTAGCCCGCGCCGGCCGACATCGCACCGGCAACTGCGCCCGCGAGGATCAGGCAGCCGATTCCTGTGGCGCACAGCGCGCCGACAGCGACCGCTGCGGCAAGTCCGACCGCCGCGGTGGCGACGAACTTCCAGGGATCTTCCTTGATCGCTTTGATCGTGTTGGTGACCTTGTCGACGACCGCCTTCTTCGCTGCCTTCACCGTGGTGTCCACACACTTGCTGACACCGGACTGCAGACACTTCTTGGCGGCGTTGTAGCTGTCCTTGACCTGGTTGACCTTCTCGCGGCCCCACTTGACGACGGTGGTGTCCTTGACCGCGTCCCACGCCTTGTTGGCCGTGGTCTTCACGTCCTGCCACGCCTGACCGGAAGCGACGTAGGTGTAGGCACTGCTGGCGTAGGACACGGCCGTGTTGAAGGTGGCGACCGGGTTCGACACCGCTTTGACGGTGCTGTTCCAGGCGCTCGTGACGCTCGACCAGCCGAAGTGTCCGGTCGGGTCGGTGGTGGTCAGCGGGCCGCCGTCACCGTACTGGTACCGGTTGGCATTGACCGACGCAGGCACCGGGTTGTTGTTGGCGGTGTCGCGGGAGTCGAACTGGCCGGTGTCCGTGTTGTACCAGCGGGCCATCATGTTGACGCGGCCGGTGACGGAGTCGGTCCACTCCGACTGGTATCCGAGGCTGCCGATCATCGCCGAGGTGGCCGTGACCTTGCCGAGCGGGTCGTAGGTCGCCGATCCGGTCAACGTGGTGCCGGTCGCGGTGAACTGACCGACCACGTCCTCGTGCTGGTCCAGCCACGCATACCGCGAACCAGCGCCCGCGCCGGTGCCCTCACCGATCAGTCCACCATCGGGGTCACGGGTGTACGTCGCGGTCGGGTCCTGCGCCAGGTCGTTGCCCAGGGCGCTGTACTTGAACCCGGGCCTGACGACCCGGCCCTTTGCGTCGTAGGTATAGGTGCTCGTGCCACCGGCGGCCTGCTGCGTGATCACCTGATCGAACGCGTCGGCGGTGGTGTTGTAGACCCCGCCGTTGGTGGTCTGCTTCAACGTGCCGCGCGGGGAGTAGACGTAGCTGATGCCGCCGCTCTGCGACATGAGCCGGTTGCGCTGATCGTAGGTAAAGGTCTTCGCGCCGGCCTGGGTCCGGTTGCCGGAGGCGTCGTAAGCGTAGGTCGTCGTGGTGGAACCGACGGTCCAGCCGGTGAGCCGGTTCGCCAGGTCGTAGGTGTACGTGTTGGACGATGCCCCGGCGACGCCAGTCGTCACCTTCGACGTCTCGTTGCCGTTGGCGTCGTAGCCGTAGGTGATCGACCCGAGCGTCGTAGCCCCGTTGGAGGTCTTCAATGTGTCTGTCTTGAGCCGTTGCAGGCCGTCGTACGTCAGCGTCCGGGCGTTGCCGTTCGTGCCGTACGTCAGCTTCGAGGGCTGCGAGTTGGCGTTGTAGTCGACGAGCACGTTGATGCCGGTCGTGGCGTTCGCCGCGGTCTTGATCCGGCCGGAGGTGTCGTAAGTGAACGACGTGGCGCCGGCCGCGTCCGTCCGCGAGGCGGTCCTGCCGTCCTTGGTGTAGGTGAAGGTGTTGCTGTCGGCCGGTCCGCTGATCGTCAGCGGCAGACCACGGTCGTCGTAGGTGATGGTGTTCGTGCCGCCCGGCACGGACATTGTGGTGACGCGACCGGCGTCGTCGTAACCGAACGAACGGGCCGCAGTGGTGGCCTCGGCACCGGCACCGGTCTGGCCGGTCAGGCGGTTGAGGTCGTCATAGGTGTTGGTGATCGACACACCACCCGGCGATGTCTGCTTGACCAGCCGGCCCGCCACGTCGTACGCGGCGGTGAAGGTGCGGTCCGCGTCCGCGGGGTGCGCCGTGGTCGAGGGCTCGACCTGCGACTCAGGCAGACTCCAGGAATTGTAGGTGGTCCAGAATGCGTTGCCGCGGCCATCCGTGAACCTGGTGGGGTTGCCGGTGGGGTCGTAGGCAAACGATGTGGTGAACGTGGTGGAGCCCACCGTCGGCTGGACCTGGCTGGTGACCCGGTTCAGGGCGTCGTACACCATCGTCGTGGTGGTGTTGCGGGCGTCCTTGATCGAGGTGACGTTGCCGTTGTTGTCGTAGCCGACCGAATCCGTCTTCAGGACCGCGTTCGCCGGGTCCAGCTCCTGCACCCGCGTGACGCGGCCGGCGCCGTCGTACAGCGTGGTCTGCTTCGTGCCGTCAGGACGGATGAGCTTCACGGCCTGACCGAGACCGTCGTATTCGGTGCTCATCGTGTTGTTGGCGGCGTCGGTGATGGTCAGCCGCTCGCCGGCGTTGTTGTACGTCATCGTGGTGATGACACCGGCGGGGGACGTGGTCTTGCGCAGCCACGGGCCGGCGTCGGCGGTGTCGCCGTACAGCCCGGTGCCGTACTCGTATGTGGTCGTGTTCGTGACCGTGCTGGGCTGACGCACGACGGTGCTGGTGGTGAGCTTGCGACCCATGTAGTCGTAGGTCGCGGCGTTCTTCCCGCCAGTCGGGTCGACACCCTCGATCTGGTTGCCGAGCTTGTCGAACTTGGCCGTCGTGATTTTGCCGGTGGGGCCGGTGACCTTGGTCGGGTTGCCGAAGTTGTCGTACTCGTACAGCGTCGTCTTGTTGCGCGGGTCGGTGGTCGAGTAGACCTGGCCGAGCTTGTCGTAGACGGTGCTGCTGCTGGCGCCCGTGATCAGGGTGCCGCCCGGTGGGGTGTAGTCGGGCAGGATCACCTGGGTGGGGCGGCCCGCGGCGTCGACCCTGGTCTGCACCACCCGGCCGAGCTGGTCCTGCTCCTCGACCACGTCGCCGAAGGTGTTGTAGCCGGTGAGGGTCATCGGGCGCATGGAGACCACGCCGCCGGCGAGGGTCTCGGTGGAGACGGTCGGGGCGAGGACCTTGGCCAGGCGGCCCGCCTCGTCGTACTCGTAGTTGGTGGTGTTGTTGCGGGGGTCCTTCACCGCGGTGGTCAGGCCCCGGTTGTCCACCGTGTACGTGGTGGTCAGCAGGCCGCTGCCGGCGGTGAGGGCGTCGTCGGTGCGGCCCGCGCCGGCCTTCCACAGGGTGCCGACGTCCGTCGCGGACAGGGCCCGCTGGTAGATCTGCACGTTGTCGATCGAGCCGTGGAACAGGTTGGCGGGTCCGTTGGACCAGATGCCGCCGACGCCGATCCCGCGGATCGCGTTGAACGGGGTGGGGTTGTTGCCGTCGGCGCCCTTGACGTTGTTGGCGTAGAGCGACATCACCTTGGTGTTGGCGTCGAACACCGCGACCAGGTGGACCCAGCTGCCCGTCGTGCCGGTGTTCGGTGACGTCGCGGCGTAGTAGGCCGACGGGGAGGCGGAGTCTGTGCCCGGCGAGATGAACCGCCATCTGCCGATGGACTGGCTGTACTGCAGGTGGAAGGCCTGATTGTTCTCGGCGGCCTGGCCGACCACGGTCTGGTCGCCGTTGAGGTCGGACTGGTTGACCCAGGCCGAGATCGAGTAGGACTGCGACGTGTCCACCGCCGAGGCCCCCGAGAGCATGCCGCCCAGGAACGTGGCCTGCCCGCCTCCGACCGCGACCGGGCCCTCGTTGTGGATGTGGTTCGCCGAGGCGGACGCGTCGGCGGAGTAGAAGTACTGGTCCGACGCCGCGGTTTCGTTGAATCTCCACCAGCCGACGGGGGTCGAGGCGCTGGCGGTGCTGATGCTCTCGGTCAGCATCCGGCCCATCGGGTCATAGGTGTTCTGCACGGTCCTGAGCACCGTGGGCACCGCGCTGTTGTACGAGTCGGCGATGCTCTCCCGGGTGGTGATCACCCTGTCGTCGGCGTCGTAGACGTAGTTGGTGATCCGGTCGAGGCCGGCGACGTTGCGGCTCTCGGACTGGACCCGGCCGACCGCGTCGTACTGGAACCTGGTCTCCAGCGCCCCGTTGTTCTCCTTCTGGGTCATCGGGTTGCCGGCCAGGTCGTACGTGTACTCCTTGACCACGTACGTCTTGGTGCCGTCGGTGCGGGAGACCTTCTTGAGCTTGCCGTCGTTGAAGTACGCGTAGTTGGTGGTCCAGTTCATCGCGTCGGTCTCCGACGCGATCGCACCGTCCTTGTAGTACGTGTTGAGCGTGAGCCTGGTGCTGACCCCGTCCTTGCCGGTGAGGGTGGTGGTCAGCAGGTGACCCTCGGCGTCGAAGGTGTGCGTGGTGGTGCGCAGGACGTCCGCTGCCGGGCAGGCGGTCGCGGGCGCCGGGTTGCTGTTGCACTCGACGACCTTGTTCTGCTGCCCGTAGGCGTCGTAGGAGAAGATCGACACCGAGCCGGTCGCGTCGACGGTCTTCACCAGCTGGCCGCGGGTGTTGTACTCGTTCGTCATGCCGCGGGCCGCGTCGCCGCCGGTGGCGTCGGTGATGGTCCGGGTGAGCACGTTGCCGTCGGCGTCGTACACGTCGACGGTCTTCGCCGAGTGCGTGGCGCCGGTGACCTTGTCGACGGAGACCGGCTCGACCGCCTCGGTCAGCTGGCCGTCGCCGTCGTACTTGTACGTGGTGACCTGGCCCGACGGGTACGCGGTCGAGATCATCTTCTTCTCGACGACCCGGCCCAGATTGTCGTACTTGAACTCGGTCTTCAGCCCCGCGGGGTCGGTGATGCGGGCGACGTCACCGGCGGTGTTGTACTCCGTCTTCTGCTGCTTGCCGCCGGCGGACGTCACCGTGAACGGCAGGCCCGGCGGGGTCACGCCGCTGGGCAGCGCGGCGGTGCTCGCCGTGGTGTACGTGGTGACCGTGGACCGGCCGGCGTCGAACCCGATGACCGGCGGCGTCGTCACCTTCGTCCGGTTGCCCTGCGCGTCGTACTCGAACGTGGTCGACAACGACTCGAAGTGGCGCTGGGACGACTCCGGCGGGGTGATCTCCTTCAGCTGGTCGTTCAGGGGGCTCGGGGTCAACGGGTTCGGGTACGGATCAGGGTCCGGGTAGTACTTGTAGAACGTGGTCTGGCAGTCGCCCATCAGCGGGTCGAAGTAGCACGTGGTGGTGCGCACCGTGTTGCCGCGGTAGTCCTTGCCGGTCTCGGTCTTGCGGCCGAGCGGGTCGTAGACGACGGAGACGAAGCCGCCGACGTCGTAACCGTAGGACGTGGTGTTGCCCAGGGTGTCGGTGCTGGCGATGAGCCGGTTGCCGTTGAGCGTGTCGAAGACCTTGGTGGCCGGCTTGTTGCCCGGGTCGGTGATGGTGATCGAGGTGACCGGGGTCAGCACCGACACGCCGGGCGGCGAGAGCGCGCTCTGCCGCGCCTTGTAGTGCGAGTCGACCTGCGCCGCGGTGAGCGCCGACTCGTAGAACGCGAACTCGGCGATGTTGCCCTTGAAGTAGCTGACGTTGCTGGTGGAGCTCGGCCAGAACAGCGTCTTGCCGGCGCCGACGTAGGCGTAGCCCTGCTCGGTCGTGATCCACTTCTCGCCGCTCTGCTTGCCGACGAGCACGTTGTCCAGGTACAACGACTGCGAGTCGGTCTGGTCCCACACGTCGGTGGCGCTGAGCACGACGTGGTGCCAGTTGCCGTCGTTGACCGCGGTGCTGGACGTGATCGGGTTGACCGAGCCGTACCAGAAGCTGCCGCGGAGCTTGCCGTCGCCGCCGACGTACAGCGCCGGGGTCCAGGTGGTCGGGTCCTCGGCCAGGGTGCCCGCCTGGTAGGAGTAGAGCACGCCGCTGGACGACCAGCCGGCCGGGATCTTGAACCACAGCTCGACGGTCTTCGGCCCGGTCTGCCCGGGGTTGAACTCGAAGCTCTCCGACACCCGCACGTTGGAGGTGGTGCCGTTGAAGCCGGCACCGAACGAGTCGGCGAACGGGCTGGTCGTGTTCGGCTGTGTCGTGTCGAACGTGACGTTGTTGTAGGCGCCCGGGTTCACGCCGATGACCTGGCTGACCGGCGCGGGCGGGGCGGTGGTGTCGGCGAAGCGGTAGTACTCGCGCGGCTGCGTGCCGAGCACCGCGGACACGTACACCTGACTGGAGCCGCTGTTCGTCGGGTTGCTGACCTTCCACACGCCGCCGACCTCGTCGGTGACCTGGTTGACCCGGCCGGTGACGGTGTCGTAGGCGACGTTGGCCCGGACCCGGCCGGCGCTGCTGGTGATCTTCGTCATCGCCGACGAGGAGGACTTCGACGTGTACAGGCTGCTGACGGTGGCGGCCGTCAGCGGCTTGTTGAAGTACGCGACGTCGGCGATCGTGCCGGTGAAGAAGTTCGCGGCGGGCGCGGCGGTGTAGTTCTGCGCCGGCCAGCCGCCGCCGATGATGCCGCCGCCGACGTAGACGTTCGGCAGGTCCACCGTGTGCAGGGTGATCGCGCCGGGCAGGCTGTCGACCTGCGCGCCGTCGAGGAACAGCTGCTGGCCGCCGCCGTTGCCGACCAGCGCGACGTGGTGCCAGACGTTGTTGTTGACGACGCTCGGCGAGACCAGCGTGGTGCCCGGGTTGCCGTTCCACAGCTGCCCGCGCAGCTTGCCGGTGTTGTCGATGTAGAGCGCCGGCACGTAGCCGCCGGTGACCGCGACGCCCGGGGTGACCGCGTCCTTCTGGTAGGAGAACAGCACGCCCATCGCGGTCGACGTCTTGAACCACATGCTGATCGATTGGTACGAGCTCTCGTTCGCCTGCTTGACCGGCAGCTTCACCGTGCTGCTGGTGCCGTTGAACTGGGTGGCGGTGGAGGTCGAGTCGCTCAGCGGGCCGGTGACCCCGAGGCCCGGGCTGGTGTAGACGGCGTCGTCGGTGCCGTCGTTGGACAGCACCGAGCTCTTCGCCACGGTGCCGGTGCTCTCGTTGAGCCGCCAGAACGAGTACGGGCCGTGGTTGAGCACGGTGTTCGCGTGCTGCGCAAGGGCGCGGTACTCGTACGCGGTGCACAGGGTGGTGGTGCCGGGCGGGCACACCTTCATCAGCTTGTCGGCCGTGTAGGTGTAGTTCCACACCAGCGCGCTGGTCGACACCAGCGGGTCGGCCAGATCCGTGGTCACCGACGCCACGTGCGCGTAGGTCGACCCGGCCGGGATGTTCCAGCCCAGGGTCAGCTTCCGGTTCGAGGCGTCCGACTTGATCAGCGTGATCCGGTTGTTGGTGTCGTACGTGAACGACAGCGACCGCGCGTTCGCATCGGTGACCTTGGTGACGCCGTACAGGCCGGTCGACACCGACTTGGTGAACTCGTAGCTGGTGGTGTCCTTGTCGGTCAGCTTGTAGCCGCCGGTGACCGGCTCGAAGATGGAGTACCGGCCGGACGGCGGCACCCACTTGCCGTCGTTGTTCCGGCCGAAGGACACCTCCTGGCCGTTCGGGTAGCGGATCGTCGCGGTCTGCAGCACCCCGTCGGCGTCGACGTTCTCGCGGACCTGCATGTCCACGATGGACGACCAGCCGCGGCCGAAGCCGGAGGTGTCGCGCACGTCGAGGCTGTTGTACTCCCGGTTGATCGACAGCGCCGGGCCGGCGACCGCGATCTGGGCGTCGGTGTCCTTCGTGGTGTAGTTGCCGGCGCTGGGCTCGAAGCCCTTGCCGCCGTTCTGCGCCAGCGACGAGGTCACCGCCGGCTGCGGCACCTGGGTGGAGAACGCCCACACCTCAGGGACCGCGGGTGCGCTGCTGGAGTAGTCGTCGACCTGCACCGCGTACATGTAGACCTTGCCCCACGACAGGGTGCCGACCGGCGGCTTCCAGGTGCCGTTCGTCCACGGCGACGTCAGGAACTGGTTGCCCTTGTCGTCGTAGAGGAAGAACCGGTAGCGCAGCCCCTTGTTCGGGTACGTGTCGTTGTCCCGGCCGCTCGCCGCGAACTCCGGGGTGAGCGTGTTGACCGCCTGGTTCGACGCCGGGTACCGGGCGGTGATCTGCGGCGCCAGGTTCGGGCTGTACGTGACGTCGATGAACGGGTCGCACTGGATCGCGCCGAACGTCGCATGGTTGCAGATGAGGTTCGGCTCCGACGAGGTGAACCGCTTCCAGCTCTCGCTGTCGCTCTCCGACGCCCAGACCGCGAGGCCGGTGTAGCCGCCGGTGGTCGCCCAGTCGATCATCGTCTGGTTGTTCAGGATTGACGGGGACCACACGCCCACGTTGCGCGTCGCGGCGGTGTTGTTGCAGGCCGCGGTGCTGTAGGGCTGGTCCCAGCCGATCGAGGCGCCGTAGCCGGGCATGTTCGCCCAGGTCAGCGAGGGGGCGCTCCACGCGGCGGTGACGGCGCTGACGTCGTAGCGGCGCCCGACGCAGGTGCCGCCGTCGCCGGCATAGGACATGAACAGGTTCAGCCGCGCCGAGTCGATCTTCAGCCCGGCGACCGAGGCGGGGAAGCCGTCGAAGTTGAGGAACGCGCGGGCCTTCTGCCCACCGGCGTTCCAGGTGCCGACGGCGACGTTGTCCACGGTCGCGTAGTTCGTGGTGGACGACGACGACAGCCCGTACGTGTCGGCCCAGGTGGTGGACGTGGTCGGGTCCAGCTTGACCGGGAACCTGCGCTCCGGCGCCCGCAGCCAGGCACCGTCGATGCTCATCTTGATCGCCGGCGCGCCGTCGACGGTGACGATCTCGTAGCGCACGTCGTGCGACATCGCGCCGGCACCCGACGCGTCGACCGCGGCGTCCTCCAGGTAGCCGACCGGCGTCGTCGCGGCGACCGCGCCCTTGGCGTCGACGAACTCGACCGCGCCGCCGGCGCCGATACGGGCGGTGAGGCCCTTGAGCCGCAGCGGGTACACGTACTCGGTGGGGACGTCGGCCGCGCGCAGCAGCAGGGTCTCCTTCGCCCCGCCGGACAGCGCGCCCATCTCCAGGTCGACCCGCGGGAACACGTTGCGGTAGCGGGCGACCTGACCGTCGACCGTGGCGGTGTTGAGCACCGCGCCCTGCAGCGAGTACGCCAGCTCCGCGCCGGGCGCCACCGTCATCCGGAACAGGTCGTCGCCGGCCACCGCCGCGGACCGGCTCAGCACGGTGCCGTCGGTGTCGAAGCGCTGCGGCGAGCCGGCCGCGAAGCTCACCTGCAACGCGTTCGCGGTCGCCTTCGGCCGCTTGCCGCTGTCCAGCGCCAGCTTGCTGTCGATCGGCGTCCAGACCCCGTCGGCCGCCTTGAAGTTCACCGGCTCCCGGTACACCCGCCGCGTGTAGGAACCGTCGGCGTTCTGGAACGTGTCCGACTTCGCGGTCGCCATCCCCGCGACCCGCTTGCTGGTCTTGAGGTCGAAGCCCTTGTCGGTCTTGCCGGTGTCGCGTACCTGCGCGGCCAGCTGCTGCGGCTTGTAGCGGGCCAGCTCGCCCTTCGCCTTCGGCGTCGGCTTGCCGTCGTCGCGCACGACCGGCGAGTCAACGTAGTGGCTGGACGGCACGCCGGTGCCCTCCAGCTGCTGCGGCAGCTTCGGGTCCTCCTTCGCCCAGGACGGCCGCTGCGCGAACCAGTCGGTCACCCACGACAGCGGGAAGCCGTCGCCGTGCTCCACGACTCCTGCCGGGACACCGAGGCTGAGCAGCATGGCGACGACGGCGACGACGCCGATACGTCCGGTGACACGAGACGCGCGACGACCCGCCGGAGGGCGCGCAGCATCGATCGCAGAGGGACTGCTCAAGAGAATCTCCCCGTTACCAGCAAGATGACGGGAGCAGTGTGCATGCGCATGATCATGCGCACAAGGCATTCGAGATCGTCAGTGCAAAGATCCACCAATGTCTGCTTGAGGCATCTTTACCGCAGCACATTCCGTTGTCTGCGCCGTTGGGCGAACTCGGATCTTGGGGTCTTCCGCAGCGTCGGCCGGGCCGCTATCGTCGTGCCGACCTGGCGCCCAGTCACGGGGAAGGACGCCGCCCATGCCCTGGTTCACCCGAGGCCGCCGCATCGCCGCGGCGGCCGTCGTGCTCGTGGTCGCCGCCGGCTTCGCCGGCTGGCTGCTCTGGCCCGACGACCCGCCGCCACCACCCCGCGAGCGCCACTACAAGGCGTCCACCGCGTGCCTGCTCACCGACGAGGAAGGCCTCAACGGCGCGACCGCGAAGGCCGCCTGGGCCGGCATGCAGGAAGCCTCCACGGCCACCCTGATCAAGGTGCAGCACCTCGCGATCACCGGCCCACAGACCGCCGCGAACGGCGTGTCGTACTACAACACCCTCGGCGTGCAGCAGTGCGCCGTCATCGTCGCCGCCGGCCCGACCCCGGTCGCCGCGATGCTGGAGGGCTACGCCAAGTTCGCGTCCGTCAAGCAGGTCGCGATCGGCGGCAATCCGGGCTCGGCCCCCTTCACCAAGGTCGACACCGCGTCGCCGGCCACCATCCAGTCCGGCGTCAGGGAGATCGTCGCCTCCGCCGCCTGACCCCCCACCGGCGCGACCTGTCAGGACCGGCCGCGCCGTGGCGGGCGGTCACAGCAGGCGGGTGATGGCGGCGACGGTGCGGCCGGCGAAGATGTCGCGGATGCGGAGGGTGAGGCCGGCCTCGCGGGCTCGGGTGACCAGCTGGATCGACAGGATGCTGTCGCCGCCGAGGGCGAAGAAGTCATCGTCGACGCCGACGTCGGCGACGCCGAGCACGGCTGAGAAAACGGCGCACAGCTGGTGTTCCTCGGGCGTTGCCGGTGCGGCGGTCCGGCCGCCGCCGACCAGGGACGGCGCGGGGAGGGCGGCGCGGTCGATCTTGCCGTTGACGGTGACGGGCATCGTGTCCAGGAGCACGAACGCGGCCGGGACGAGGTGTTCGGGCAGCCGGGCCACCAGGTGGGCGCGCAGGTCGGCGGTGGTCACCGGGGAGTTCGGCACGACGTAGCCGACGAGCCGCTTCACACCCGGCGTGTGTTCGCGCACGTCGAGGGTCGCCTGCCGCACAGCCGGGTGGGTGGCGAGGGCCGCCTCGATCTCCCCCAGCTCGATGCGGAAGCCGCGGATCTTCACCTGGCTGTCGCTGCGGCCGACGAAGTCGACCCGGCCGTCGGCGGTCCAGCGCACGACGTCGCCGGTGCGGTACATGCGGCTGCCGGCGGGACCGAAGGGGTCGGCGATGAAGCGTTCGGCGGTGAGGGCGGCGCGGCGCAGGTAGCCGCGCGCGACCTGGGTGCCGCCGATGTACAGCTCGCCGTCGACCCCGGGCGGCACCGGGCGCAGCCAGCGGTCCAGGACATACAGCGCGCCGTTGGCGATGCCGCGGCCGATGAGCGGCCGGTCCGAGTCGCGGATGCGGGCCACCAGCGCATCGACGGTGCATTCGGTGGGGCCGTAGAAGTTGTACGTCTCGGTGCCCTCGAAGCGCTGCATCCGCTCCCACAGCGGCTGCGGGATCGCCTCGCCGCCGACGCCGAGGATGGTGAGCGGCAGCCGGCCGGAGTCGAGCAGGCCGGCGCCGATGAGCTGCTCCAGGTGCGACGGCGCGACCTCGATGAAGTCGATCTCCCGGTCGATGATGAAGGCGGTCAGCGCCGCCGGGTCGCGGCGGATCTCCTCGGTGACCAGGTGCAGGTGGTGGCCGCCGAGGAAGCCGAGCATCGGCTGCCAGGACGCGTCGAACGCGAACGACCAGTTGTGCCCGACCCGCAGCTTGCGCCCGCCGAGCTGCCGCGAGGCGGGGGCGAGCACGTCGCGGTCGTGGCTGGTGTACAGGTTGACGACGTTCTGGTGCGGGACGAGGACGCCCTTCGGCTGCCCGGTGGAGCCCGAGGTGTAGATGACGTAGGCGGCGTTGCCGTTGCCCAGCGCGGGCGTCGTGAACGGCCCGTCGTCGCAGGTTAAAGCGTCCACGACGCGGCAGGTGGGCGTGCCGGGGGGCAGGGTCGCGGCGTGGGCGTCGTCGGTGACGACGAGGACCGGTCGCGCGTCGTCCAGCATGTACCGGACGCGGTCGGCGGGATAGTCGGGGTCGATCGGCAGGTATGCGGCACCGGACTTCAGGACCGCCCAGATCGCGACGATGATGTCGGCCTCGCGGGGCAGCATCAGGGCGACGATCCGCTCCGGTGCCGCCCCGCGCTCGACCAGCAGGCGGGCGAGCCGGTTGGCCCGCGCGTCCAGCTGCGCGTAGGTCAGGGTCTCCTCCCGTACCGTCAACGCAGCCGCCGACGGTGTCGTCGAAGCCCAATGGCTCAGGATCGCGGGCAGTGTCGACGCGGCGACGGGCAGCGTGTCGGCGTTCCACTCGCGCAGCATCGTGTGCAGCTCGTCGGGCAGCAGCACGTCGGTGCGCCCGACGGGGGCGTCGGGGTCGGCGAGGGCCTGGCCGAGGATCCCGACCAGCCGGGCCAGGGTCCGCTCGGCGGTTGCCCGGTCGAACAGGTCGGGGCGGTACTCCAGGGTGAGGTGCAGTCCGCCGTCGTCGCCGGCCACGAGGGTCAGCGGGTAGTGGGTCGCGTCGTGCTGCTCGACGGCGCCGATCTTCAGCCCGGCGACCGTTTCCTGCGCCGCGAGGGCGTCCTCGTCGACGGGGTAGCTCTCGTACACGGTGAGCGTGTCGAACAGCTCGCCGATGCCGTGCGCCCGCTGGATGTCGGCGAGCCCGAGGTGGTGGTGGTCGAGCAGGGCGGCCTGCTCGGCCTGGACGCGGGCGAGGAGCCCGGCCCACGACTCGCCGGCGCGGACCCGGACCCGGACGGGGACGGTGTTGATGAACAGCCCGATCATGTCCTCGACGCCGTCGAGGTCGGCGGGGCGGCCGGAGACGGTGGCGCCGAAGACGACGTCGTCGCGACCGGTGAGCCGGCTGAGCAGCACGCCCCAGGCGGCTTGGACGAGGGTGTTGACGGTGACGCCGAGCCGCCGGCTGACCGCGCCGGCGGCGGTGGCGAGGGATTCGGGGATCGCGGCGTCGAGGTAGCCGGGGGTGATGCCGTCGCGGGCGGCGTCCGGCGGCACGATCCGGGTGGCGTCGGCGACGCCGACGAGCGCGTCCCGCCACGCGGCGGCGGCCGCTTCCCGGTCCTGCGCGGCGAGCCACGCGAGGTGGTCCCGGTAGGGCCGGGCCGGTGCCGGGGTCCGCCCCGCGTACAGGGCGAGGAGGTCCCGCACGAGCAGCGGCCCGGACCAGCCGTCGAGCAGGATGTGGTGCTCGGTGCTGATCAGCCGGTGCCGGTCGGGGCCGAGGGTGGCGAGCGTCCACCGCAGCAGCGGCGGCGCGGCGAGGTCGAAGCGGTCCTCGCGGGCGCGGGCGAGGACCCGGGCGGTGGCGGCGTCGGCGTCGTCCTCGCCGGTGAGGTCGACGGTGTCCCAGCGGGGTTCGACGGCGGCGGGGATGACCTGGACGGGCGCGCCGGACGCGGTGGTGGCGAAGCCGGCCCGCAGGTTGGGGTGCAGGTCGAACAGCCGCGCCGCGGCCCGTCGCAGCCGGTCCGGGTCGAGCGGGCCGGTGAGGTCGACGGCCTGCTGGACGGTGTAGACGTCGACGGCGGTCTCGTCCAGCGACGACAGGAAGTAGAGCCCTTCCTGCAGCGGCGACAGCGACCACAGGTCGTGCGTGTCGCGGTCGAGCGCGGCGATGTCGGCGGCGGTGAGCGTGACGAGGTCGAAGTCCGACGGGGTGCGGCCGCCCGCGCCGGCGGCGACGGCGGCGCTGATCGCGTCGAGCGCGGCGAACCAGTCGTCGGCGATGTCGCGCACGTCGTCGTCGGTGAGCACCCCGGCCGGGTAGCTCAGGTCCACCGACAGCGTGGTGTCGAGGGCGCTGACGTTGATCTCGAGCGCGTACGGGACGGGGGCGCCGGGGTCGGCGTCGCCGCCGATGCCGCCGGCGGGCGTCCACTCGTCGGTGGTGTCGTCGCCGGCGCCGAACCGGCCGAGGTAGTTGAACAGCACCTGCGGTGGCCGGCGGGGGCCGTCGGGGCGCAGCAGCCCGTAGCCGACGCCGTTGTTCGGCACCGCACGGAGCTGTTCCTTGACGTGCTGCACCGACCTGGCGGGGTCGTCGCCGGGGGTGAGCCGGACCGGGTATTCGCTGGTGAACCAGCCGACGGTGCCGGTCAGGTCGGCGCCGGGGACGAGCTGCTCCTCACGGCCGTGGCCTTCGAGCCCGATCCGGACGCTGCCGCCGGTCCTGGTGGACAGGGCGGTGGTGAGGCCGGCGAGCAGGACGTCCTGGACTCCGGCGTGGAACGCGGCGGGCACGTCGGTGAGCAGCGCGCCGGCGGGCCGCTCGACGGTGAGCACCTTTGTCGTGGCGACGGTGTCGGTGGCCGGGTCGACAGGCCGGGCGCCGAGCGGGGCCTCGTCGCCCTCCTCGGCCTGTGCCCAGTAGGCGGTCTCCGCGTCGGTGAGGGTCACCCGGCGCAGCGCGGCCGCCCAGGTCCGGAACGGGGTGCCGGCGCTGGTGAGCGCGGGGGTCTCGGCGCGGTGCGCGGCCTCCCACGCGGTGCGCAGGTCCTCGACGATGATCCGCCAGGAGACGCCGTCGACGACGAGGTGGTGCGCGACGACGAGCAGTTCCCCGGTGGCGAGCCGGACCGCCTCCAGCATCCTGCCGTCGGCCGGGGCGAGCCGGGAGACGGCGGCGGCGTGTTCGGTGGCCGCGTCGCCGGTGCCCTCGTGGACGCGGGCCGTGACGCTGCCGGTGGCGGGCACGTCGAGGTGGCTGCCGGTCCAGCGGGCGCGGAGCAGGTCGTGGTGGTCGAGCAGGGCCTGGACGGCGGCGGTGAGCTCGGCGGTGGTCGCGGCGACGGGGACGCGCAGCAGCACCGACTGGCTGAGCCGGTCGATCGGGCCGCGCAGCCACCCGATGACCGGCGTGACGGGCACCGGCCCCGTGGCGTCGCCGCCGAGCCCGCCGGACCCGTCGAGGGTCGTGGCGACGCGGGCGAGGGCGGCGACGGTGCGGTGCTCGAACACCTGCCGCGGCGTGATCCTCAACCCGGCGGCACGCGTGCGGGCCACGAGCTGGATCGACACGATACTGTCCCCGCCGAGGGCGAAGAAGCTGTCCTCGACCCCGACCGCGGGCAGACCCAGAACCTGCGCGTAGAGCCCGGCGAGGACCTCCTCGACCGCGGTCCGCGGCGCGACCGCACCCGCCATCGCCGCGAAGTCCGGCGCCGGCAACGCCTTCCGATCAACCTTCCCGGCGGACGTGGACGGCAACGCGTCCAGGACGACGAACGCCGCCGGGACCATGTGCTCCGGCAGCCTCGCCGCCGCGGTCTCCTTGAGCGCGGCCGTGTCCAGGCCGGCACCGGCGACGTAGGCGACGAGCTGCTTGACGCCGGGGGTGTCCTCGCGGGCGATGACGGCGACCTGGACGACGCCGGGGTGCCGGGCGAGGACGGTTTCGATCTCGCCGAGCTCGATCCGGTAGCCGCGGATCTTCACCTGGTCGTCGGACCGGCCGACGTATTCGAGGTTGCCGTCGGTGTTCCAGCGCACGATGTCGCCGGTGCGGTACATGCGGTCGCCGGGCGCGCCGAACGGGTCGGCGACGAACCGTCCGGCGGTCAGCCCGGGCCGGCGCAGGTAGCCGCGGGCCAGGGGCGCACCGGCCAGGTACAGCTCCCCCGCCACACCGACCGGGACCGGCCGCAGCATCCCGTCGAGGACATGGGCGCGGGTGTTGGCGATCGGCCGGCCGACGACGGGCGTCGCGGTGTCGTCGATCCACGCCATCAGCGTGTCGACGGTCGCCTCGGTCGGCCCGTAGAAGTTGACGCCGTCGACGCCGCCGGCGTCGCGCAGCGCGGTCCACAGGGCGGTGCCGACGGCCTCGCCACCGACCATGAGCAGGGCCGGCGGGTGGTCGAGCAGCCCTTCGGCGACGAGGCGGTCGGCGAGCGACGGGGTGACGTCGAGGAAGCCGATGTCGTGGCGGGCGACGTAGTCGACGAACAGGGCGGGGTCGCGGCGGGTCTCGTCGTCGAACAGGTGCAGCTCGTGCCCGGCGACGAGCCACAGCACGCCTTCCCAGGACGTGTCGAACGACAGTGCCGCGGACAGGCCCGCCCGGATGCGGCCGGGTGCGAACCGCTCGAACAGCACCCGCCGGTGGTGTTCGAAGAAATTGAGCAGCGCCGCGTGCTCGACGACGACGCCCTTCGGCCGGCCGGTCGAGCCGGACGTGTACAGCACGTACGCCGCCATCGCCGGGCTCACCACCGGCAGGTCGACCAGCGGGACGTCACCGGACGCCGGCACCGACCGCAGCACCACCGCGGCACCCGCGTCGGCCAGCATGAAATCGACCCGGTCCACCGGCAGATCCACGTCCACCGGCAGATACACCGCACCCGCACGCAACACCGCCAGCCACGCCACGATCGAATCCAGGCCCCGCGGCAGCACCACCGCCACCACCCGCTCCGGCCCGGCACCCATCCCGATCAGACGGCGGGCCAGGACGTCGACCCGGTCGGCCAGCTCGCTGTAGGTCAACGACAGCGAGCCGAAGACCACGGCCGTGAGCGACGGGGTCGCCGCGGCCCGTGCCAGGAACGCGTCGACGAGCGTGCCGCCGCCGACGGGGTGGCCGGTCGCGTTCCACGACGCGACGTCGCCCGCCTCACCCGGCAGCACTACGTCCACAGTGGACAGCGGCGCCGACGGGTCGGTGGCGAGGGAGCGCAGCAGGGTTTCGAAGCGGTCGAGGAGCCGGTCGGCGGCGGCGGCGTCGAACAGGTCGGTGCGGTATTCGAGACCGAGCTCGAGCGCCGCGTCCGGCACGACGGTGAGGGTGAGCGGGTAGTGGGTCGCGTCGAGGTTGCCGACGGCGGAGATCCGCAGCCCGGCGGCCCGCTGGGTGGTGTCGAGGGCGTCGGTGTCGACGGGGTAGCTCTCGAAGACGGTGAGGGTGTCGAAGAGCTCGCCGACGCCGGTCATCCGCTGCAGTTCGGTGAGGCCGAGGTACTGGTGGTCCAGCAGCGCCGCCTGCTCGCCCTGGACGCGGCGCAGCAGCGTCAGCCACGTGTCGTCGCGCCGGACGCGGACCCGGACCGGGAGGGTGTTGATGAACAGGCCGACCATGTCCTCGACGCCGGTGAGCTGGGCGGGGCGGCCGGAGACGGTGGCGCCGAAGACGACGTCGTCGCGGCCGGTGAGCCGGCCGAGGAGCACGCCCCACAGGACCTGCACGACGGTGCTGAGCGTGACGTCGTGCCCGCGGGCGAGGGCGGTGACCGCGGCGGTGACTCCGGCCGGGACGACGCGTCTGGTGAGGCCGGGCAGCTGCGGCAGGGCGGGGGCGCCGGGGGCGACGAGGGTCGGCTCGTCGACGCCGTCGAGGGCGGCCCGCCAGGCGGCGCGGGTCGCGTCGCGGTCCTGGTCGCGCAGCCAGGCGAGGTGGTCCCGGTAGGGGCGCACGGCGGGCAGCGGGGTGCCGGCGTAGGCGTCGAGGAGGTCACGGACGACGAGCGGGCCGGACCAGCCGTCGAGGAGGATGTGGTGGCTGCTCATGATGAGCCGGTGCGCGCCGGGTGCGAGGCGGACCAGGGTGAACCGCAGCAGCGGCGGCGCGGCGAGGTCGAAGCGGCGCCCCCGGTCGGCGCGGGCGAGATCCTCGAACGCGGCCTGCCGGTCGGTGGCGCCGGTCAGGTCGACCTCGTCCCACGGCACGTCGACGGCCGCCGGGACGACCTGCACGGCGGCGCCGCCGGCGGTGGTGGTGAAGCCGGCGCGCAGGTTGGGGTGCCGGGCGAAGAGCGTCGCGGCGGCGGCGCGGAGCCGGCCGGTGTCGACGGGCCCGGTGAGGTCGAGGACCTGCTGGACGGTGTAGACGTCGACGTCGGTGTCGTCGAACGACGACAGGAAGTACAGGCCCTCCTGCAGCGGCGACAGCGACCACACGTCGGCGCCGGGGTGGGTGGCGTCGACCGCGGCGATGTCGGCCGGTCGGAGGCGCACGAGGTCGAAGTCCGACGGGGTGCGCCCGCCGGCGCCGGCCGCGACGGCGGCCACGATCGCGTCGAGGGCGGCGAGCCAGCCGGCGGCGATCGTCTCGACCTCGGCGTCGGTGAAGACCTCCGCCGGGTACGCGAAGTGCGCGGTGAGCTTCGGCCCGGCGGGAGTGTCGAGTGTGGACACGTTGATGTCGAGGGCGTGGGTGAGCGGGGCGCCGGCGTCGGCCGCGCCGCCGATCCCGTCGAGGGGCGCCCAGTCGGCGTCGTCGCCGGCGCCGAACCGGCCGAGGTAGTTGAACAGGACCTGCGGCGGCTGGTGCGCGGCGAACTCGGCGGCGGTGGCCGCGTTGACGTGGCGGAGCAGGCCGTAGCCGAGCCCGGCGGCCGGGATCGACCGCAGGTGTTCCTTGACGGCCGCCACCGCCGTGGCCGGGTCCTCGCCGGCGGTGAGCCGGATCGGGTACTCGGCGGTGAACCAGCCGACGGTGCGGGTCAGGTCGGCGCCGGGCACGAGGTCCTCTTCGCGGCCGTGCCCTTCCAGGCCGACCCTGCCGGGCAGGACGGCGGCGAGCCCGGCGAGCATGACGTCCTGGACGCCGGCGTGGAACGCCCGCGGGACGGTCTCCAGCAGCGGCAGGGCCCGCTCCGGCGGCACCTCCACCGTGACGACGCGGCTGGTCGCGACGGTGTCCCGGGCCGGGTCGAGGGCGCGGGCGCCGAGGGGTGTCTCCGTGCCGGCGGCGATGGTCCGCCACAGGTCGAGTTCGGCGGCGGGCCGGTCGGCGGCCTTGGCGAGCCCGGCCGCCCAGACCGGGAAGGGGGTGCTGCCGGCGCCGATTTTGCCGGCGTGCCAGGCGTCGGCGAGGTCGGCGCCGAGGATCCGCCAGGAGACGCCGTCGACGACGAGGTGGTGGGCGACGACGGCGAGCCGGCCGGGGGTGTCGGGTCCCGCGTCGAGCCACGCGGCTTGGACCATGCGGCCGGTGGTGGGCTGGAGCCGGGTGGCGGCGGCGGTCGTCTCGGCGGCGGCGAGCGCGTCGAGGGCGGCGGCGGTGAGACCGGCGGCCGGGACCCGCTGGATGATGTCGGCGGCGCGGGGGCCCGCACCGTCGGGGATCGTGAGGGCCTGTCCGGTCCACGTGGCGCGGAGCATCGGGTGGGCGTCGAGGACCGTCTGGAGGGTGTGGGCGAGGGTCGCGGCGGTCAGCGCGGCCGGCACCCTGAGCTGCACCGACTGGCTGTACCGGTCGAGCGGCGCGTCCTGTTCGGCGAGCCAGGCGACGATCGGGGTGAGCGGGACGGGCCCGGTGACGTCGGCCGGTGCGGCGGCGGGTTCGGTGAGCGGGGTGGCGACGCGGGCGAGGGCGGCGACGGTGCGGTGCTCGAACACCTGCCGCGGCGTGATCCTCAGCCCGGCGGCACGCGTGCGGGCCACGAGCTGGATCGACACGATGCTGTCCCCGCCGAGGGCGAAGAAGCTGTCCTCGACCCCGACCGCGGGCAGACCCAGAACCTGCGCGTAGAGCCCGGCGAGGACCTCCTCGACCGGGGTACGGGGCGCGACCGCACCCGCCATCGCCGCGAAGTCCGGCGCCGGCAACGCCTTCCGATCAACCTTCCCGGCGGACGTGGACGGCAGCGCGTCCAGGACGACGAACGCCGCCGGGACCATGTGCTCCGGCAGCCTCGCCGCCGCGGTCTCCTTGAGCGTCCCCACGTCGAGCCCGTCGCCGACCAGGTAGGCGACGAGCTGCTTCACACCCGGGGTGTCCTCACGAGCCGCGACGGCGACCTGGACGACCCCGGGGTGCCGGGCGAGGACGGTTTCGATCTCGCCGAGCTCGATCCGGAACCCGCGGATCTTCACCTGGTCGTCGGACCGGCCGACATATTCCAGGGAGCCGCCGGCCGTCCACCGCACGACGTCGCCGGTGCGGTACATGCGGGAACCCGGCGCACCGAACGGGTCGGCGACGAACCGTTCCGCCGTGAGGCCCTGCCGGCCGAGGTAGCCCCGGGCCAGGGGCGCACCGGCCAGGTACAACTCCCCCGCCACACCGACCGGGACCGGCCGCAGCATCCCGTCGAGGACGTGCGCCCGGGTGTTCGCGATCGGCCGGCCCACCAGTGGCGTGTCGCTGTCACCGATCCACGCCATCAACGTGTCGACCGTCGCCTCGGTCGGGCCGTACAGGTTCACACCCGTCACGCCGCCGGTGTCGCGGATCGCTGTCCACAGCGCGGACCCGGCCGCCTCACCGCCGAGCGCGAGGATCGCGGGCGGGTCCTCCAGGAGACCCTCCGCGACCAGCCGGTCCGCCAGGGACGGCGTCACGTCCAGGAAGTCGATGCCGCGCCGCGCCACGTAGGCGTTCAGCAGCGCCGGGTCGCGGCGGGTCTCATCGTCGAACAGGTGCAGCTCGTGCCCCGCGACGAGCCACAGCACGCCCTCCCAGGACGTGTCGAACGACAGCGACGCGGACAGGCCCACCCGGATCCGGCCGGACGTCAACCGCTCGAAGATCTCCCGCCGGTGATGCTCGAAGAAGTTCACCACCGCGCCGTGCTCGACGACGACGCCCTTCGGCCGGCCGGTCGAGCCGGACGTGTACAGCACGTACGCCGCCATCGCCGGGCTCACCACCGGCAGGTCGACCAGCGGGACGTCACCGGACGTCGGCACCGACCGCAGCACCACCGCGGCACCCGCGTCGGCCAGCATGAAATCGACCCGGTCCACCGGCAGATCCACGTCCACCGGCAGATACACCGCACCGGCCCGCAGCACCGCCAGCCACGCCACGATCGAGTCCAGGCCCCGCGGCAGCACCACCGCCACCACCCGCTCCGGCCCGGCACCCATCCCGATCAGACGGCGGGCCAGGACGTCGACCCGGTCGGCCAGCTCGCTGTAGGTCAACGACCGCGAGCCGAAGACGACCGCGGGCACGTGCGGCGAGGCGGTGACCCGCGCCAGGAACACGTCCACGACCGACGCGGCCGCCACGGGGTGCGCGGTGCTGTTCCAGCGGGCGAGGCCGGCGCGCTCACCGGGCAGCAGCAGGTCCACCGTGGACAGCGGGGTGGACGGGTCGGCGGCGAGGGTCCGCAGCAGCGCGGTGAGCCGGTCCAGGAGCCCGGCGGCCGTCTCCGCGGTGAACAGGTCGGGCCGGTACTCCAGGCCGAGGACCAGGTCCGTGTCCGGCACGACGGTCAGGGTCAGCGGGTAGTGGGTGGCGTCGTGCCCGGTGACGGCGGCGAGCCGCAGCCCGGACGCGCCCTGCCCGGCGGCGATGCCCTCCTCGTCGAGGGGGTAGCTCTCGAAGACGGTGAGGGTGTCGAAGAGCGCGCCGATCCCGGTCTGCCGCTGGATCTCGGTGAGGCTCAGGTACTGGTGGTCCAGCAGCGCCGCCTGCTCGCGCTGGACGCGGTCGAGCAGCGACGTCCACGTGTCGTCGCGGCGGACCCGGACCCGGACGGGGAGCGTGTTGATGAACAGGCCGATCATCTCTTCGACGCCGGGCAACTGCGGCGGCCGGCCGGAGACGGTGGCGCCGAAGACGACGTCGTCGCGGCCGGTGAGCCCGCCGACGAGGAGACCCCAGGCGGCCTGGACGACGGTGTTGAGGGTGACGCCGAGCCGCCGGGTGACGGCCGTGACCGCGGCGGTGGCGGCGGCGTCGAGGCGGGCGTCGAGGATCGCGGGGACGACGGGGCGGCGGGCCGGGTCGGCGGGCGCGACGAGGGTCGGCTCGGTGACGCCGTCGAGGGCTTCGCGCCACGCGGCGCGGCCGGTGGCCAGGTCCTGCGCGGTGAGCCAGGCGAGGTAGTCGCGGTAGGGGCGCGGCGCGGGCAGCGGGGTGCCGGCGTAGAGGGCGAGCAGGTCCCGGACGAGCAGCGGCGCCGACCAGCCGTCGAGCAGGATGTGGTGGCCGGTCATGACGAGCCGGTGCGCGTCGCCGTCGAGCCGGATGAGCGTCCACCGCAGCAGCGGCGGCTTGCCCAGGTCGAAGCGGCGTCCTCGGTCGTCGGCGGCGAGCCGCTCGACCTCGGCCTGTGCCGCGGCGGCGGGAAGCCCGGTCAGGTCGGCGAACGTCCATTGTGGGGTGACCTTCGCCGGGATCAGCTGGACCGGTTCGCCGGTCTTGCGGGGGCGGAACGCGGCCCGCAGGTTCGGGTGCCGGTCGAGCAGCGCGGCGGCCGCGGCGCGGAGCCGGTCGGCTTCGAGGGGGCCGGTGAGGTCGAGGATCTGCTGCACCGAGTACACGTCGACGGCGGCGGGCTCGTCGAAGGTACCGAGGAAGTACAGGCCCTCCTGCAGCGGGGAAAGCGGCAGGATGTCCTGCAGTCCGGCCGGCTTGCTCGCGCTCACAGATCGCTCCAGTCGTCTTCGAATTCGTCGATCTCGTCCTGGCTGAGGGTGACCAGGAGGTCGGACGGGGTGTGGCCGCCGGCGGCGCCGTCCTTGGTGTGGGTGGCGAGGCCGGCGAGGGCGGCGAACCAGGCACCGGCGAGGGTGGCGACGTCGTTGTCGGTGAACAGGTCCGCCGGGTAGGCCCAGCGCACCTCGAGCTCCGGCCCGTCGGGGCCGTCGAGGGTGGTGACGGTGATGTCCAGGGCGTGGCTGACCGGCAGCCCGTCCTCGACGACCCCGAGGTCCAGCGGGTCCGCCGTCCAGAGGTCCGACGGGCCGGCGCCGAAGCGGCCCAGGTAGTTGAACAGCACCTGCGGCGCGGCGGCCTCGGCCAGGGCGGGCGCGGGGTGCAGGTGGCGCAGGAGGCCGTAGCCGATGCCGTTGCCGGGCACGGCCCGCAGCTGCTCCTTGACCCGTTTGAGCGCGTGCCCGGCGGCCGGCCCGCCGGCGGCGACGTCGGCGGGGTCGACCGGGCCGGGGTCGAGCAGGACCGGGTAGGAGGTGGTGAACCAGCCGACGGTCCGGGACGTGTCGGCGCCCGGCACGACGTCCTCCCGGCCGTGGCCTTCGAGGTCGACGGCGAGCGGACCCGTGCTGCCGCTGATCCCCGTGACCCCCCCGTGCCACTGCCGCACGGCGACGGCGAGGGCGGTGAGCAGCACGTCGGGCACGGCGGCGTGGAAGGCGGCCGGGACGGTGGTCAGCAGCGGCGCGGTCCGCTCCGGTTCGAGGGTGCGGGTGAGGTGCCGCAGCGGCGCCGCCCGGCCCGGCACGGGGAGGACGGGCGGCGCGGCCTGCGCCTGCCAGAAGGCCAGTTCGCCGGTGCGGGCGGCCGCGGCGGCGGTGAGGCCGTGCGCCCATTGCCGCAGCGACGTCGGCACCGGCGGCAGCGCGGGCGCCCGCCCGGCGGTGACCGCGTCCCACGCGTCGCGCAGGTCGGGCACGATGATGCGCCACGAGACGCCGTCGACGACGAGGTGGTGCGCGACGAGCAGCAGCCGGCCGGGCGCGGCGACGGCCTGCACCATGACCCCGGCGGCCGGGTCGAGGCGGGCCACGGCGGCGGCGTACGCGGCGGGCAGCGCGGCCTCGTCGCCGACCGTGGACAGCAGGCCGGCGGCGCGGACGGTCCCGGCGGGCGGCACGTGCAGCCCGGCCGGGGTCCACCGGGCGCGCAGCGCGTCGTGCGTGTCGAGGACCGCCTGCAGCGCCGCGGCGAGGGAGCCGGGGGTCGCGGTGGCCGGGACCCGGATCAGCAGCGACTGGTGGAAGCGGTCGATCGGGGTGGCCAGGTCGCGCAGCCACGCGACGATCGGGGTGACCGGGACCAGGCCGAGACCGGCGCCGTCGGGCTCCGCCGCCCGCGCGGGTTCGGCGGAGACGACGGCGGCGAGCCCGGCGGGGGTCTTCGCCTCGAACACCTGCCGGGGGCTGACCCGCAGCCCGGCGGCGCGGGCCTTGGACACCAGCTGGATCGACATGATGCTGTCGCCGCCGAGGGTGAAGAAGCTGTCGTGGGGGCCGATGGCCGGTACCCCGAGAATCTCGGCGAACAGGTCGCACAGCAGCTGCTCGACGGGCGTGCCCGCCTCGGACGCGGCACCGGCGGCGGTGAAGTCGGGGGCGGGCAGCCAGCGCCGGTCGACCTTGCCGCTGCTGGTGAGCGGCAGCTCGGCGAGCGTGACGACGGCGGCCGGGACCATGTAGTCGGGCAGGACCGCGCGCAGCGCCTCGAGGTCGGCCCGGCCGACGACGTGGGCCACGAGCCGGCCGTCCATGACGCCGGCGGTGACGGCCTCGACGCCCGGCTGGGCGCGGACGGCGGCCTCGACCTCGCCCAGCTCGATCCGGAAGCCGCGGACCTTCACCTGGTTGTCGGCGCGGCCGACGAACTCGATGTCGCCGCCGACCCGCCGCACGACGTCGCCGGTGCGGTACAGGCGGGCGCCGGGCGGCCCGAACGGGTCGGCGACGAACCGCCCGGCGGTCAGGCCCGGCTGCCCGAGGTAGCCGCGGGCGAGACCGTCGCCGCCGAGGTACAGCTCGCCGGTGACGCCGTCGGGGACGACCCGGAGCCGGTCGTCCAGGACGTAGGCGGTGCGCCCGTGGTCGGGGCGGCCGATGCGGACCGCGCCGGGTTCGCACGCCCACAGGGTCGCGTTGACGGTCGCCTCGGTGGGACCGTAGGCGTTGAACATCGGGTGCGTGCGCGCCCACCGTTCGACCAGGTCCGGCGGGCACCGGTCGGCGCCGGTGACGACGGTGACGCCGGCGGGGATGCTGCCGGCGGGCAGCGCGCCGAGCGCCGACGGCGGCAGCGCGAAGTGGGTGATGCCGGCGTCGGCGAGGAACTGCGCGTAGGGCGGGCCGAGCCGGGACTCGTCGGGCACGACGACGAGCGTGGCGCCGGCGAGCAGCGACATGACGAGCTCGGCGACGGTGACGTCGAAGCTGGGGGACGCGAACTGCACGACCCGGCTGCCGGCGCCGATGCCGAAGGTGGTGACGAACGTTTCGGCGAGCCCGGCGAGCCCGGCGTGCGGGACGACGACGCCCTTCGGCCGGCCGGTCGAGCCCGACGTGAAGATGACGTAGGCCGGGTGGTCCGGGCGCAGCGAGGCGCGCCGGTCGGCGTCGGTGAGGTCGCCGTCGTCGCGGCGGGCGGTCAGCGCGGGGACGTCGACGGCGAGCAGCGGCACCGGCAGCTCGACGCGGTCGGCCGAGCGGACCAGCGCCAGGACGGGTGCCGCGTCGTCGATCATCGCGGCGAGCCGGTCGGCGGGCTGGCCGGGCTCGACGGGCAGGAACGCGGCGCCGGCCTTGGCCACGGCCAGCTCCGCCACGATCAGGTCCGCGGAGCGTGGCAGCAGCACCAGCACGACCCGCTCCGGTCCGGCGCCACGGTCGGCGAGCACCCTCGCGAGCCGGTTCGCGGCGGCGTTGAGCTCGGCGTAGGTGAGGGTCGTGCCGCCGTCGACCAGCGCCGTGGCGGTGGGGGTCGCGGCGGCCTGCGCCTCGAACATCGCCGGCAGGGTCTGCGCCGCCGCGTGCAGCGGCGCGCCGTGCGACGCGGCGAGCACCGCGCGGTGCTCCGCCCCGGACAGCAGCGGCGCGGCGCCGATCGGCCGGTCCGGGGCCGCGGTGAGCGCGTCGAGGAGCCGCACCAGCCAGGTCGCGAGCCGCGCGGCGGTGTCGCGGTCGTACAGGTCGGTGGCGTATTCGATGATGCCGCTCAGCCCGTCGACGCCGTGCTCCTCGGTGACGACGATGCCGAGGTCGAACTGCGCGACGCCGGTGTCGATCGGTAGCGGGGTGCTGCGCAGGCCCGGCAGCGCCGGGGTCTTCGCCGGCACGTGCTGGTGCGACACCATCACCTGGAACAGCGGGTTGCGCGACAGGGTCCGCTCGGGGTTGACCGCCTCGACGAGCCGCTCGAACGGCAGGTCGGCGTGCGCGAACGCGTCCAGGTCGGTGGTCCGGACGCGGGCGACGAGGTCGCGGAAGGTCGGGTCGCCGGAGACGTCGGTGCGCAGCACGACGGTGTTGACGAAGAACCCGACGAGGTCGTCGAGGATCTCCTCGTCGCGGCCGGCGACGGGGCTGCCGAGCGGGATGTCGTCGCCGGCGCCGAGCCGGTGCAGCAGCACGGCGGTGGCGGCCTGCACGACCATGAAGGTGGTGGCGCCGACGTCGCGGCCGAGGCGGCGGATGCGGTCGTGGACGTCCGCGCCGACGGTGAAGGTGACGATGCCGCCGTCGTAGGACGGGACCGGCGGGCGGGGCCGGTCGGTGGGCAGCGCCAGCTCCTCAGGTGCGCCGGCGAGCGCGTCGCGCCAGTAGGTGGCCTGCCGGTGCAGGAGGCTCGCCGGGTCGGCCGGGTCG
Organism: Dactylosporangium sp. NPDC051087; assembly: GCF_055586325.1. NCBI lineage: Bacteria > Bacillati > Actinomycetota > Actinomycetes > Micromonosporales > Micromonosporaceae > Dactylosporangium > Dactylosporangium sp. NPDC051087. The sequence goes on along the minus strand of NZ_JBVJIJ010000003.1, from coordinate 186,668 downwards.
CCGAGGAGTTCCCGCTGCCAGTGGGCGTAGTCGGCGTACTGGACGGCGAGGGCGGGCTGGCGCGGTGCCACGCCGGCGGTGCGGGCGGCGTACGCGAGGCCGAGGTCGTGCATGAGCCGGCCTTCGGACCACTCGTCGGTGACGATGTGGTGCAGCAGGATCAGCAGTGTCGCGGTCTGCGGGCCGGTCCGGAACAGGGTGGTCCGCATGAGCGGTTCGGCCTCGAGCCGGAACGGGTAGCGGGCCGCCTCGGTGAGCCGCGCCGTCAGCCCCTCGTCCGTGCAGTCCACGACCTCGAGCACCGGGGCGGTCGGCGGCAGGATCAGCTGGTACGGCCGGCCGTGCTCCTCGGCGAAGACGGTGCGGAGGCTCTCGTGCCGGGCGGCGACGTCGCCGAGCGCGGCCCGCAGCGCGCCGGCGTCGAGCGCGCCGGTGAGCTGGGCGGCGAACGCGACGTTGTAGGTGGCGCTGGGCCCGGTGAGCCGGTGGTGGAACCACAGGCGCTGCTGGGCGTAGGACAGGGCGGGCCGGTCGCCGTCGGGGCGGCGGCGCAGTTCGGGGCGCGGCGCGCCGCCGGGGCCGGTCTCGGCGATGCGGCGGGCGAGGGCGGCGACGGTCGGCGCCTCGAACACGGTCCGGATCGACAGCGGCCGGTTGAACACGGCGCGGGTGCGGGCGGTGAGGCTCGTCGCGAGGAGCGAGTGGCCGCCGAGGGCGAAGAAGTCGTCGTGGATGCCGACGGTCGGCAGGCCGAGCAGCTGCGCGAAGAGCGCGCACAGCAGGGTTTCGGCGGGGGTACGGGCGGCGACGCCCCCCACGGCGGCGGCGAGGTCGGGTGCGGGCAGCGCTTTGCGGTCGACCTTCCCGGCGGTCGTGGACGGCAGCGCGTCGAGGACGACGAACGCGGCCGGGACCATGTGCTCGGGCAGGCTCGCCGCCGCGGTCGCCTTCAGCGCGGCGGCGTCGAGGCCGTCACCGGTGGCGTAGGCGACGAGCTGCTTGACGCCGGGGGTGTCCTCGCGGGCGGTGACGACGACCTGGACGACGCCGGGGTGGCGGGCGAGGACGGTCTCGATCTCGCCGAGCTCGATCCGGAACCCGCGGATCTTCACCTGGTCGTCGGACCGACCGACGTACTCCAGGGATCCGCCGGCGGTCCACCGGACGACGTCTCCGGTGCGGTACATGCGGGTCCCGGGCCCGCCGAACGGGTCGGCGACGAACCGTTCGGCGGTGAGATCCGGCCGGCCGAGGTAGCCCCGGGCGAGGGGTGCCCCGGCGAGGTACAGCTCCCCCGCCACCCCGACCGGGACCTGCCGCAGCGCGCTGTCCAGGACGTAGGCGCGGGTGTTCGCGATCGGACGGCCGACGAGCGGGGTGTCGCTGTCACCGATCCACGCCATCAACGTGTCGACGGTCGCCTCGGTCGGGCCGTACAGGTTCACACCGGTGACACCGTCGGCGTCGCGGATCGCGGTCCACAGCGCGGATCCCGCCGCCTCACCGCCGAGGGCCAGGATCGCGGGCGGATGGTCGAGGAGCCCCTCGGCGACGAGCCGGTCCGCGAGGGACGGGGTGACGTCGAGGAAGTCGATGCCGTGCTCGGCGACATACGCGTTGAGCAGCGCGGGGTCGCGGCGGGTCTCGTCGTCGAACAGGTGCAGTTCGTGACCCGCGAGGAGCCACAGGACGCCTTCCCACGACGTGTCGAACGACAGCGCCGCGGACAGGCCGACGCGAATCCGGCGCTCGGTGAACAGCTCTCGCCGGTGGTGCTCGAAGAAGTTCACCACCGCCCCGTGCTCGACCACCACGCCCTTCGGCTTCCCGGTCGAGCCCGACGTGTACAGCACGTACGCGGCCATCGCGGGCGTCACCGCGGGCAGGTCGACGGCCGGGACCTCGGCGAGCTCGTCGACCAGCAGGACCGGCACCGTGCCGGGCAGGCCGGCCAGCCGCCGGGTGGTGGCGACCACGGCGGCGCCGGCGTCGGCGAGCATGAAGCGGATCCGGTCCGCCGGCAGGTCCGCGTCGACGGGCAGGTAGACGGCGCCGGCCCGCAGCGCGGCGAGCCACGCGACGATCGCGTCGGCGCCGCGGGGCAGCAGCACCGCGACGACCCGCTCCGGTCCGGCGCCGGCGGCGGCGAGCCGCCGGGCGAGGACGTCGACGCGGGCGGCGAGGCCGGCGAAGGACAGCGTCTCGCCGTCGGCGACCAGGGCCGGCGCGGCCGGGGTCCGGGCGGCCTGGGCGAGGAACACGTCGACGACGGTGCCGGCGCCGACGGGCCGGGCGGTGGCGTTCCACGCGGCGAGGTCGGCGCGCTCGGCGGCGGTGCGCACGTCGAGCGTCGCGAGTGGACGGTCCGGCGCGTCGGCGAACCCGGCGAGCAGGTCCGCGAACCGGTCCAGGATCACCCGGGCGGCGGCCTCGTCGAACAGGTCGGGGCGGTGTTCCAGGCGCAGCCGCAGCGGGTCGCCGGGGATGACGACCAGGCCGAGCGGGTAGTGGGTCGCGTCGAGCGGGATCCCGGGTTTGACGTGCAGCCCGGTGCCGGCGACGGCGGCGTCGAGGGCACCGGCGTCGAGAGGGTAGCTCTCGAAGACGGTCAGCGTGTCGAAGAGCCGCGGCAGCCCGGCGGCGGCCTGCAGGTCGGCGAGGCCCGCGTGCTGGTGGTCGAGGAGTTCCGCCTGCCCTGCCTGCAGGCGGGTGAGCAGGTCGAGCCAGGTGTCGGCGGGCCGCAGCCGGGTGCGCACCGGGATGGTGTTGATGAGCAGGCCGACGATGTCCTGCCCGCCGGGCAGGTCGGCGGGGCGCCCGGAGACGGTGGCGCCGGCGACGACGTCGGCGCGGCCGGTGAGCCGGCCGAGGAGGACGGCCCAGGCGCCCTGCACGACGGTGTTGAGGGTGAGGCCGTGCCGGCGCGCGACGGCGGTGAGCTGGTCCGCCGGCATCAGCAGCTCGGTCACCCGGGGGACGACGGCGGTGGCGCTGCCCGCGTCCGGGGCGATGAGGGTCGGCTCGGTGAGGCCGTCGAGGGCGGACCGCCACGCGGCCAGGGTCGCCGCCGGGTCCTGCGAGGTCAGCCAGCGCAGGTAGTCGCGGTACGGGCGGACCGCGGGCAGCGTCCCACCGGCGTAGAGGGTGAACAGGTCCCGGGCGGCGATCGGTCCGGACCAGCCGTCCAGCAGCAGGTGGTGCTGGGTGAAGGCGAGGAGGTGCCGTTCGACGCCGAGCCGGATGAGGGTGAGGCGCAGCAGCGGCGGGGCGCTCAGGTCGAAGCGCCGGACCCGGTCCTCGGCGAGCAGGTCCCGCAGGGTGGTGTCGCGGTCGTCGCCGTGCAGGGCGGTGAGGTCCACATCGGACCACGGCGCGTCCACCGTGGACGGGATGACCTGGATCGGGCCGTCGTCCATGGTGACGAACGCGGCGCGGAGGTTGGGGTGGCGCACGAGCAGCGCGTCGGCGGCGGCGCGGAGCCGGCCGGCGTCGAGCGGGCCGGTGAGGTCGAAGACCTGCTGCACGGTGTAGACGTCGTCGCCGTCGTGGTCGTAGTCGGCGTGGAAGTGCAGGCCGGCCTGCAGCGGGGAGAGCGGCCACGCGTCGGCGAGGCCGGGATGCGCGCGTTCGAGCCGGTCGACGTCGTCCTGGCGCAGCCGCAGCAGCGGTAGGTCCGACGGGGTGCGCCCGCCGGGTGCGGTGCGCAGGGCGGCGAGGGCGGCGGTCCAGCGGGCGACGAGCCCGTCGATGTCGAGGCCGCCCGGCAGGTACGTGAGCCGCAGCCGCAGCGTGTCACCGGCCGTGGCGTTGACGGTCAGGGCGTGCCGCACGGGCATGCCGGGGCTCAGGGCGACGGCGGCGGGCGGCAGCCCCGGCGCGGGCGTGAACGGCTCCCCGCCCGTGTCGCCGCCGAGCCGGCCGAGGTAGTTGAAGACGATCGCCGGCTGGGGCGCCGCGGCGAGGACGGGCCCGGCCTCCGGGTGCAGGTGGCGGAGGAGTCCGTAGCCGGCGCCCGCGTCGGGCAGGGTCCGCAGGTGCTCCTTGACGGCCTTGAGCGTCGCGCCCGGCTGCCCGGTCACGGTGAGCGCGACCGGGAACTCGGTGCTGAACCAGCCGACGGTCCGGCTCAGGTCGGCGCCCGCGACCAGGTGCTCCTCGCGGCCGTGCCCTTCGAGTCCGATGAGGACGGTGCCGGCCGCTCCGTCGGCGACGGCGGTCGCCAGCCCGGCGAGGAGGACGTCCTGCAGGTTGCCGTGGAACGCGTCCGCGGTCGCGGTGAGCGGGGCCAGGTCGAGCTCGACGTCGCGGTGCTCGAGCTGCCCGGCCGTGCCCGCCGCGGCGTCCCGGGTGCCGAGGACGCCGGCCGGCGGGAGCCAGCGGTCGAGCTCGGCGGTGCGGTCCACGGTGGACAGTTGCTCGGCCCAGCGGCGGAACGAGGTGGTGGCCGGGGCGAGCCGGACCGGCTCCCCCGCGCGGACGGCGGCCCAGGCGGCGGCGAGGTCCGGCAGCAGGATCCGCCACGAGACGCCGTCGACGACGAGGTGGTGCGCGACGAGCAGCAGCCGGTCGCCGAGCCACACGACCTGCAGCATGACCCCGTCGGCGGGGGCGAGCCGGTCCGCGGCGGCGGCGAACTCCGCTGCCGGGTCACCGCCGGGCACGACCCTGGTGACGGCCGCGGCGGCCACGGCGTCCGGAGAGCCGGCGGCGGGCACGTCCAGCCCCGCCGGCGTCCAGCGGGCGCGCAGCACGTCGTGCGTGTCGAGCAGGGCCTGCACGGCCGCGGTGAGGCCGTCGGCGGTCAGGTCGGCGGGCGCGTGCACGAGCATCGCCTGCGAGTAGCGGTCGATGGGGGCGCCGAGGTCGCGGGCCCAGGCGAGGATCGGCGTCAGCGGCACCGCGCCGGTGCCCCGGTCGTCGCCGGCCGGCCCGTCCGTGCCGGCGGTGGCGACGGCGGCGAGCGCGGCGGGTGTCCTGTGCTCGAACACCTGCCGGGGCGTGATCCTCAGCCCGGCGTTGCGGGCGCGGGCGACCAGCTGGATCGACACGATGCTGTCGCCGCCGAGAGCGAAGAAGCTGTCGTCGGCGCCGACCTCGGGCAGCCCGAGGAGACCCGCGAAGAGCTCGCACATCGTCGTCTCGGCGGGGGTACGCGGTGCGACCCGCACCACCGGGGTGAGGTCGGGTGCGGGCAGCGCGGCCCGGTCGACCTTGCCGGAGGCGTTCAACGGCAGCGTGTCCAGGTGCACGATCGCGGCCGGCAGCATGTGCTCCGGCAGGGTGGCGGCGAGTGCGGCGCGCAGGTCGTCGCCGTCGGCCGTGCCCGTGACGTACGCGATGAGCCGCCGGATGCCGGGAGTGTCCTCGCGGACGGTGGCGGCGCTGCCGGTGACCCCGGGCAGGGCGGCGAGCGCGGCCTCGACCTCGCCGAGCTCGATGCGGAACCCGCGCAGCTTCACCTGGTCGTCGGCGCGGCCGGCGAACTCCAGGTCGGCGCCGACCCAGCGGGCCAGGTCGCCGGTGCGGTAGAGCCGGGCGCCGGGCGGGCCGTAGGGGTCGGCGACGAAGCGGGCGGCGGTCGCCGCGGGCGCGCCGAGGTAGCCGCGGGCGAGGCCGGAGCCGCCGAGGTACAGCTCGCCGACGACGCCGGGCGGGACGGGGCGCAGCCGGTCGTCGAGGACGTGGGCGGTGCGGCCGCGGTCGGGCCGGCCGATGAGGACCGGGCCGCCGGGGGTGGCGCGCCACGTGGTGGCGGTGACGGTGGTCTCGGTCGGGCCGTAGGCGTTGAACAGGGCGCGACCGGGTGCCCACCGCTCGACGAGCTGCGGGGTGCACTGCTCGCCGCCGACGACGATCGTGAGGTCCGCGGGCAGCGCGCCGGTGGGCAGCGCGGCGAGGAGCGCCGGCGGCAGGTCGACGTGGGTGAGGCGGCGTCCGGTGACGAAGCCGGTGAGGTCGGCGCCGGTGCGGCGGTCCTCGGGGACGACGACGAGGGTGCCGCCGCACAGGATCGTCATGGCGAGCTCGCTGTAGACGACGTCGAAGCCGGGCGACACGAACTGGCTGCCGCGGCTGCCCGGCCCCGTGCCGAACGTCCGCGCGACGGAGGCGGCGAGGTCCTCGAGGCCGGCGTGCGGGACGACGACGCCCTTCGGCCGGCCGGTCGAGCCCGACGTGAAGATGACGTACGCCGGGTGCCACGCCTGCGGCCGGGTCGGCCGTGCCGCAGGTCCGGTGGGGCTGTCGAGCAGGAGCACCGGGATGCCGGCGGGGGCGCGCTCCGCGAGCTCGGTGGTGGTCACCAGCAGCACGGGTGCGGTGTCGGCGGTCATCATGGCCAGCCGCGCGCCCGGGTACTGCGGGTCCAGGGGCACGTACGCGGCGCCGGCCTTGGCGACGGCCAGGAGGGTGCGGACCGAGTCGGCGGAGCGGGGCAGCAGCCCGGCCACGAACCGTTCCGGTGCCGCCCCGGCCGCGGCGAGCCGGGCGGCGAGGGTGTCCGCGGCGGCGTCGAGCTCGGCGTAGGTGAGGGCGCCGCCGGTCCACTCGACGGCGACCGCGCCGGGGGTGGCGGCGGCCTGCCGCTCGAACAGCTCCGGCAGCGTCGCGGGCGCGACCGCCCCGGGCAGCCCGGTGCCGCGGGTCAGCGCGTCGGCGCGGCCGGCGTCGCCGAGCAGGTCGATGTCGGCGATGCGGGTGCCCGGGTCGGCGGCGACGGCGGTCAGCAGCCGCACGAGCCGCTCCGCGAGACCGTCCACGGTGGACCGGTCGAACAGGGCGGTGCGGTACTCGACGCTGCCGGTGAGCCGGTCGCTGCCGCGTTCCTCGGCGATGTCGAACGTGAGGTCGTACTTGGCGGTGCCGGTGTCCACCAGCCGCGCCGCGACGCCGAGACCGCGCAGCGCGCCGGTGTCGGGCAGGGCGTTCTGGTACGACACCATCACCTGGAACAGCGGGGTCGTGTGCAGCGTCCGCTCCGGCTGCAGCGCGTCGACGATGACGTCGAAGGGCAGGTCTGCGTTGGCGAGCGCGGCGAGGTCGGTGTCGCGGACCCGGGCGAGCAGGTCGCGGAACGTGGGGTTGCCGGTCAGGTCGTTGCGCAGGACGAGGGTGTTGACGAAGAAGCCGACGAGCGGGTCGAGGGCGTCGTCGGGCCGGCCGGCGACGGGCGTGCCGAGGGGGATGTCGGTGCCGGCGCCGTGCCGGTGCAGCAGGACCGCGGTCGCGGCCTGCACGAGCATGAACATGGTGACGCCGCAGGCGCGGGCGGTGCGGTGCAGCGCGGCCGGCAGCCCGTCCGGCAGCGCGAAGCGGACCGTGGCGCCGTCCGGGGTGGCGCGGGTCGGCCGGGGCCGGTCGGTGGGGAGCGGCAGCTGCGGCGGCAGCCCGGCGAGCGCGTCGCGCCAGTGCGCGAGCTGCGGGGCGCGGACGCCGTCCGGGCCGTCGAGGAGCTCCTGCTGCCAGCGGGTGTAATCGGTGTACCGCACCGGCAGCGCGGCCCGGCCGGGTTCGCCGTTGTAGGCGGCGATGAGGTCGCCGAGCAGCGGCGTGAGCGACCATTCGTCGCCGGCGATGTGGTGCACCACGAGCAGCAGCGTGTGCTCGCGGTCGTGGTGGCGGAAGAGGTACGCGCGCAGCGGCAGGTCCCGTTCGAGGTCGAACGGGACCCGGACGGCGGCCGCGACGACCCCGTCGGCGTCGGCGGCGTCGGCGGCGTCGCTGACGTGCAGCGGCACCGGCGCGGGTGGGTGGACGACCTGGTGCGGGACGCCGTCGACGGCGGCGAACACGGTCCGCAGCGGCTCGTGCCGGGCGACGACCGCGTCCAGCGCGGCCCGCAGCGCGGCGAAGTCCAGGTCACCGGTCAGGGTCAGCGCGAGCGGCAGGTTGTAGGTCGGGTCAGGGCCGTCGAGCTGGCCGAGGAACCACAGCCGGCGCTGCGCGTACGACAGCGGCGTCCGGTCCTGCGCCGCGCCCCGGGTCAGCGCGGGACGACCGGCGGGCGCCCGGTCGAGGCGGGCGGCGAGCCCGGCGGCGGTCGGGGCGTCGAAGACGTCGCGGATGGTGAGGTCGGCGCCGAAGACGGCCCGGACCCGGGCGACGACCCGCGCGGCGAGCAGCGAGTGGCCGCCGAGGTCGAAGAAGTTGTCGTGCAGGCCGGCGGCCGGCAGCCCGAGGACGTCGGCGACGATCCCGGCGAGGATCTCCTGCACGGAGGTGAGCGCCACGTCCGCGTCGGCGGTGCCGGCGAGTTCCGGCGCGGGCAGGGCGTTGCGGTCCAGCTTCGCGTTCGGCGTCAGCGGGAACGCGTCGAGCACGACCACCGCGGCCGGGACCATGTACTCCGGGAGCGCGGCCCGCAACCGTCCACGGAGGACGGCCGTGTCCACTGTGGACCCATTGCCCGGCGTGACGTAGCCGACCAGGCGGCGCTGCCCCGGGGTGTCCTCACGGAGGACGACGACGGCCCGCTCGACGGCCGGGTCGGCGGTGAGGGCGGCCTCGATCTCGCCGAGCTCGATGCGGAACCCGCGCAGCTTCACCTGGTGGTCCACGCGGCCGAGGACCTCGAAGGTGCCGTCCGGGAGGCGGCGGGCGAGGTCGCCGGTGCGGTACATGCGGCTGCCGGGCGGGCCGTCGGGGTCGGCGACGAACCGGGCCGCGGTCAGCTCGGGGCGGCCCAGGTAGCCTCGGGCGACGCCGTCGCCGGCGATGTACAGCTCGCCGACGGTGCCGGCGGGCACGTGCTGCAGGGCGCCGTCCAGGACGTACACCTGGGTGTTGAGGATCGGCCGGCCGATCGGCGGGGCGGCGGCCGTGCCGGCGTCGATCGCCTGCGCCGTGGACCAGACGGTCGTCTCCGTCGGCCCGTACACGTTGAGGACCGAGGCGGTGCGCTCCAGCATCGCCGCGGCGAGGTCGGCCGGCAACGCCTCACCGCCGACGAGGGCGCGCACGCCGCGCAGCGCGGTGCCGCCGACCATGGTCCGCCACAGCGTGGGGGTCGCCTGCAGCACGGTCGTGCCCGTCGCGGCGACCAGCGCGCCGAGGACGTCGGGGTCCTGCACGGCCTCCTTCGCGGCGATGACGACGCACGCGCCGGACAGCAGCGGCAGGTACAGCTCCAGCGCGGAGATGTCGAAGCTGACCGTCGTCACCGCGAGGAGCCGGTCGGCGCCGGACAGCGGCACCAGGTCACGCATGGCGAGCAGGAAGTTGACGAGGTTGCGGTGGGTGACGACGACGCCCTTGGGCCGGCCGGTCGACCCCGACGTGTAGAGCACGTAGGCCGCGCCCGCGTCGAACCCGCCGCCCGGCAGGGTCTCCACGCCGTCGTCGGTGACCAGCAGCGCCGGGGACGCGTCGGACAGCATGAGCGCGATGCGGTCGGCCGGGAAGTCCGGGTCGAGCGGCAGGTAGGCGGCGCCGGTACGGGCGACGGCGAGCAGCGCGACGAGCAGTTGCGGCGACCGGGCCATGCTGACCGCGACGAGCCGGCCCGGTCCCGCACCCAGCCGCCGCAGGTGCGCCGCGCGCCGGTCGACGGCCGCGTCGAGCTCCGCGTAGGTGAGGGCGGCGCCGTCCCCGATGACGGCGGTCGCCGATGGGGTGCGGGCCACCTGTGGACGCCACAGCGCGTCCAGGTCACCGTCCGGGATCTGCCGGGCCGGGCCCTGCGCCGCCGCGCGGCTGCCGGCCAGCTCGGCGCCGTGCAGCACGCCGAGCCGGCCGACGGGCAGCGTCTCCGGCGCCGCGGCGAACGCGGTGAGCAGGGCCACGAGCCGCTCGGCGTGCGCGGTGACGGCGTCGGCGGAGTACAGGGCCGGGTTGGCCTCGACGGTGACGCCGAGCCGGCCGTCGCCGCGGTCGTCGATGGTGACGGCGATGTCGTCGACGGGGCCGGCGGCGAGGTACAGGGGACGGCCGGGGTGCCCTCCGAAGTCGAGTTCGGCGCCGAACGGTTTGATGTTGACCCACGGGCCGACGAGCCGCCGGTCGCCGCCGAGCAGCCGCAGGTCGCGGCGGATGTCCTCGCCGCGGTAGCGCTGGTGCCGGCGGGTGGTGCGCAGCTGCCCGGCGACCCGGCCGACGAGCTCGGCGACCGTACTGGTGGACGCGACCGGCACCCGCAGCGGCAGGACGTTGACAGCGGTGCCCGGCACGGCGGCGGCGACCCGGCCGAGGCGGCCCATGACGGGCAGCCCGAGGACGACCTCGGGGGCGCCGGTGAGCCGGTGCACGTAGACGGCGACGGCGGCGAGGAGCGCCTCGACGTGGGTGGCCCGGGCGGCGCGGGCAAGGGCGTGCAGCCGCTGGGTGACGGCGGCGTCGAGGCCGCGGTCGGTGCGCAGGAACGTGTGCGAGGTCAGTGCGGCGCCGTCGGCGAGGCTGACGGTGTCGGGCCGGTCCGCGAGGTGCTCGGCCCAGAACCGCCGGTCGTCCTCGAAGGCGCCGGAGGCGCGGTAGCCGGCGTCCTCGGCGACCAAGTCCCGCAGCGGCCGGAACGGGCTGGGCCCGGCCGCGTCCGGGCCGGCGGTGTACAGCGCGGCGAGACGCCGGGCGAGCAGCCCGAAGGTGTAGGCGTCCATCGCGATGTGGTGGCACCGCTGGAACCAGATCGACCGGTCGCCGGCGAGCCGCAGCAGCGCCTGGTGGTGCACGGGGCCGGTGGACAGGTCGGTGAGGGTCCGCAGGTCCTGGCGCATCCACGCGCCGGCGGCCGCGTCCGGGTCCGCCTCGCCGCGCAGGTCCACGACGGTGAGGTCGCCGGTCCAGGTCGCGGCGACGACCTGCCGGACGTCGTCGCCGTCCTGGACGAGGCGGATGCGCAGCACGTCGGCCTCGTCGACCAGTCTGCGCACCGCCCCGGCGAAGCGGTCCGGGTCGACCGGCCCGTGCACGACGATCCCGGCGCCGGTGTTGAAGACGGGGTTGGTGGCGTCGATCTGCTGGGCGAACCAGACTCCGGCCTGGGCGCCGGTGAGTGGCAGCTGTTCGTCGTGGCGGGTCAACGCGGGCTCCATAACGTCTTCAGAAGTGGTGCGAGGGCACAGTGGGCAGGAGGTCAGCCCGCGGCGTCCAGCTGTGCGGCGAGGCTCTTCGGGCGCAGGTCGGTCCAGTTGGCCTCGACGTAGGCGAGCGCGGCGGCCCGGTCGGTCTCCGGCAGGACGACGGTCCAGCCGGCCGGTACCTGCGCGAAGGACGGCCACAGCGAGTGCTGGCCCTCGTCGTTGACCAGGACGAGGAAGGTGCCGGTCTCGTCGTCGAAGGGGTTGCTCATCGTCAGGTGCTCCTCAGGGCGGGTCGGCGGTCCACGACCATCAGGGCCGCGCGTTTGTGGCCGAGCTCGCTCTCCTGCATGAGGGCGAACCCGGCGGCGGTGAACATGCGCCGGGCGACCACGTGCGCGGCGTCGGGGTCGGCGAGGACCCTGGCGCAGCGCCGGTCGGCGGCGAACAGGCCGGCGACGACCGCCCGGACGAGGGCCCGCCCGTGGCCGCGGCCGGTGCCGTCCGGCGGCCCGATGGCGATGTGGACGCCGAGGTCGTGCGGGTGCGCCGGGTAGTGCTGCCCGACGACGTCCCGCGCGGTGCGGTACAGCTCCAGGTACGCCAGCGGGATGTCGTCGTGGGTGACGACGCAGGGCCTGGTGCAGTCGCCGTCCAGCTGCCCGCGCAGGTGCCTGGCCCAGCGCACGGCCGGCCACGCCTGGTCCCAGAAGCGGTCGACGTGCGGCAGCGACATCCACTCGGCGATCAGCGCCGGGTCGCCGGAGTCCGGGTCGGCCTGCCGCAGCCGCCACGGCGGGCCGAGGACCGGCAGGGGCGGGGGTCCGGCGGCGAGCACCGCGTCGGACAGGCCGTCGCGCACCTCGCGGAACGAGGTGGCGGCATCCGCCGGCCGGTCCAGCTGGGCCGGCCGGCGGATGTCCTGTTCGGGTGCCAGTTCAGCGGCCAAGTCAGCGGCCAAGTCAGCCGCCGGCCTTGGCGGCCGTCGCGATCGTCGGGATGACGTTGTCGATGAAGTACGGGATGGTCAGCGGCGTCGGGTAGCGCAGCGCCGAGAACTGCTCCCGGGTCAGCGGCACGTAGGCGTTCTTCTTGACGGCGTTGAGGTTCTTGAACAGCGTGTTGCCCTCGAGCGCCGTCTTCAGGTCCGGCTCGGTGCAGTAGATCAGCACGACGTCGGCGTCGATCGTGGCGATCTTCTCCAGGCTGAGTGTGGTCGCGAAGTCGTCACCGGTCAGCTTCGCCACCTCGGGCGCGAGGGTGAGGCCGAAGCCGTTGAGGCCCTTGACGCCGGAGTCCTTCTCGGAGCGCAGCACGCCGATGGTGCCGGCCTCGAAGACCTGCGACAGCGAGAACGTCTTGCCGGCGAGCTGCGGGTGGTCGGTCTTGACCTTGGCGACCTTCGCCTCGACGTCCTTGATGATCGTCTCGCCCTGCTCGACCTTGCCGACGAGCTTCGCGACCTGGCGCAGCGTGGTCTGCCACGGGTCCTCGAACGGGCCGGTCTCGTAGGCGGTCGTCGGCACCAGCGGCGACAGCTTCGGGTATTCCTGGTCGATGTAGTAGTCGCTGCCGGCGAGCACGAGGTCGGGGTTGAGCTTGGCGACCTCCTCGGCGTTGACGCCCTCGTCGCCGGCCTCCAGCAGCGCCGGCTTGCCGGTGATCTTCGGCTTCGCCCACGGCGTGATGCCGCCCTCGTCCAGCGACGCGGCGATGCCGACGGGCTGGATGCCGAGCAGGAGCAGCGCGTCGAGGTCCGCGTCGGACAGCGCCACGATCCGTTCGGGCGCCTTGTCCAGCGTGACCTTGCCGAGCTTGTGCGTCACCGTCACCGGGAACGCGGCCGCCGCGGACGCCGGACCGGTCGCGGCCGGTGCGGCCGTGTCCTTGGCGTCGTCGCCGCAGGCGGTCAGGGCGGCCGTCGAGGCCACCAGCACACTCAGCACACCCGCGCTGAATCTGCGCTTCATGGTCATCATCCTTGTCAACTGTCGGAACTTCGGGAACATCACTTGGCGGCGAGCGCGGCCTCGCGGTCGTGCTCCTCGGTGGTCGTCTCCACCCGCGACATCGCCCACCGCAGGATGGGCGGGCTCATCAGGGACGTGGCCACGGCGATCAGCAGCACGATCGTGTAGGCGGCGGTGGTCAGTACCCCGAGCCGGAGCCCGACCGAGGCGATGACCACCTCCACCACGCCGCGCGAGTTCATGCCGGCGCCCAGGGCGGTCGCCTCCCAGCGGCTCAGCCTGCTGCCGAGCGCGCCGAGGTACGCCCCGGCGAACTTGCCCAGCACGGCGATCGCGAGCAGTACCAGCGCGGCCACGAGAACCTTCGGGTCGGCCAGCTCGGTGAGGTCCATCCGCAGCCCGGCGGTGGCCAGGAACAGCGGCGCGAGGACCGACAGCGTGACCGTCCGAAGTGGACCGAGGTCCTGCCACAGGGTGCGTGGCTCGTCGTCGCGCCGGCACTGGCCGATGAGGATGCCGGCGACGAACGCGCCGAACATGGCCTCCATCTTCATGGCGTGCGTCGCGGCGGCGCCGAGCAGCACGATCACGACCGCGACGGCGACCCGCGGGCCGGGGTCGGCGGACTTCCCCGCGTGGTGCATCGCCCAGCGCACCAGGGGGCGGCCGATGATCAGCGCCGCGGCGAGGAACCCGATCAGGTAGGCCGCGGAAAGTGCCACGGCCCCGCCGGACACCCCGGCGGCGGTGGCCGCGGCGGCGACGATCGACAGCAGGAACCAGCCGACGGCGTCGTCGAACGTGCCGGCGGTGAGGATCAGCTGCCCGATGTCGCGGTGCAGCAGGCGCAGGTCGGCGAGGGTCTTGGCGATGACCGGCAGCGCGGTCACGCACATCGCGACGCCGATGAACAGCGCGAAGACGTCCCGGGAGATGTCGCCCGGGATGAGCTCCGAGGGCACCAGGTAGCCGGCCGCGATGCCCAGGCCGAATGGGATGACCAGGCCGAACAGGCTGATCCGCAGTCCGGTGGCGCCGCGGCGGCGCAGCATCCCGACGTCGAGCTGCGCGCCGGTCACGCCGACGAGCAGCAGGACGCCGACCTGACCGACGGCGTCGATCAGGTGCAGCTGGCCCGCGTCGGCCGGCAGCAGCCAGGTGACCGGCTCGAGCTCGATGGTGCCGAGCAGCGACGGGCCGAGCAGCACACCGGTCAGCAGCTCACCGGCGAGGGCGGGCAGGCCGAGCCGGACGGCGAGCCGGCCGAGCGCGAGGGCCACGAGCAGCAGGACACTCGCCTGCAGCAGGAAGAGCAGCAGCTCGTGGCCCCCGAGGCTCGGCAAGGGTGTGCTCATGAGACCTTGACCGACGACTCCACCCAGGCGAGGCCGTCGGCGGAGGGGACGAGGCCGTCCTCCAGCAGGGGCAGCTCGCGGGCCGCCTCGCCCTGCACGCCACGGACCTGGATGTTGTTCATCTCCGTCATGACCTCGCGGACCACCGGGGTGCCGAAGAGGTGGTTCATGCGTTCGCCGGACGGCGTCTGCATCGTGCCGGTCTTCTCGATCGCGTCGGCAAGCTTCTCCGAGGAGGCGCGGAAGCCGTCGACGAGGGCCGTCTCACCGGAGTGCACGCCACCGACGAGCGTCGCGAACGCCTCCAGGTCGCTGGCGTTGAAGTTGGTGACCTTGCGGGCCTTCCAGAAGTACGACTCCTCGTTGCTCTGCATGTCGTAGAACGCCGAGAGGAACTCGTAGAAGACCCGGTACTCGCGGCGGTACCGACCCTCGAACTCGGTGAACACCCGCTCCTCGGAGGAGCCGCCGGCCAGGACGGTGTTGATCGAGCGGGCGGCCAGCAGGCCCGAGTAGGTGGCCAGATGCACACCGGTGGAGAAGACCGGGTCGATGAAGCACGCGGCGTCGCCGACGAGCAGCATGCCCGGGCGCCAGAACGTGCTGTTGGTGTAGGAGTAGTCCTTGCGGGTACGGATCTCGCCGTAGGTGCCCTCGGTGACGCGGGTCGCGTCGGACAGGAAGCCCTTGACGATCTCGCACCGGTCGATGAAGCCGAGCAGCGCCTCTTCCTGGTCGCCCTGCAGCTTCGCGGCGTGCTCGCGGCTGATGACCGCGCCGACGCTGGTGAGCGTCTCGGACAGCGGGATGTACCAGATCCAGCCCTCGTCGAACGCGGCGCACAGGATGTTGCCGGAGTCGGGGGCGGGAAGGCGCTTGCCGCCCTCGAAGTAGCCGAAGAGCGCGATGTTGCGGAAGAAGTCGGAGTACAGCCGCTCGCCGCGCACGTTCTGGTGGATGCGGCTGCGGTTGCCGGACGCGTCCACGACGAACTGCGCCTGGATCTCCCGCACGACGCCGGCCGGGTCGGTGTACCGCACGCCGCGGACCCGCTCGTCGTCGCCGAGGATCTCGTTGACGGCGCTGTTCTCCCGCACGTCGACGCCGTGCTTCGCGGCGTTGCGCAGCAGGATGTCGTCGAACTTCATCCGCTCGACCTGGTAGGCGAACGACGTCGGGCCGGACAGCTCGGGCGCGAAGGCGAACAGGAAGTTCCACGGCTGCGGGTTGGTGCCCCAGCGGAAGCTGCCGCCGCGCTTGACCGTGAACTGCGCCTTCTCCATCTCCTCGGTGACGCCGAGGAGGCGGCAGACGCCGTGGACGGTGGCCGGCAGCAGCGACTCGCCGATCTGGTACCGCGGGAAGGTCTCCTTCTCCAGCAGCACCACCCGGTGGCCGCGCTGAGCGATGAGGGTGGAGACCGTGGACCCGCCGGGCCCACCGCCGACCACGACGACGTCGGCCTGCTCGACAACGGCGCTCATCCGGCCGCCTCCGCGTTCTGCTTGAGCATGGTGAACCAGGCGGCGACCGTGGGCTCCTGGGCCAGGTCGAGGTAGCCGGCCTCGAAGCCGGCCTCGCGCCACTGGGTGGCGAGGCTCATGATGCGGATCGAGTCGAGGCCGCGGTCGAGCAGGTTCTCGTCGTCGGCGATGCTGCCCGGCTCCTCGTCGAGCGCCTCGGCGACGTCACTGCGCAGTCGGTCGAGGCTCAGGGGTGCGGTCATGCGGCCATCCTTCGATGATCGGGTCTTGCGTGTCCGGGCATCCGCGACCGCGGCCTGCGCAGCGCGAACGGCATCCGAACACACTGGCAGCGGCGAATGTGAGGCAAGGCTAGCCTAACTTTTTTGGCGAGTAAAGCGGCGATGGTCACGCCGCCGCGGCGTCAGTGCGCGGGCCGCTGCAGGTCGTCGGCGAGGTCGCTGGTGAGCGCGACGGCGCCGCACCGGTCGTTGACGTGCCGCAGCGCGGCCCGGTGGTCGGCGGGGCTGAAGTCGGCGACCCCGTCGGCGACGACGAACGGCTGCACGCCGCGCATGAACGCGTCCAGGGCGGTGGCGAGGACCCCGATGTGCGCGTAGACGCCGGTGATGACCAGCTGGTCACGCCCGCCGAGCAGCTCGTCCAGGCGGGTGCCGACGAAGGCGCTGTACCGCCGCTTCGTGAGCACCACGTCGGACGGTCCCGGCGTGAGCGCGTCGACGATCGCGAGGGCGCGCGGGTCGGCGGGCGGCCCGTCGCCCCAGAAGTCCCGCAGCAGCCCCCGTTCCTCGCGGCTCTGCCCGCCCGGTTGCGCGGAGTACACGACGGGGATGCCGAACTCGGCGGCGTGCTTGCGCAGCGTGGAGATGTTGTCGATGACCCGGGCCAGCAGCGCCCGGTCCGCGGTGCCGAACGGCGCGAGGAAGTAGTTCTGCATGTCGTGCACGAGCAGCACGGCCCGGGCGGGATCCAGCCGCCAGCCGACCTTCGCGGTGCCGCGTCCGATGTCGGTGGGCACCTGGTACGCGGTGATACGTGGGAGCACGGGTTTCAGCCCTTCTTCGTGGTTGCCGCGTCGCGCAGCAGGGAACGCAGCTCGCGGCGGCTGGTCTTGCCGACACCGGTGGTCGGGAACTCGGCGACCAGCTGCACCCGGTCCGGGATCTTGTAGGCGGCGAGGCCGCGCTCGCGCAGATGGGCGCGGACGGCGGCGAGGGTGAGCGGCGCCGCGCCGGGCCGGGCGACCACGAACGCGCAGCTGCGCTCCCCCAGGTACGAATCCGGGACGGCGACGACGGCGGCGTCGTGCACGTCCGGGTGGGCGAGGAGATGGTTCTCGACCTCCTCGGCGGCGATCTTCTCCCCGCCCCGGTTGATCTGGTCCTTGGCCCGGCCCTCGACGACGAGATAGCCGCCGTCCAGGACCCGGACGAGGTCGCCGGTGCGGTAGAAGCCGTCGGCGGTGAACGCGGCCCGGTTGTGCTCCTCGGCCCGCCAGTACCCGCGGATCGTGTAGGGCCCGCGGGTCAGCAGGTGGCCGACCTCGCCGTCCGGGACGGGCCGGTCGTCGTCGTCGACGACCAGGACCTCGTCGTCGGGTGAGATCGGGCGGCCCTGGGTGTGCAGGACGATGTCGTCGCCGTCGCCGAGCCGGGTGTAGTTGACCAGGCCCTCCGCCATCCCGAACACCTGCTGCAGCCGGCAGCCCAGCACCGGGCCGACCCGCGCGGCGACGGTGGCCGCGAGCTTGGCCCCGCCGACCTGCAGCACCTTGAGACTGCTCAGGTCGGGCGCCTTCCCGGAGGACGCCGCGTCGAGCCAGACCAGCGCCAGCGGCGGCACGGCGGCGGTGATGGTGACCCGCTCGGCCTCGATCAGCGGCAGGACGGTCGCCGGGTCCGGGCGGTGGGCGAGCACCACCCGGGCACCCGCGTGCAGGGCGCCGAGGACACCCGGCGAGGACAGGGTGAAGTTGTGCGCGACGGGCAGCGCCGCCAGGTAGGCGTCCTCGGGCGTCAGCTCGCAGATGTCGGCGCTGGCGCGGACGCTGTACAGGTAGTCGTCGTGCGTCCTGGGGATCAGCTTCGGCAGGCCGGTGCTGCCGCCGGACAGCTGCAGGATCGCGACGTCCCCGGCGCCGGGCCGCGGCACGTCGCCGGCGAGGCCGGTGTAGAGATCCGCCAGGGCGGTGTGCCCACCGGGGTCGCCGGCGACGATCGTCAGGGTGTCGCCGCCGAGGGTGCGGTGGTCGAAGCCCTCGTGCACGCCGGTCGTGACGAACGCGGCGGCTCCGGTGTGCGCCAGGAAGTAGCCGATCTCCGCGGAGCGGTGCGCGGGCAGCGCGAACACCGGCAGCGCGCCGAGGCGGAACAGGGCGAAGATGACGTCGAAGAACTCCGCGACGTTCGGCAGCTGCACCACGACCCGGTCGCCGTGGCCGATCCCGAGCCCGTGCAGGCCCCCGGCCAGGCGCAGCGCCCGGTCGCGCAGCTGCGTGTAGGTGATGTGCCGCCCGCCGTCGACGACCGCGACCCGCTCACCGTGCTTCGCCGCGCGGTCGCGCAGGAAGTCGTCGAACGTCTCGCCGGTCCAGTAGCCGCGCTCGACGTAACGGCGGGCGGCGTCCTCAGGCCACATCGGACAGTCCCAGGGCGGCGAGCATCGTGCCGAGCTTCGCGGTGGTCTCGCGCAGCTCCGCGGCCGGGTCGGAGTCGCCGACGATACCCGCGCCGGCGAACAGGTCGAGACCGTCGGCGTCCGCGGTGGCGCACCGGAGGGTGACGGCCCACTCGCCGTTGCCCTCGGCGTCGCCCCAGCCGACCATGCCGGCGTAGAAGCCCCGGTCGAAGGGCTCCAGCTCGGCGATGGCGGCGCACGCGGCGGCCGTCGGCGTGCCCCCGACGGCGGGCGTCGGGTGCAGCGCGGTCGCCAGCTCCAGGGCCGACACCGCCGGGTCGAGCAGCTCGCCGGTGACCACTGTGGACAGGTGCCACACCGTGGCGGTGCGCACCAGGGACGGCTCGGCGGGCAGGTCGAGGTCGCGGCAGAACGGGCGCAGCCCGTCGACGACCGCGGCGCTGACCACGACGTGCTCGTGCCGGGCCTTGGCCGAGGCGAGCAGCGCCGCGGCGCGGCGGGCGTCCTCGACCGGGTCGGCGCTGCGGGGCACGGACCCGGCGATGGGGTTGGCCACGACGTGCCGGCCGGACCGCTTGACCAGCAGCTCGGGGCTGGCTCCCAGCAGGGTCCGCCCGTCGCCGAGGTCGACGCCGAAGGTGTACCCGCCGGGCTCGCGAGCGGCGAGGGCGCGCAGCACGGGACGGGCGTCGAAGTGGGGCGCGTCGACCCGCAGCGACCTCGCCAGGACCACCTTGGTGAGCTCACCGGCGCGGATCCGGCCGACCGCGCGGGCGACGGCGTCCTCGTACCGCGACGGATCCGGCACCGGGTGCACCCTGACGACGCCCGCGCCGGTGGCCTGGAACGGCGACGCGACCGGCGGGCCGCCGCGCCGCAGCCGCATCGGCACGATCAGCCGGGCGGCGGCGTCCGGGGCGAACGGGACGGCGCCCACCACCGTGCGGACCTCGTGGCCGGCCGCCTCGGCGACCCGCAGCACCGCGTCGACCCGGCGCGCGAGGTCGGCGAGGCCGTCCCGGCGGCCGGACGGCGGCACCGCGAAGTAGGTGCCCTCGGCCAGCAGCGTGCCGGACGGCGACGCGAACAGCGACGACGTGCCCGGCCGGTAGGCGGACATCAGGTCGGCCGCGGTCGAGGCGGCGGAGACGGTGGTCACGGATGGTGCTCCCTTCGTCGGCAGGTGGGCTGCCGGGTGCCGGTACGGACGATGCGCGGGGGTTCAGGCGCGCAGCGTCGCGCCGCCGTCGACATACAGGTCGTGCATGGTGATGTGCCGTGCCCGGTCGGACACGAGGAAGAGCACGGCGTCGGCGATGTCGGCGGGCTCGGCGATGCGGCCCAGCGGGATCCCGGTGCGGTAGCGGCGCGGGTCGCCGGCGATGACGGGGTCGGCGCCGCCGTCCGTCCACAGTGCCCGCTGCATCGGCGTGTCCGTCGAGCCGGGCGCCACGACGTTGCAGCGGATGCCGTACGGCGCGAGCTCCAGCCCGAGCGACTTGGTGAACATGGTCGCGGCGGCCTTCGAGGCGGCGTAGGCGGCCATCCCGCTGCGTGGCACCCCGGCGGCGTTGGAGGAGACGGTCACGATGACGCCCTGGCGGCGCGGGGCCATCCGCCGGGCGACGGCACGGCTGGTGTTGAACACGCCGGTCGCGTTGACGGCGAACGTGTCGGACCAGTCGCCGTCGCTGGTGTCGACCACCGCGCCGGGGCGCAGGACGCCGGCGACGTTGACCAGGATGCCGATCGGGCCGAGGTCCCGCTCGATCCGCTCGACGACCGCGTCGACCTCCCAGGAGGACGCGACGTCGGCGACGTAGCCGGCGACACGGCCCCGCGGGCCGGCGGGCTCCCGGCGGGACCTGGCTTCCTGGTGGAACCGGGCCTCTTGGTGGGACCCGGCCTCCTGGCGGGACCCGGCCTCGTCCTGGGGCGGTTCGGTTTCCTTGCGGGGCAGGTCGACCGCCGCGACCAGGGCGCCCTCCGCGGCGAGCGCGGCCGACACGGCCAGGCCGATCCCCTGGCCGGCACCGGTGACGAGCGCGGTCATGCCCTCGATCCCAGACGCGCGCATGCAGCTCCCTATATTTAAGCTTAGCCTTGCCTAACAAGATAGTGGTCGAGCGGTCCCGTGTCACTTGACGGAAACATCACCTGGGAAGCGGGACCACCAACGGGGTGCCGGTCGCCGGATCCGGCACGACGAGCGCCCGCAGCCCGAACACGTCGGCGAGCATCTCGGGGGTCAGAACGTCCTGCGGCGGCCCGGACACCACGATCCGGCCGTCCTTCATGGCGACGAGGACGTCGGCGTACCGCGCGGCGAGGCTCAGGTCGTGCAGCACCATGACCACGGTCCGCTCCCGCTCCCGGTGCAGCCGGGCGGCGAGGTCGAGCACGTCGATCTGGTGCGCGAGGTCCAGGTAGGTGGTCGGCTCGTCGAGCAGCAGCAGGTCGGTGCCCTGGGCGAGGGCCATCGAGATCCACGCCCGCTGCCGCTGCCCGCCGGACAGCGCGTCGACGGGCCGGTCGGCGAGCTCGATCATGTCGGTCCACCGCAGCGCCTCGGCGACGATGCCCTCGTCGGCGCGCGACCACTGGCTGAACCAGCTCTGGTGCGGGTGCCGGCCGCGCATCACCAGGTCGGCGACGGTGAGACCCTCCGGCGCGACGGGTGCCTGCGGCAGCACCCCGACGACCTTCGCGACCTCCTTCGTCGGCACCCGGTCGATCTGCTTGCCGTCCAGCAGGACCTGTCCGGCGGCCGGGCGCAGCAGCCGGCCGAGGGCCCGCAGCAGCGTCGACTTGCCGCAGCCGTTGGGCCCGATGATCGCGGTGATCGCCCCGTCGACGACGTCGACGTCGAGGTGCTCGGCGACGGTCACGTCGCCGTACGCCAGGCGCAGGTCGCGGGCCTGCAACCGGCTCGTGGTGACCGCGGCGGTCGGGGCGGCGCCGTTCAGCGGGGTGCTCATGCGGTGGTCCTCCTTGTGCCGCGCAGCAGCAGCCACAGCAGGTACGGTGCGCCGATCATGGCGGTGAGCAGGCCGACCGGCAGCTCCCGCGGGGCGACCACGATCCGGGCGGCGAGGTCGGCGCCGACCACGAGCAGCGCGCCCAGCAGCCCCGACACGATCACCGGCGGGCGGCTGCCGCCGCACAGCCGCAGCGCGATCTGCGGCACGACGAACGCGACGAACTCGACCGGCCCGCCCGCCGACACGGCCGCCGCGGCGAGGGCGACCGCGATCGCGACGACCGCGAACTGGGCCGTCTGCAGCCGCAGCCCGAGGGCGCGGGCGGTGTCGTCGCCGAACTGCAGGACCCGCAGCGCGACCACGGCGGCGACGGCGAACGGGGCGAGCACCAGCAGGGCGACGGCCAGGGGCCGCACGTTGCTCCAGTCGCGGCCGCTGACCGATCCGGTGAGCCAGATCGTGGCCTGCTTGGCGTCGACCAGGTCCGCGCGGACGAGCAGGTAGGACACGACCGCCTGGAGGACCTCGCCGACGCCGAGGCCGACGAGGACGAGTCGGTAGCCGTCGATGCCGCGTTTGTACGCGAGGACGTAGATGAGCGCGGCGCTGACCGTGGCGCCGAGCAGCGCGGCGACCGGCACGCCGAGCATGCCGCCGGCGGCGCCGCCGAGGACGATCGCGCCGACCGCGCCGACCGCCGCTCCCCCGGTCACGCCGAGGACGTCGGGGCTGGCGAGCGGGTTACGGGCGAACGTCTGGGTGAGCGCGCCGGACATGGCCAGCGCGCAGCCGACGAGCAGCGCGCACACCACCCGGGGCATCCGCAGCTGCAGCAGGATGTGCCGCTGGGCGCGGGTGCCCTCGCCGTTGAGGACGTCCCACACGGCGCCGGGCGGGATCGGGAACTCGCCCCGCCCGACGCTGATCACGGCCAGGACCAGGGCGACGGCGAGGGCGAGGGCACCGACGACGACCGCGCGGAACGGCACGGCGGCGGACACCGGCCCGGCGCGCAGCACGACCCGGCCGGGCAGCGGCAGCGCGGTGACGGCGTCGCCGGTCTTGCGCGGCGCGCGGGGCAGCACGGTCACGGCGCCACCGGTCCGATCCCGCGTGAGGTGCGCGGCGCGGAAGGCACCGTCACGAAGGTCCTGCACGAGATGCGCGGCGCGGAAGGCACCGTCACCAAGGTCCTGCACGAGATGCGCGGCGCGGAAGGCACCGTCACCAAGGTCCTGCACGAGGTGCGCGGCGCGGAAGGCACGGTTACGAAGGTCCTGTGCGAGGTGCGCGGGGTGAGGAGCACGGTCTCGCGCCGGGTGCGTGGCACGGTCACAGCGCCACCAGCCTGACGCGGCGGACGAGGTACACGAAGAACGGCGCCCCGAAGACGGCCAGGACGATGCCCGTCTGCAGCTCGGCGGGGCGGGCGACCAGGCGGCCGGCGACGTCGGCGATCAGCACCAGGCAGCTGCCGAGGCACGCCGAGTACGGCAGCAGCCAGCGGTGGTCCGGCCCGGTGATGGCACGGGCGAGGTGCGGCACGACGAGGCCGACGAAGCCGATCGGCCCGCACGCGGCGGTCGCCGCCCCGGTGAGCAGCATGATCGCGGCGACGCCGACGGCACGGGCGAGCCCGATGTGCTGCCCGAGCGCGCGGGCGACGTCCTCGCCGAGCCCGAGGGCGTTGAGGGCGGGCGCGTTCACGGCGGCCAGTACCAGACCGACGATGATGAACGGCAGGACCTGCCAGGCGACGTCCAGGTCGCGGCCAGACAGCGACCCGACGACCCAGAAGCGGAAGCTGTTGAGCGACGCCGCGTCGGACAGCAGCACGGCCGAGGTGAACGAGCTCAGCAGCGCGCTGATCGCCATGCCGGCGAGGGCGAGCGTCACCGGGGTGGGGCCGCCGCGCTGGGTGGCGCCGATGCCGAACACGACGAGGCTGGCGGCGAGCGCGCCGCCGAACGCGAACCAGATGTAGCCGGTGAGCGAGCCGACGCCGAACACGGCGGTGCCGAGCACGACGGCGAACGACGCGCCCGCGGACACGCCGAGCAGGCCCGGGTCGGCGATCGGGTTGCGGGTGTGGCCCTGGATGAGCGCGCCGCCGACGCCGAGGGAGACGCCGACGAGCACGCCGAGGACGGTGCGCGGCAGCCGCAGCTCCCGCACGACCGCGGTCGCGTCGCCGCCGTCGGGGGCGACGATCGCGCCCCACACCTCGGCCGGGTGCAGCGTCTGCGCGCCCAGGCCGAGGCTCAGCAGCACCGCCACGCCGGCGAGCGCGACCAGCCCGGCGAGCACGGCGACCCGCGCCCGCCAGGGAGACCGCGCCTTGACCAGGGTGGGTAACGCGTCAGTCTTCGTCATCGTCGTGGTGGTCGAGGTTGACGACGCCGCGCTTCCAGTACCCGTCGACCTCGACCCAGTCCCGGGGCAGGCCGAGGGTATGCAGGTAGCGGCGGATCGGCTTGAGCGTCCCGGCCTCGCCGGCGACCCAGCAGTACCCGTCGCCGGGCGGCAGCTCCAGGCCGCGGATGGCCCGCTCCAGGTGCCCGCCGTCGATGCTCGTGTCGCGGTGCAGCCACACCAGGGTGGTGTCGGCGGTGACGGCCAGGTCCTGCTCCTCGGCGGCGTCGGCGACGTCGACGAACGCGAAGACCGGCACCCCGGCCGGGACCTTCTCCAGCCAGGCGGCGAGCGACGGCAGCGCGGTCTCGTCCCCGGCGAACAGGTACCAGTCGAAGTTCATCGGGTTGATGTTGGAGCCGCGCGGGCCGAGGACGCCGACCTTCTGCCCGGGCGCGGCCTGCGCCGCCCACGCCCCCGCCGGCCCGTAGCCGTGCAGGACGAAGTCGATGTCCAGCTCGCGCCGCTCGGGCCGCAGGTGGCGCACCGTGTAGTCGCGGAACGTGGGCCGGGGCGCGCCGGGCGGCGGCGGCTCGAGACCGTCCTCGCCGAGGGTCGGCATGACGGGCAGCTCGGCGCCGGGCTCCGGGAAGAACACCTTGACGTGGTCGTCGGGCGCGGCGTAGCAGAACCCGTCGAGGTCCTCGCCGGTGAGCGTGACGCGCACGGTCCGCGGCGTGACCCGCTCGACCCTGGCCACCTCCAGCAGCCGGGGCGTGAGGTCGTGCCAGACCATCTCGATCTCGCGGGTCGGGGTCGTCATCGGGGCTCCCTGGGGTCTGCGGAGGCGGGGTCTGCGGAGGCGGGGTCTGCGGAGGCGGGGTCTGCGGAGGCGGGGTCGGCGAAGAACTCGAGCAGGGCGGCGTTCACCGGCGCGGGCTGCTCCAGGTAGCCGTAGTGCCCGGCGTCGGGGATCTCGGTGTAGCGGGCGCCGGGGATGGCGGCGGCGAGCTCCCGGCCGCGGGCCGCCGGCGCGACCAGGTCGTCGGCGAAGGACACCACGAGCGTCGGGGTGCGGATCCCCCGGTACGCGGCGAGCCGGTCGGTGGTGATGTCGACCTCGAGCTGCGCGCGCACACCCACGTCCTCGATGTCGGCGGTGGCCATCTCGAACAGGTCGAGCCAGTCCTGCACCGCCTGCTCGTCCCGCAGCGTGCGCGGCGACAGGTTCTGCATGGCCCGCATGGCGGCGTCGTACGCGACGGGCAGGCGCACGCGCTCGTCGTACAGCGACTGCTCGGCGGCGGCGAGCGCCCGGGAGTACGCGTCGGGGCGGCCCCGGCTGGCCATGAGCACCGCCTGGCGGGCCAGGTCGGGGCGGGCGACGAGGAGCTCCTGCACGATGTGGGCGCCCATCGACGAGCCGACGAGCCGGCAGGGCCCGCCGACCAGCCGCTCGATCAGGCCGGCGGTGTCGGCGACGAGGTCCGCGACGGTGAGCCCGGGTGCCGCCGGCTCGCTGGGGGCGATGCCGCGGTTGTCGACGGTGATGGCCCGGTACCCGGCGGCGACGAGCGCGGGCACCTGGTGCAGCCGCCAGGTGCGCCCGCCGGCGCCGGTGCCGGGCAGCAGGACGACAGCGTCGCCGCTGCCGGAGTCTTCATAGTGCAGGGTCACCGCACCGGTGTTCACGAACGGCATGCGTGGGTCCTCATTGGACGATCGCTCCGGCGGCCATCCGGATCACCCTGGGGAAGGCGTCGATGGTGGCCTGTCGGTGGGCGATGACGATCAGGGTCCGGTCGGCATGCAGGTTACCGACGGCGGTCTCGAGGCGGTGCGCGGTGACGGGGTCGAGGTCGGCGGTGGCCTCGTCGAGGATGACCACGTCGGGTTCGACGAGCGCGGCGCGGACCAGCCCGACGAGCTGCCGCTCGCCGGCGGACAGGTGGGCGCCGCGCGGGCCGAGGTCGGTGTCGAAGCCGTCGGGCAGGGCGGCGACCCAGCCCTCCAGGTCCAGGGTCCGCACCGCGCGTTCGAAGTCGGCGCGGCCCGGGCCGCCGGGCGCGAGCGCGAGGTTGTCGGCGAGGGTGCCGGTGATCAGGTGCACCTGCTGCGGCACGAGGATGATCCGGCGGCGCAGCGCGGCGTACGGCACGTCGGCGAGGTCGGTGCCGCAGTAGGTGACCGTGCCGCTGTCCGGCGTGTACAGCCCGGCGAGGAGCTTCGCGAGCGTCGTCTTGCCGGAGCCGGTCTCGCCGGCGAGCGCGACCCGCTCCCCCGCCTCGAACCGCACGTCGACGTCGTGGAGCACCTGGCGGTCGGGGCCGTACGAGTAGCTGACCCCTCGCGCGACGAGGCTGCCCTTCGCGGTCGCGGGCCCGGGGGGGGGGGGGGGGGGGGGGGGGGGGGGGGGGGGGGGGGGGGGGGGGAGGGGGGGGGGTGGGGGGGGGGGGAGGGGGGGGGGGGGGGGAGATTGGAC
>NZ_JBVJIJ010000003.1:123007-160388 GCF_055586325.1 Dactylosporangium sp. NPDC051087 | reverse complement strand
AAGCCCTCGCGTCGGTGTTTGGCACCCCCTTTTGGTTGGCGCCGCACTCGCAACTCACCCCCCTCGTGCTGATTCTCCCCTCCGTCCTCCCCCCCCCCCCCCCTCCCCTCCCCCCCCCCCGCTGCGGCGTCTCGGTGGTCCGCAGCAGGTCCAGTACCCGGGCGAGGCCGACCTTCGACTCGACCATCTCGCCGACCACGTAGGTGAGCTCGTCGGCGGACCCGAACAGTTCCCGGCTGGCGAGGACGAACACGACGACGGCGCCGACGGTGAGCGCGCCGGAGGCGACCATGGAGCCGCCGGCGACGAGCAGCACGGCGGTGACGACGCCCTGCACGATCCAGGCGGTCTCCAGCCAGCTCAGCGACAGCTGGGTGCGCCGCACGGCCCGCTGGAACGCGGTGAGGTCGGTCTCGAGCCGGTCCCGCCAGCGGTCCTGCGCCCCGGCGATCTGCAGCTGCTCCCGTGCGTCGAGGCTTTCCTGGTACGTCGCGGTCACGGTCGCCTGCGCGGCGGCCTCGGCGGCGTAGGCGGGCTCGGCGGCGGCCCGGAAGCGGCGGCCGAGCAGCCACATCATCGGCACGAACAGCGCCGCGAGCAGCAGCGCGAGGGGCCACGAGTACACGAGCAGCACGACGGTGCTGAACACGACGTAGCCGGTGAGCGAGATGAGGTCCGGGACCTGCCCGCGGACGAACGCGGCGAGGTCGGCGATCTCGACCGTGACGCGTTGCAGCAGGTCGCCGCCGCGGTGAGTCTCCACGAACCGCAGCGGCGCGGTGCTGAGCCGCTCGACCGCGAGGTCGCGCAGGTCCCGTACGACGCGTTCGCCGGCCCGGACCAGCAGCACCTCGGCGAGGCGCAGCAGCAGCATCCGGGCGACGACGAGCCCGATGACGGCGCCGGCGAGCCACAGCAGCCGGTCCCGGTCGCGGGCCAGGATCGCGTCGACGGCGCCGCCGATCGCGACCGGCACGAGCGTGAACGCGAGCGTGGACAGCAGGTTCACCGCGACGGCCACGCCGAGCGTCACACGGTGCGGGCGCAGGTAGGGCCAGGCCCGGCGCAGGACCCGGTGCTGGTCCGGCTCGTCGGACAGCCGCAGGACGTCAGCCACTGATGCTCCCGGCGGTCACGGCTTCACGGGGGTCCTCGCTGGGGTCGAGGCTGATCAGGCGGTCGGCGCGGGCCATCATCTCGGGCCGCGACGTCGCGGCGACGACGGTCGTGCCGGGCGCCCAGCCGCGGAGCCGGTCGAGGATCGCGGTCTCGGTGCCGGCGTCGACGGCGGAGGTGACGTCGTCGAGCAGCAGCACGGGAGCCCGCCGCAGCAGGGCGCGGGCGAGGGCGATGCGCTGGACCTGTCCGCCGGACAGGGTGCTGCCGCGCTCGCCGACGAGGGTGTCGTAGCGGTCGGGGAGGCTGTCGACGAACTGGTCGACGGCCGCGACGTGGCACGCGGCGGCGAGATCAGCGTCCTGATCCGCGCCTTGGTCGATGCCGAGCAGGAGGTTGTCCCGGATCGTGCCGGACAGCAGCTGGGGACGCTGGCCGACGATGGTGATGGTGCGGCGCAGGTCGGCGAGGGCGGCGTCGCGCAGGTCGACCCCGCCGTAGGTGACGGCGCCCCCGGCCGGGTCGGCGAGGCGGGCGAGCAGCCGCAGCAGGGTCGTCTTGCCGCTGCCGACGAGCCCGGTCAGGACCACGAACTCGCCGGGCCGCACGCGCAGGTCGGGCAGGTGCAGCGGGGCCCGGTCGGGCAGCTCGACCCGGAGCCCGGCGGTGACGAGGTCGCCGGTCCTGGGCAGCGGGACGGGCTTGTCCGGTTCCCTGACCGCCGGTTCGGCCTCGAGCACCTCGGCGATGCGCCGGCCGGCGGTCCAGGCCAGGCCGATGACGCCGAAGCGGTCGGTGAGCGTGATGACCTGCAGGCTGAGCAGCGCCATCCAGGTGGTGAAGGTGACGAGGGTGCCGACGCTGATCCGCCCGTCGAGGACGGCGAGGCCGCCGGCGAGCAGCCCGACGGCGCTGGCGATGGCCGGCACGAACGGCGCGTGCGCGGACCAGCCGGCGGCGATGCGGGCCAGGGCGACGGTCTCGCTGGTGACCTCGGCGCTGCGCGCGTGGTGCCGCTGGACGAGGACCCCTTCGCCGCCGAGCCCGCGCACGGCGGTGCTGGCGGTCAGCAGGTCCTCGACGGCGTCGGCGCGGGTGGAGTGGGCCGCGGAGACCCGCTGGCTGGCCCGTTCGAAGCGCGGCGGGTACCAGAGGTTGACCAGGATCAGCACCGGCACGGTCGCCACCCCGACGACGGCGAGCGCCGGGTCGAGCAGCGCGACGACGACGACCGCGCCGCAGAAGCCGAGCACCCCGCTGAGCAGCGACGGTGTGCTGCGCAGCCAGGTGTGCACGGCCTCGGCGTCGCGGGTGCCGCGGGTGACGAGGTCACCGTGGCCGAACCGCCCGACGGCGGCGCGGTCCAGGCGCAGCACGGCGGCCGTGAGCCGGGCGACGAGCCGGTTGCCGGTGCGGGTGGCGCCGATCGCGGAGAACCAGCGCATGCCCAGCTCACCGGCCGTCAGCAGCACCGAGACGCCGAGGACGGCGCCGGCCCAGCCGAGCAGCTGCCCTCGGTCGCGTCCGGTGATGCCCTCGTCCAGCGCGCGGCCGAGGCACCACGGCAGCAGCACCAGGCCGCTCTGGTACGTCAGCCCGAACAGCCAGGCGACGAACATCCTGCCGCCCGTTTCGCGCAGCCCCCAGGTCATCAGGCCCAAGGCCCCGCGCTGCGCCACTGACACCCCTTCGCTGAATGAGTTAGGCCAGCCTAACCTATGCAACGATGGTTGTAGAGGGGGGTCGGGCCGTCACTGGTAGGTGGGGTCGCTCCAGCGGCCGACGCTGCGGGAGCGGACCGGCTCGATGAGACGCGGTGCGGCGCTGTGCGGAAACCCGGCCCCCCAGTTGGTGGCGTCGCCGTGCATCTGGACGCGGGCGTTGTCGGTGTACCAGTCGACGAGGTCGGCGTCGGAGCGCACGATCCACGTGCAGCCGGTCTCGGCGTCGGCGGTGAAGTCGCCGTGCCGGATGAGCGGCGGGCGCCAGAAGTACGTGCCGGGCCACATCTTGCCGAAGTTGTAGTCGAAGCCGCCGTCGAGGCAGTACGCCTCCTCGGAGCACGGGTGGTGCGCCAGGGGCACCTCCCGCCAGCCGGGCTTGGCCTTGATGAGCCGGGTGTAGAAGCCCGTCTTCTCGTCGCGGTGCAGCAGCTTGATGAACAGCCCCGGCACCGGCGTGCCGCCGAGGTCGAAGCGCATCGGGCTGCCGTCCTTGACGTCGATCCACGGCATCGCGGCGCTGTCCAGCACGACGAGCCGCTGGTCGGGGCGCACCGTGTCGCGGCCCTGGTCGGCGGGCTCGAAGGTCCAGTCGCCGTACTCGCGGAACAGCAGGATCTCGGTGCCCGCCGTGGCGGTGACCGGCGGGGTCCAGACGCCGGCGGGCGCGGTCCAGTAGCCCTCCGGGCCGAGCGTGACGTCGCCGATGACCACCCGGCCGGACAGCACGAACCACTCCGTGTCGGCGTCGTGCACCCCGGCGGGCCGCGACCAGTCGCTGGTGAACCGGACCTTCAGCGACGCCGACCCGTCCTCCTCGTCGTAGCTGAGGTTGCGTTGCTCTGCGGTGCCGGCGGCGTGCTGGAACTCCGCGACGTGCCGGATCAGGTCACGCTCGTCGACGATCTCCACGTGTGGGCGCATGGCGGCCTCCAGGGTCGGCGCTGAATTTCCGGTGCGGAATGTATCGCTTAATAGTTTCGCGTACAAGGTGTACCGTCAACGCTCGTGACCCGTCCCGGCCGGCCCGCCGGCCCCACCACCGACACCGAGACCCTGGTGCTCACCGCCGCCCTCCAGCTGCTGCTGGCCGAGGGCGCCGCCGCGCTGACCGCCCAGCGGCTGCACCAGGTCACCGGCGCGTCCCGCTCCACCGTCTACCGGCACTGGCCGACGCCCGGCGCCGTGCTCGCCGCCCTCATCGACGTCGCGCCCGTGCCGCCCGCCGCGCCGACCGGCGACCTGGCCCAGGACCTGCACGCCGCCGTCGACGGGCTGTGCGACCGGCTCCGCGACCGGCCCGTCGGCGCGTTCCTGCAGGCCCTGGTGGTCGCGGCGGCGACCGACCCGTCCGCGGTGCAGCTGCGGCACCGGTATGTCGGCGACCTGCTCGCACCGTTCCACACCGTGCTGCGCGCCGCCGGCGTCGCCGCGACGGACCGGGAGGACGCCGTCGCGGCGATCGTCTCGCCGCTGCTGCTCGACGCGCTGCTGCTGGACCGGCCCGCGGCTCGCACCCGGGCGCACCGCATCGTCGACACCACCGTCGGGAGGTTGTTTCCGTGACCAACGCCGTCGGACCCCGCGCCGTCTTCGGGGTCGTCGTGCCCAGCACCAACACCGTCGTCGAGCACGACTACTGGTCCGCACGGGTGCCGGGCGTCGCCTACCGCGCCGGGTCCATGTACATCCCGGACCCGGCGATGGCCGACGACGACGGCTTCACCGCGCTCCTCGGGCAGATCCGCGCCTCCATCGGCACCGCCGTCCGCGACGTCCTCACCGCCGAGCCCGACCGCCTGGTGATGGGCATGTCCGCCGAGACCTTCTGGGGCGGCGTGGAGGGCAACGCCGCGTTCGAGCGGCGCCTGCGCTCGCTGACCGGACTGCCCGTCACGACCGGTGCGAGCGCCTGCCGGGCCGCCCTCCGTGAGCTGGGCTGCCGGCGTCTCGCGGTGTTCTCGCCGTACCAGCCGATCGCCGACCGCGAAGTCGGCCGGTTCTTCACCGAGGCCGGCTTCGAGGTCGCCGCCATCACGGGCCTGCGCTGCCCGACCGCGCCGGACATCGCCAGGGTCCCCGACGACCGGCTGCGCGCCGTCGTCGCCGAGCTGGACGCCCCGGACGTCGACGCGGTCGTGCAGGTCGGCACCAACCTGTCGTTCGTCGCCCTCGCCGACCGCCTCGAGCAGGAGCTCGGCAAGCCCGTGGTCGCCATCAACGCCGCCACGCTGTGGCACGCCCTGCGCTCCCACGGGCTCGACGACCGGGTCACCGGCGCCGGACGCCTGCTGCGCGACCACTGACGCCCCGGGGACCTACCCGACGGTGACCGGCGGGGTGAAGGCCGGGGCGTGGTCGCGGACGAACGCGGCGACGTCGCGCGCCGGGCGGCCGGTGATCGCCTCCACGTGGCCGGTGGTGCCCGCGAACCGGTCGGCGCGGATGTAGCCGAAGACGCCGGCGAGGTGTTCGGCGAGCCAGTCCGGCAGGCCGGCACCGGCGAACCTGGGCCGCGCCTGCTCCTGCGTCAGGTCGACCGAGCCGACCGGGCGGCCGGTGACGGCGGTGATCGCCGCCGTGACGTCGCCGAACGTGACGGCGGCCGGGCCGGTGAGGTCGTAGGTGCGGTGCTCGTGCCCGTCGGTGGTGAGCACGGCGGCGGCAGCGGCGGCCACGTCCCTCGGGTCGATCATCGCGACCCTGCGGCCGTTCGTCGGCGCGTACAGGCTGCCGGTGTGCGCGACGCCTTCGGCGACCATCAGCAGGTTGGTCATGAAGAACGCCGGGCGCAGCACGACCGGCGGGACGCCGCAGCGGTGCAGGTGCGCCTCGACCAGGCCGTGCCAGCGGAACACGGGCAGCGGCGACGCCGGGTCGGCGTGCATCGCGGACAGCTGCACGATCTGCCGGACCCCGGCCGCCGCGGCGGCGTCGATCACCGCGGTCTCGTGGGCGACCTTCCGCGGCCCGTCGGCGGCGGTCAGGTACACCCGGTCGACGCCGTCGAGCGCGCGGCGCAGCGACGCCGGGTCCTCGAAGTCGCCGGCGAAGCGCTCGACGTCGCGCCCGACGCCGTCCAGGGCGGGACCGGCGGGATCGCGGACGAACGCGCGGACCTTCGCCGCCGTCGTCCGCAGCTCGCGCAGTACGTGCGTGCCCACGCTGCCGGTGGCGCCGGTGACAAGGATGGTGGTCATGGTCGTTGCCTCTCGGTCGGGGCCGGTCAGGCCGGCGGGATGTTGTGGTTGAGGTGGAAGACGTTGCCGGGGTCCCAGGCGCGCTTCACGGCCCGCAGCCGGGCGTGGTTCTCCGCGGTGAACGCGGTCGCCGTCTTCGTCCGGTCGGTGAGCAGGGTGAGGAACGAGCCGCCGGTCGCGTGCGGCGCCAGCCTCGCCGTCAGCCGGTCGAGCTCGGCGTCGGCGGCGGTGCGGTCCGGCGTCGGGTACGGCGCGACCGCCATCACGGAGAACGGCACGTCGCGGTGCCCGGCCGGCCCTGCGCCGGGTCCCGGGTCGGCCATCGCGCCGCCCCAGTGCCGCAGCTCGACGAACGCGAGCGGCGAGTCCGGGGACCCGGCCTCGACCATGGCGTGCAGCGCCGCGTCGGGCAGCTCGCGCAACAGCTGGATCTCCTGCCGGTTCGCCATCGGCGGCGCGTCCGGGCCGTTCGTGGCGGCGCTCGCGTCGGGGAACGTGCGCATCGCGAACCCGTCGACCAGCGCCGGCCCGGCCGCGTCGAGCAGCGGCGCGAGGGCCCGCCGCCCGTCCTCGGCGCCGCCGTGGTGGAAGGCGCGGACGGCGAGGACCCGCCGGCCGCGGAGCCGTTCGGGCACCGACGGCGCCGGCGGCAGGCGCATCAGCAGCACGGCCGTGTTCATGCCGGCGGGCTCGCCGGGCGCCCATTCCCGGTAGGCGGCGAACGTGTCGAGGGCGCGGTCGGCCGGGTACAGCGACATGCCCGCGAAGACGCGCGGCACCGGGTACAGGCGGAACTCCAGCGACGTGACGATGCCGAAGTTGCCGCCGCCGCCCCGCAGCGCCCAGAACAGGTCGGGGTGCTGCCGCGCGGTGGCGGTCACGACACGGCCGCCGGCGGTGACGACGTCCGCGCCGACCACGCTG
This sequence comes from Dactylosporangium sp. NPDC051087, assembly GCF_055586325.1. Lineage (NCBI taxonomy): Bacteria > Bacillati > Actinomycetota > Actinomycetes > Micromonosporales > Micromonosporaceae > Dactylosporangium > Dactylosporangium sp. NPDC051087. The sequence continues at coordinate 153,427 of NZ_JBVJIJ010000003.1, read as the reverse complement.
TCGGCGGCGAACCCGAACGTCCGCGACATCCATCCCTGGCCGCCGCCCAGCGTGTACCCGGTGACGCCGACCGTCGCGCACCGGCCCGCCACCCCGGCCAGGCCGAACGCCGCGGCGGCCCGGTTGACGTCCTGCCACAGCGCGCCCGGGCCGACCCGGGCCACCCGGCGGGCGGGGTCGATGTCCACACCGGACAGTGCGGAGGTCTTCAGCAGCAGCGCGCCGTCGGCGGCGACCACCGATCCGTGGCCGGTCGCCTGGACCGCCAGCGGCAGGCCGTGCTCCCGGGCGGTGAGCAGCGCCGCCGGCACCGACGCCGCGTCCTCGGCGGCGGCGACGATCGCCGGCCGCGAGTCGACGGTCCTGTTCCAGCCGAGCCGGTGGACGTGGTACCCGTCGTCGCCGGGCGCGAGCACCTGCCCGTTGAACCGGCGTTTCAGGGTGCGGATCGCCGCGGTCGTGATGTCGTACGTGGTCATGCCGGGGACGTTAGGCAGTCCCGCGCGGGGTCCGGATGTGGCCGGGATGCGGTCCGGATGTGGTCAGGTCCGCCTGCGGAACGGTTTGACGGTGGCGCGGATCAGGTCGGCCGCACCCCAGTCGTGGTCGAGCTGCGCCACCACGGCGAGGTGCTGCCGCAGCTGGATGATCGGCATGCGGTCCCGCCAGCCGGTGTCGAGCGAGGTCAGCTCCGCGTAGACGGCGAAGAACCGCCGCGCCTCGGGCGGCGGCGAGGCGGACCACATGTGCGCGAGGTCGACCTCGGCCCACGTGTAGGACACGGCCGGGTCGATCAGTGCGGGACGGCCGTCCGTGGTGGACATGACGTTCGACGCCCAGAAGTCGCCGTGCGTCAGGCAGGCCGGCCGGTCCGGCAGCAGCTCGGGCAGCCGGTCGCACAGCCGCTCCAGCGCCGCCCGGTCGCCCGGGTCGAGTGCCGCCACGACGCGCGGCTCGGTGAGCCACCGCAGCAGCCGGTGCTGCGCGAAGAAGGCGTGGCCGTCGTCGTGCCACGTGTTGACCTGCCGGCGCCGCCCCAGCCAGTTGTCCCGGTGCCAGCCGAACCGCGGGTGCGTCGTGCCCAGGTGCAGGCGGGCCGTGCCGTGCGCGACCTGCTCCCAGAACCGCTCGTCGCCGGGCCGCGGCCGCAGCACCGACAGCACGAGCAGGTCCCGGGCCGCCAGGATCACGTCGGGCGTCGCCACGCCGCCGCCGTGCTCGCGCAGCGCCGCCAGCCCGTCGGCCTCCGCGACGAAGACGTCGTCGCCGGGCGCGTCGTCGAACGCCTTGACGAACACCGGTGGCGCGTCCCGGCGGGTCGCTATGCCCGCGAGCGCGGCGAGGCCGCCCGTCACCGGCTCCACCGCGACGACGTCGCGCATCCCGGCCCGGCGCAGACCGTCCAGCAGCGCCGCCGTCACCGCGGCTCGCCGATCACTGCGCGCACGCCGGCTTCCAGCCGGGAGCGCAGCGCTTCCGGGACCTCGGCCGCATTGACCAGGATCCCCTGGAGCCGGTCCGAGGAGGGCGCCTTCGGCCGTCTCGTCATGGCGCAGAGGCTACCGCGCCGCCGCCGTCATGCCGGTTGCGGCGGGGGCGTGACGGCGGCCTCGTACCTGAGCAGCGTGTCGACGAAGGTGCGCTGCTCGGTGGGGGTCAGCGGGGCGAGGGCCGTGCGCCAGGCGTGGGCGCCCGGGGCGAGCCAGGCGGTGATGGCGGGACGGCTGCCGGGGTCGATGTCGATGATGCGGCGGCGGCGGTCGGCGTCGTCCTCGCGGCGGACCAGGATGCCTTTGCGGCTCAGGTCGCTCACGATCAGGCTCACCGTCGTGGGCTCGACGCCCAGCGCCGCGGCGAGCTGCGAGACGGTCTGCGGGCCGTCGAGCAGCAGCAGCGACAGCATCGACAGATGTCGCGGCGCCAGGTCGAGGGAGCGCAGCTGCTCCGGCACCGGCAGCCGCTTGACCCGGCCGACCATGCGCGGCATCACCAGCAGCAGCTCCCTGACCGCGTCGTCCGTTGACATCCGAACGCCCCTCCAATAGCTTTGCAGTCAAAGGTAATTTGTGATCAGACGTTCGTGGAGGATCGTATGCCCCACCTCGATGTTCACGTGCTGGAGCGCGACCTGGCCGGGCGGGAGACCGCGCTGATCGAGCGGCTGACCGACGCGGTCGTCGCCGTCTACGGGGAGTGGGCCCGCGACATCGCGGTCGTGCGGCTGATCGGGCTGCCGCCCGGCCGGTGGGGCATCGGCGGCGTGCCGGCGGCGGCGCCGGCGCCGAGCGTCACGTTCGGGATCCGGGAGGCCGCGTTCGACCGGCCCGACGCCGGCGAGATCGTCGCCCGGCTCGTGTCCGGCGTGACCGACGCCGTCGTCGACGTGTTCGGGGAGCAGGTCCGCGACGGCGTCACGGTCGAGCTCGTCGGCACCCCGGCCGGGCGCACCGGCATCGGCGGCAGGGTCGTCACGACATAGGCTGAGGCCCGTGATCGTGCGGGTGCTGGGGACCGCGGGCGTCAGCGCGCCCGCCGGCGAATCCGTGCCCCGGCTGGAGCGCAAGGCCCGCGAGCTGCTGGCCGTGCTCACCGTCCACGCGCCCGCGGCCGTGACCCTGGACGAGCTGGCCGGCCTGCTGTGGGACGACCCGCCCGCGTCGGCGGACAAGACGCTGCGCGCGCACCTGTCGCGGATCCGGGCGGCCGGCGCCGGGGTCGAGCGGGTCGGGCACCGGGGCTACCGGCTGGCGGTGCCGGTCGCCGAGACCGACGTCGGGATCGTCGCCGCCGCCCGTGCACGCGCCCGCCGCCTCCTCGCCGACGGCCGGCCCGACGTCGCCGCCGCCGTGCTCGCCGAGGCCCGGGCGCTGTGGCACGGCGACCCCGACCTGCCGGGCACCACGGCGGCGGCCGCGCTCACCCAGGGGTGGCGCCGGGAGCGGCGGCTGCTCGTCCAGGAGCACCTCGCCTGCGTCGTCGCCGGTGACGAACCGGCCCGGGCGATCGGCGAGCTGGAGCGCCTGACCGCCACGGATCCGCTCGACGAGCCGCTGTGGGTGCTCTACATCCGCGCGCTGCACCGGCTCGGCCGGCAGACCGAGGCGCTGGACGCGGTGGCCGCCGCGCGGGCCGCGCTCGCCGAGGTCGGCCTGTCACCCGGCGGGGCGCTGCACGACGCGCAGGCGGCGGTCCTGGCCGGCGCCCCCGCAGCCGCGCCGCCGCCGGTCGCCGCGGCACGCTCCGGCGGCCCGGCCGTCCGCTACGCGACAGGCGGGGGCGGCGCCACGGCGTACACCAGCATCGGACGGGGCGGCGGGGACCTCGTCGTCCTGAATCCCGCCATGCTCACCATCGACGGGCTGCTCGACGAGCCGCGGGCGCGGGCGGCGCTGGACCGGCTCGCCGAGCACTCGCGCGTCCTGTGCTTCGACCGGCACGGCATCGGGCTGTCCGACCCGCTCGAGGGGCACCGCGCCCCGCTGGACCAGTGGGTCGACGACGTCGCGCAGGTCATGGACGCCGCCGGCGCCGAGCGGGCCGACCTGTTCGCCAACTTCGACACCGGGCTCGTCGCCCTGGCGTTCGCCGCCCGGCATCCCTCGCGGGTCCGGTCGCTCGTGCTCGCGCAGTGCTACGCGACCTACACGCGGTCGGCGGACTACCCGTTCGGGCTGGACCGCGCGACGACCGAGACCCTCATCCGCGACTCGGTGACCCCGTCCGGCCACGGCCTGGACACCGTGGCGCAGGCCGCGCCGAGCGTCGCCGGCGACGACCGCTTCCGCGACTGGTGGAACCGGATCGGCCGGCGCGCCGCCAGCCCGGCCACCGCGACCGCCGTCCGGGCCGTCGCCACCGGCACCGACGTGCGCGACCTGCTCGCCGCCGTCAGCGCGCCCGCGCTGGTCCTGCACCGCCGCAACTGCCTCAACGTCGACGCCGGCCACGCCCGCTACCTCGCCGCCCACCTGCCGGACGCCCGGCTGCTGACCGTCCCCGGCACCGACGCCCTCTGGTTCACCGACACCGCCGACCTCCTCGACGCGGCGATCGCCTACCTCGTCGACCGCCGAATGAAAGGCTCGTGAACGGATCCCGCCCGGACCGCCGGTGATCCACTGAGCGGCTAGCGTGCGCGCCATGAAGATCCGGCACGTCCTGCTGGCGTTGGCGGTCGCGGGGGTCGCCGCCTGCGACACGTCGCACCCGCCGGTCGTGGAGGCGCGGCCCGCGTCGGAGCCGCCCGCGGTCGTCGTGGCGTCCGCCCCGATCCCGTCCGCACCGGTCCCGACCGCGCCGCGCACCAGCGCTCCCACCACCTCCGCGGCCGCGCCGCAGACGCGCGGCTGCAGGGCGGCGGATCTCAGGGTGAGCAGCACGAACCAGGGTTCGGAAGGGGTGCCGGCGCCGTGGACGTTCGCCGCCCGGGTGGCGCTGACGAACCGGTCGTCCGGCGTGTGCACGCTCAGCGGGTGGGCGCAGTTCACGATGGTCGGGGTTCGGCGCGGGTGCGAGGACAACCCGTTCATGGCGACCAAGTGCGCGCCGGACCTGCGGGCGCGGCCCGAGCAGAAGGTCAGCCGGGTCGAGCTGCGGCCGCCGCAGGTGTACGTCGTGCGACCCGGCGAGTTCGTCGCGTTCGACGCGCTGTGGAACCCGCTGCACACCGCGAACACCGAGGAGTGCCCTGGACCCTGGTTCGCCGATCCGTTCCGGGCGGAGATCCGCGTGCCGGGCGACCCGGCGCCGGTCCTCCTGGAGCCGGTGCCGCTGCAACCGTGTCACGGGGAGGTCGGCATCACCGCCCTCGGCGTCACCGTGTGAGCAGGCGGTCGAGCCAGCTCTCCGCCCGCGGCGTGACCGGGGGCAGCTCGCTGCCCGTCGCCGGGCGCGCGTCGAGCGCCGCCTGCCGCAGCAGTGCCGTGCCGACGTCGCGGCCGCCCATGACGGTGACGGTGAGCAGGCCGCGGCGCACCGCGTAGCCGTGGGTGGCGCCGGTGTCGCGGAAGACCGGCCCGCCGGGTTCGGTGACGCAGTACGCGCCGCGGCACAGGTCGGCGTTCCGGTCGGTCGTCATGGTGATGCCCAGGTTCTGCACCGGTGGCACGTTCGCCGGCTCCAGGGTGACACCGGGCGGCTCGCCCTGGACGCGGGTGAGGTAGCCGGGCGCCTCGGCGGTGTAGAGGCCTTCCTTGCCCGCGGCGCTCAGCGCGGTCAGCTCGGCCGGGGTCGCCCGGTGGACCGTCGCGGCGGTGTCGCGCAGCACCTGACGGTCGACGGCGTGCGGCCCGGCGACCACGACCAGCAGCTCGCCGAAGGCCAGCTGGTAGCCGTGCCGTTCGCCGCCGCGGCGGTAGACCTGACCGTCGGGCTCGGCGGCGCACTCGGCGCCCTGCAGGCCGCCGCCGCGCGCCGTCTCGCCGCACGGGCCGGGGTCGTGGATCGCGGCGCCACGGGCGTAGGCGGTGACCGTGATCCAGCGCTGCGGCGGGATCACCTCGGGGACGTCCGGGAGGAACGCGCCGGTGCCGACGTGCCCGCCGAACGAGGTGTCCATCGGGTGGTAGCCGGGGATGGCGACGACGTACGGCGGTTCCTGCGCCGCCGGCCCGGATCCGTTCAGCGTCGCGAGACCGGCGAGGGTGAGCACGAGCACCGTCGCGGGCGCGACGGCGCGGGCCCGCCAGCCGCGCAGCAGTACCCCGGCGACCAGGGCGAACGCGCAGCCGCCGCACAGCACGACCGGCGTGGTGTCGGCCGTCCCCCCGGTCAGCGCCCACCCGACGCCGCACAGCGGGACGCCGAAGGTCAGCACGAGCACCGCCCACAGCACGTGTCCGGCGGTCGTGCCGCCGAGCGTCGACGCGGCGGCCGTGTGCCTGACGGTCAGCCACAGCAGGGTCCCGAGGGCGCCGGCGGCGACGGGTGCGCCGACCACGAGCGTGCCGACCCCCTGCATGTACACGGCGGCGGCGACGAGCAGGCCAGCGGCCGGCAGTCCGAGCGCGCCGATCACCCATGCGGCGACCAGCTGTGCGACCGCCTGCGCGGGTCGGCTCGCGTCCTCGTCCATGGCTGCCAGCATCGTACTGCCGCGCCTCGGCGGCTATCCGTCGTCGTACTCAACCGACCTAGGTACCGATAAAGATCGGATGTCTGAATGCCTGTCACTGCGCGAATCGGCACGAGAAGTGCTTGACACGGGAGATACATCCCATGTTAACTCGACGGCACTCGTTGGTCCCTGTCAATGCGTCAGGAGGCGGCACGATGCGGTTGAGGGCACTGATCCCGTTGCTCGTCATGGCCGCGGGAGTGCTGGCGCCGGTCGCGCCGGTCGCCGCCGCGCCCGGGGACAACCTCGTCGCCGACGACGCGCTGAGCGCGCCGCGCACGCGGTGGTTCGACGAGGCCAGGTTCGGCATGTTCGTCCACTTCGGACCGTATGCGGTCTACAAGGGACAGTACGGCTCGTGCCGTGGCGCGGAATGGATCAAACGCGAGTGCGGCATCCCGTGGAGCGACTACGAGGCGAAGGCCGCCGCGTTCAACCCCGCCGCCTTCGACGCCGCCGCGATCGTGCAGCTCGCCAAGCAGGCAGGCCAGAAGTACATCGTCATCACCAGCAAACACCATGACGGCTACGCGATGTGGCCCACCGCCACCAACGCCTGGAACCTGCGCGACCATTCCAGCCTCGACCCCGGCCGGGACCTGCTGCGGGAGCTGAAGACCGCCGCCACCGCGCAGGGCATCAAGCTCGGCCTCTACTACTCGATCTGGGACTGGCACAACCCGGACTTCACCGCTAATTTCCCTCGCTACGTGACCACGATGAAGGCCCAGCTCCAGGAGCTGGTCACCGCCTACGACCCGGCGCTGCTGTGGTTCGACGGCGAATGGACCGAGACCAACCCCACCAACCCGTGGTCCCCGCAGGACGGCGAGGACCTGGAGCGCTACGTGCGGGGCATCTCGCCGCAGGTCGTCATCAACAACCGGGTCGGCAAGCGCCGCGCCGTCGACGGCGACTACGGCACCCCGGAGCAGGAGCTCGCCGCCGCTCCCCCGGCGGCGCAGCTGCAGGAGTCGTGCATGACCATCAACAACACGTGGGGCTACGCGGCCTGGGACACGGCGTTCAAGTCGCCCACCACCCTCGTTCGGGACCTGACGACACTGACGAGTAACAGCGCCAACCTGTTGCTGAACATCGGCCCGACGGACACCGGCGCGGTCACCGCCGGGCAGGCCGACGCGCTGCGCGGCGTGGGCACGTGGATGGCGACGAACAGCAAGGCCGTGCACGGCGCCGGCCACACCGGCCTCGTCGAGCAGCCCGCGTGGGGCCGGGTCAGCCGCAGCGGCGGCAAGCTGTACCTGACCGTCAACGCCTGGGCCGGCACCCTGCACCTGCGGCAGCGCTCGCCGTTCACCATCACCGGTGCCCGCGTCCTCGGCAGCGCCGCACCCGTCACGGTCCGCACCGCCGGCGACGGCTTCGACCTGCTGCCGGGCGGCGGCCCCACCAACAGCATCGCCACGGTCATCGAGGCGGACATCGCCGCGCCGGTACCGGCGGCGACCGGCAGCGGGACCGGCCTCAAGGCGGAGTTCTGGCCCAACCCGACCTTCAGCGGCGCGCCGCTCGTCACCCGCACCGACCCGACGGTGAACTACGCCTGGCGGTCCGGCGGGTCACCGGCCGCGTCCATCGGCACCGACAACTTCGCCGGGCGCTGGACCGGCTCGATCGAGCCGCGGTTCTCCGAGCGCTACACGTTCACCGTCGTCTCCGACGACACCGTGCGCCTCTGGGTCGGCGGCGAACTGCTGGTGGACAACACCACCCCGCACGGCCCGGCCGTCGACCAGGCCGGCGTCACGCTCGTCGCCGGCCGCCGGTACGACATCCGCCTCGAACACACGGAACGCGGCGGCGAGGCCTACGTGAAACTCATCTGGTCGAGCCCGAACACGCCCGCGCAGGTGGTGCCCAGCACCCAGCTCTTCCCGGCCGCGGGCACGACCGTCCGCCGCAACGACACGGCCGCCACGTACACCGCCGGCTGGTCGACGAGCACCGGCCGTGGTCTCGGCGACTTCAACGACGACGTCTCGTACACGACGACCGACGGCGCCTCGTTCAGCTACACCTTCACCGGCACCGGCATCGACTACCTTTCCGAACGGTACAGCGACCAGGGCCTCGTCGACGTGTACCTCGACGGCACCCTGCGGGCGACGGTCGACACCGCGAGCGGCCCGCGCCTGACCCAGCAGGTCGTCTGGAGCGCCCGCGGCCTCCCGCCGGGCACCCACACCCTGCGCGGCGTCAAACGCTCCGGCACGTACCTGCTCGTCGACCGCTTCGACGTCACCGCGTGAAAGGCCCGGCCCGATGCGCGTAGCCCTGCACACCCGCCTCCGCCCCGGCGCCGAGACCGCCTACGAGCGGGCACACCGCGAGGTCCCCGCCGAGCTCGTCCAGGCGATCCACCGGGCCGGCGCGCACCGGTGGACGATCTGGCGCTCCGGCCTGGACCTCTTCCACGTCATCGACTGCGACGACTACCCGCGGCTGCTCGCCGAACTCGCCGGCCTGCCGGTCAACATCGCCTGGCAGGCCCGCATGGCCGAACTCCTCGACGTCGCCCACGACTACACCGACGGCGACGCGGGCCTGCCGGTCGCGTGGGAGCTGACCTGACCGCTCGCGAGCCGCCCGGCCAGCCACGCCTTCGCCGCGGGCCACTCGGCCCGTGACATGGTGTACCGCAGCAGGCCCGGCTCGGCGGCGGACCCCGGCTCCTGCCCGGCAGGGGTGGCACCGATGCGGGTGATCGCCTCCCGCGAGCGGAGGTTGCCCGCGCTGATCCGCCACCCGACGGACGCGTAACCGAGCGTCTCGAAGGCGTACGACATCGTCAGGAGCTTGGTCTCGGTGTTCGCCGCGGTGCGCCACCACCGCCTGCCGAACCAGGTGCCGCCGATCTCGATGCGCCCGTCCGCCGCGTGCCAGCTGTGCAGGTTGGTGGTGCCGATCGCGGTGCCCTCCGCCTGACTCAGCACGGCGAACGCCACCCGCTTCCCGCCGGCGACGTCCTCGAGCCGCCTGGCCACGATCTCCCGCAGCTCCGGTTCGGTGCGCGGTGTCGGCGCGCTCAGCCACCGCCAGACCTCGTCGTCCCCGCCACCCGCGGCGAAGAGGGCGGGGACGTGGGACCCGGCAAGCGGTTCCAGGCGGACATGACGGCCTTCGAGGACCGTCGGTCCAGGAGCTGACGGCATGGCGGGACGCTACCGGAACCGGCCAGAACGCGTCGGGCGCGCCGGTACGATGCGGGCGTGAGCGGGTGGGAGACACGGGCCGAGACCGCCGGCGACGCCGGCGCGGTGCACGACATCAACGCCGGGGCGTTCCCGACCTCGGCGGAGGCCGATCTCGTCGACGCGCTGCGGGACGACCCGCAGGCCTGGATCGACGGGGTGTCCGTGCTCGCCGTCGAGGAGGACGGCACGCCGGTCGGGCACGCGCTGCTGACCCGCTGCCACATCGGCGGCGTGCCGGCGCTCGCGCTCGCGCCGTGTGCGGTGCTGCCCCGGGCGCAGCGGCTGGGCGCCGGCTCGGCCGCGATCCGGGCGGCGCTCGAAGCGGCCCGGGCCATGGGCGAGCGCACCGTCGTCGTCCTCGGCCACGCGGAGTACTACCCGAGGTTCGGCTTCACGCCGGCCTCACGGTTCGGGATCCGGGCGCCGTTCGAGGTGCCCGACGAGGCATTCATGGCCCTCGCCCTGGACGGCGACGACAGCGGCGTCCCGGCCGGCACCATCGTCTACGCCGCACCGTTCGGCATCTGACGGTGCCCGGACACCCCGTGGCGCGGATGGCGTCGGTGTTCGAGATCGACGGGCGGCTGCTGCTGCAGACCGTGCACTCCTGCGGCGGCGCCGGGCTGGCGGACCGGCACCTCGACGTGCTCGACGGCTACCCGGACATCGCGCCCGCCGCGGTCGGCCGGGCCACCATGGCCGCCCTGGCGAGGTGCCGCGAGGTGCCGTGGCCGACGTCGTGGCCGACGCTGCGGGAGGCGACGGCACCCCACCTGGAGCACTCGCCGCGCCGGTACCGTTCCTTCCGGTCGTGGCAGCGGGCGGCCAGGTACGTCGGCGTCCGCGCCACGACGGAGACCGTCTCGGTCCACCGCTGGCTGCCCGACCTCGGCCGCGGCAGCTGGGAGCCCAGGCCGGCCGACGAGCCAGACGACGGCTGGACCTACGACGTCGACATCGCCGGCGACTGCGGCCCGGACGATCTCGGCGAGGCGATCCTCACGGTGCTGCGGCCACCGCCGCTGCGAACGGCCTAGTGTGCGTCAGTTGAGCAGGCCGAGGAGTCGTCCGGCTTGCCGGTCAAGGGTCCCGGGTGGGTTACGGCGTTCGGCGGGGCCGCCGGGACGGAGCATGTGCAGCCAGAACACGGCGTAGAGCCGCCGGGCGTCGAGCAGCCGGTCGCCGTCGAGGTCGAACCCGGTGAGGAACCCGGTCCAGTCCGCGTGCCGGGCGGCGAGGTGTTCGACCAGGTCGGCCAGTTCGAACTCGGGGTCGGACCGGCCGGCGTCCTCGAAGTCGACGATCCGGATCCGCTGCCCGTCCCACAGGTAGTTGGCGAGGTTCGGGTCGGCGTGACCCAGCACGGTGGTGCCGGCGGGACCGAGGCGGAGCCCGGCCAGGAAGGACCGGGCGGCGTGGACGGCCTCGCCGGCCGTGCCCGGCAGGTCCAGGCTCGCCGTGCGCGCTTTCATCAGCGCGTGGAGCTCGGCGGGATGGTCTCGCCGGGCGGGCAGGTCCGCGCACGGCACCGACCACAGCCGGCGCAGCGATCGGGCCAGCGCGGCCTGCTGCTCGGTGTCCGGGTCGCCGGTCAGTGCGGTGCCGGGCAGCAGGGCCATGGCGATGGCGGGTGGGTCGGCGTCCAGGTCCGCTGCGAGCGGTTCGGGCACCAGGTCGGGATGTCGCGCATGTACCCGGTGCAGCACGGCCCACTCCCGGCGGTGTTCCCCGCGCGACCACGACACGTACCGCTTGGTGAGCCGGCCCCCGTCGACGTGCAGTTGATGCGTCTGCGACACCCGTCGAACCTACTGCCGCCGCACAACACCCACAGGGGCACGTTCAGACGCGGTCGAGTGGCTCGTACGGGGGCGGAGGCAGCGACACCTCGATGGCGTCGCCGGGGGTGACCGGGCCGCCGTGCAGGACGACGGCCATGATGCCGGCCCTGCGGATCAGGCGGCCCTCTTCGTCCTTGCCGAGGACGGACTTGAGCAGGCCGGGGCGGAAGTCGTTGATCTGGGCGCAGGGGTTGCGCAGGCCGGTGACCTCGATGACGGCGTCCGGGCCGAGCCGCAGGACCGTGCCGCGCGGCAGGGCCAGGACGTCGACGCCGCGGGTGGTGATGTTCTCGCCCAGCTGGCCGGCGGCGACGGCGAAGCCCTGCTCCCGCAGCTCGTCGTGCAGCTCGGCGGGGATCAGGTGGACCTGCCGCAGGTTGGGCTGGGTCGGGTCGGCGGCGACGCGGGAGCGGTGCTGCACGGTGACGCCCGCGTGAGCGTCACCCTCGACGCCGAGGCCCTCCAGCAGCGTGATCCGCCCGGTCTCGGACTTGCTGAAGCGGTGCTGGTCGTCGCGGCAGACCGCCACGACCACCGGCTGCGTCGTCCCCGTCATACCCACCAGTGTCACAGACCTGGGCCGTGACCCACTTCCGACGGACTCGTCACCCAAGGTGACGAGCCTCAGAGAGCAAAGCGCACATTTCTCCCCCATCGGCCTGTCGAGCAGGGACTAGTCGAGGACGGCGTCGAGGCGCGGCAGTCGACGGCGCCTCTCGTGTTCGTCGTCGAAGTCCCAGAACTCGGTCAACTGCGGGTAGCTGGGCGTGTCCGTCAGCGCCTGGCCGGTCCGGTTCCAGTAGACGCTGTGCGCCACCCCGAACATGTCCTCGGCCTCAAGATCCAGCCCCTCCCGCACCGCCGGCACGTCGGCGAGGGTGTCCGGATCGACCACAGCCCGCTCGAACACGTCCCGGCCCTGCGCCATCAGCCAGCCTCGGAAGTATTCGAACCCGTCGTCTGAGCAGCCGCCGTTGATCAGATAGGCAGCACCCCACAGGTCCACCCGGTAGGAGCGCGCTCGCAACTCCCACTCCGCGCGGGCCAGCTCGGCCACCTCGTCCAGCGGCATCGCATCGAGCAGCTCCCGTGCGCGCCGCCCCACCGAGTCCGCGTCCGCCGGATCCAGCGTCGAAACCCGCGCCGCTTCGACCAGCTCCCAGAACCTCTGCACGCTCATGATCTCACGATAGGGACCCGCGAGCTCTCGATGGCAGCGCACCGCGAGTGGTCTCATGGACGCTGGTCCCTGCACCAGGTCCGATCTACCCGCGCTCCCGGCCCGGCAGGGATGCCCCGCGGAGGAACGCTTCGTACACCTCACGGACATCATCGTCGATCTCGGGCCGGATGTTGCTGTAGCGAGTGTCGGCCCGGTCACGGTGGGGCCCGGAGAGCCAGTATTCCTCGTGCGTTTCGACGTCGTAGAAATTGGCGTCGAACATGCCCGGCCAGCGGTGGAGGGTCCTGCCGTGCCAGTAGGCCGTCTTCCAACTCTTGTTGAAGCGCACACGGCTGATCCAGGCGGGTCCTTTGTCGGTGTTGTGACCGGTTTTCAACTGTACGAACATCACTCGCTCGGCCATGAACGACATCGTCCAGCGGATCACCTCGGCGCGCATCGCCATTACGCGTGCGGCGCTTCATCGGCCAAGCCCACCTCTCGTCCCACGCGCGCGCATCGGCAGGGGTTGCGCTCCGGGTCACGGGTCCGCCGAGAGTGAACCGGGGGCCAATTTATCGCTGTCGATGCGAAAGTCGGCGCGGAGCGGGTTGGAGCCGGGCAGCCCGGGGTAGGGCGCGCGGTATGAGCGGCGGTATGAGCAAGGAGCGGACCTTCTTCGGGCAGCCGCCCGTCCTCGCCAACCTGTTCGGCGTCGAGCTGTGGGAACGCTTCTCGTTCTACGGCATGCAGGGCATCCTGCTGATCTACCTCTACTACGGGGCCTCGGAGGGTGGGCTCGGGATCGACGAGGCGACCGCCACGAGCATCGTCGGCGCGTACGGCGGCGCGGTCTACCTGTCCACGATCCTCGGCGCGTGGACGGCCGACCGGCTGTTCGGCGCCGAGCGGGTGCTCTTCGGCAGCGCCGTGCTCGTCATGGCGGGGCACATCGCGCTGGCCACCGTCCCCGGGCTGGCGGGTGTCGCCGTGGGGCTCGTGCTCATCGCGATCGGCAGCGGCGGCGTCAAGGCCAACGCGACCTCGCTCGTCGGCACGCTCTACGCCGAGGACGACCCGCGCCGCGATGCCGGGTTCTCGCTGTTCTACCTGGGCGTCAACCTCGGTGCGCTGGCCGGGCCGCTGCTCACCGGCCTGCTGCAGAAGACCGCGGGCTTCCATTACGGCTTCGCGCTGGCCGCTGCCGGCATGGCGGCCGGGCTGGTCCAGTACACCATCGGCCGGCGGAACCTGACGGGCGCCGCCCGCGAGGTGCCCAACCCGCTGCCGGCCGCGAGACGTCCGGCGGCCGCCCTGGTCGGGGTCGCCGCCGCCGCGACGATCGGGGTGGTCGCGTTCCTGCTGCCGGCGTCCCGGCTCGCCACGGCCGTCGTGGTCGTCAGCGCCGGCGCGGCCGCCGCGTACTTCGTGGTCATCCTGTCCAGCCGCGCGGTCACCCCGGTCGAGCGCCGCCGCATGATCGGGTTCATCCCGATGTTCGTGGCCAGCGCGGTGTTCTGGTCGCTCTACCAGCAGCAGTTCACCGTCGTGACGATCTACTCCGACCAGCGGCTGGACCGCACGGTCCTCGGCTGGGAGATGCCCGTCTCGTGGGTGCAGTCGATCAACCCGGTCTTCATCATCGTGCTGTCCGGAGCCTTCGCCGCCCTCTGGACGCGGCTCGGCGACCGGCAGCCGTCGACGCCGGCGAAGTTCGCCGCCGGGACCGCCGTCATGGGCCTGGCGTTCCTGGCGTTCCTGCCGCTCGCCGGCGGCGGGCCCAGCAGCGCGCCGCTGCTCGCGCTCGCCGGGATCCTGCTGCTCTTCACGATCGCCGAGCTGCTGCTGTCGCCGGTCGGGCTGTCCCTGGCGACGAAGGTCGCGCCGGCGGCGTTCCGCACCCAGACCGTCGCGCTGTTCTTCCTGTCCGTGGCGCTCGGGACAGCGATGTCCGGGGTCCTCGCCCGCTACTACGACGCGGAATCGGAGGCGTGGTACTTCGGCGCGCTCGGCGCCGCCGCGCTGCTCTTCGGCGGGCTGCTCGCCGCGCTCATCCCCGCGATCAGGCGCATGATGGACGGCGTGCACTGACAGGAGGCCATCGATGCGGCTGACGGCGGCGCTCGCGATCGTGATGCTGGCCGGCGCGTGCACCGGCGGCAGCGCCGACCCGGTGCCGACGCCCGAGGTGCGGCCGTCGCCGGTCACCCGCCGGCTCGCGCCCGGCGTCCAGGTGGAGCTGACCGCCGTCGTAGCCGGCGTCTTCGGCCCCAACGCGTTCCTGGTCGAGGACGCCGACCTGCCGGCCGACGGGCAGGTCGTCGTGTCCGACACCCCGGTGACGGTGGTGCTCACCGAGCTGGTGACGGTGTCCGGCCGCACCGCCGCTCTGGACCAGCCGGCTCTGCGCCGCTACGGGGCACCCGACACGGCCGTGGTCGTCGTCGCGACCGCCGTCCGCCGCTACCTCCCCGCCTGTACTGATTCCGCAAAATCGGACACCCCACCAATATGTTCGATGCCGGCCCCGGTTGGGTAGCGCCCTGCCCGGCGGGGCGGTTACACCGGGGGTCAGCCAGTCCGCGACCAGCACAGAGGTGTACGACCCGTCCGGCGCCGCATGAAACGGCGCCGCGCGCGAAAAGCGGGATCCGCATCGAGGGGTGCGGATCCCGTCCGCATCTCGCGGGCGACGGGCCGGCCTGCGGGCATCTCCCGGAGTCGATAGCGTGGTCGCCATGCGGTGGTCTGTCGTGGGCGTCATCGGGCTGGTCGTCGCGGTCGCCGCCTGCGGTCCCGCCCGGCGGCCGGAGCCGACGGGTCCGCGACCGCTCTGGACGGTGCCGGTCGACACCGGGTCGCAGGACGTCGCCGTCGTCGGCGGCACCGCCGTGGTCATCGGCGAGACGACCCTGCTGGGCCTCGACAAGGAGACCGGCACCCAGGTGTGGCACCGGACGCTGCCGGACAAGGCGACCGCCGTCGTCGCCGGCGACCGGGTCGTCATCCAGCAGCCGGAGTCCGGGCCGGTCCTCGTCATCGAGGCCGCGACCGGCTCGACCGCGTGGGGCACGCCACCGTCGCTGTGGCGGCCCGTCGTCTACGCCGACACCGTCTACAGCGGGGACTGCCCGGCCGGCGGCGCCGTGTGCACGCTCGTCGCCAGCGACGTGCGCGACGGGCGGGAGCGGTGGCGGCTCGCGGGCGCGACCGGCAACGTCGGCACCGACACGATCGGGCGGCGGGGTCCGTTCGCGCCGCAGGCGGGTCCGCGGTTGCTGCTGACCGGCGCGCCGGGCAAGGGCGGGCTCACCCTGGTCGACCCGGCGACCGGTGCGGCGTCGGCGGCGTCGGTGCCGCGCGGGCGCGGCTGGTTCGCGCTCGCCGCGGGTGAGCTCCTCGTCACCACCGACCATGACCCGCCGTCCGGTGACCGTGAGTGCACGGTCACCGTCGCCGCGTATGACGGCGGCACCGGGAAACGGGCCTGGCCGGACACCGGTGACGCCGTCTACAGCGGCCGCGAGCGGGGCGGGGAGTGCCAGCGCGCGTTCGGCGACCGGTTCCAGGGACCGGTGCTGATCGGCGCCGGGACGAAGATCGCCGCGGCGACCTCCAACGACGCCGTCCAGGTGTACGACCTGGCGACGGGCCGGACGGTGTGGCGGTCCGACGAGCAGGGCGTGCCGCTGGAGAGCGACGGCACGACGCTGCTGGTGCGCGACACCGCCGACGAGGGCGGCTTCAGGCTGCTGGACTTCCGGACTGGGGCGGTGCGCTGGCAGGCGCCGGACAGCGGGCTGTCGGGGCTGTCGGCGAGCTGGGACTGCGCGCTCACCGCCGGGCTCGTCGCCGTGCAGGGCGCGACCGGGAGCAAGCCGCACGTGGCGGTGTATTCGGTGCGCACCGGCCAGGACCTCGGCCGCTACGGCAGCTGGCTCGCGGGACTCGGCGACGACTGGGTCGCCACGACCCGCGGCTCCGGGGCGAGCCGGCTGGCCCTGGAGTTCTTCCGGGTGAGCCCCTGACGCAGGTTGCCGGCGGGAATCGTTCAGGTGCCGGCCGGTTGCGCCGATGGTCTCAGCGTCACACGGAAGCGACGGACCACAGGGGGCAAGGATGAACCGCACCACGATCACCAAGGCGCTCGCGCTCGCCGGTTTCGCCACCGCCGCGGGGCTCAGCAGCCTGATCGGCGCGTCCGCCGCGCACGCCGCGACCGGCACCGACGTCTACGCCCGCGACGGCGTCGTCTACGCCAGCACCGGCGGCCGTGAGGTGCGCCTCACCGAGGACCAGGTCAACGCCGAGCCGAGCCTGTCCCCCGACGGCAAGCGCATCACGTGGGTGCACAACAACACCGTCTGGGTCATGCGTGCCAACGGCGCCGGCAAGCACCAGGTCAGCGACCGCACCGCGACCGCACCCACCTGGGCACCGGACAGCACCCACATCACGTACACGGCGACGTCCTGCACCGGCGCCCCGGGCACGTTCCGCGTCGGCCTCGCCGGCGGCACGACCTCCGAGCCGGTGCTGCCCGCGGTGTGCCGCGACCAGGCCCCGCCGCAGGTCGGCTTCATCACCGACATCCCCGGCGACGACCAGCCCGCCTGACGCTACCTGCTCAGGACGCAGTAGATCGGATCGCTCGGCCTGCTCTTGTAGTACTCGAGGTGCTCGAAGCCGCCCCAGTTGCGTTCCGCGTGGGCGCTGAACTCCTCCCCGCCGCCCTCCTTCGGCTGGAACCGGACCTCCTGGTCGGTGTCCGCGGTCGCGGCGAAGATCTTCCACGTGAACTCCCCGCCCGTCGTCACCTCGACGTCGTCGGCGGAGCCCTTGACGTGCTCCTCGCGGATCGGCAGGTCCTTGACGGTGGCGGTACCGTCGCCGCGGATGCTGACCGAGCCACCGCAGTCGCTGGACCAGTCACCGATCACGTCCTGATCCGTGAACGTGTCCCGGTCCCCGCCGAAGATCGAGTCCAGGACCACGGCGGGCCCCTCGCAGCAGCCGCAACCGAGCAGCAGGGGCAGGATGAGCATCGCGCCGGCGACCCTCGTCGCCCGGGACCGTATCGCCATACCGTGATCATCCGCTGTGCACCCATCGATGCACAGCGTGTCGGTACGCACAGACGACCATCACACTCCGCGGGGCGTCCCGCGCGGCGCGGCGGGCATACACTCCGCGCCCGGACGGCCGTGTGCGGTTGTCCTCGGTGCCAGGTGTTGGCAGAATCCCGCTGTCCGGCTGTCCTCGTGTCCAGGTCGGTCATGGCCTGCGGAGGGAGACCCGGTGATCGGCGCGGGAACGGTTCTGGCCGGGCGGTACGAGGTCGGGCAGCATATCGCCAGCGGCGGCATGGGTGACGTGTGGCAGGGCCACGACCGGGTGCTGGGCCGGACCGTCGCGATCAAGCTGCTCCGCGCGCCCGCGGGCGAGCCGTCGTTCATCGAGCGGTTCCGGGCCGAGGCGCGCACCATGGCGACGATCAGCCACCCCGGGGTCGTCGACGTCTACGACTTCGGTGACGACCCGGTCGCCGGCGTGTACCTGGTGATGAAGTACATCGACGGCGAGTCGCTCGCCCGCACCCTCGACCGCGGCGACCGGAAGCTGACCGCGGAGGCGACGATGCGCCTGGTCGCGGAGGCCGCGGAGGCGCTGCACGCGGCGCACGAGAAGGGCGTGACGCACCGCGACGTCAAGCCCGCCAACCTGCTGCTGCGCCCCGACGGCAGCACCGTCCTCACCGACTTCGGCATCGCGCGGTCCTCCGCCAGCACCCACGAGACGTCGATGGGGCTGCTGATGGGCACCGCGTCGTACATCGCGCCGGAGCGGGCCGGCGGCGAGCAGGCGACCGCCCAGTCCGACATCTACTCCCTGGGCGTCGTCGCGTACCGGTGCCTCGCGGGTGACCTGCCGTTCACCGGCGAGAGCATGCTGCAGATCGCGCTCCGGCACGCCCACGACGCACCACCCCCGTTACCGTCCGATGTGCCCCTTGCCGTCCGGGATGTGGTCGTACGGGCGCTGGAGAAGGACCCGGCGGACCGCTGGCCCACCGGCGCCGCCCTCGCGGCCGCGGCGCGCCAGGCGATGGCCGCGGAGCCGACCGTCCCCGTGACCCCGGTGCTGACCCGCCGACCGCCGCTGGTGCTGGCCGGGTTCGTCGCGGTGCTCGCGGTCGTCGCCGTCGTCGCGGCGTTCCTCGTGTTCGGCGGCCGCGACCCCGGCACGCCCTCCGCCGCCGGCACCGGCGCAGGCACCGGCGAGACGGACCCGGCCGCGGCCGCCGGGCTCACCGATGTCCCGCTGCCGAGCCCTTCGACGACGGCCTCACGCGCTGCCGGCCCGGCGTCGGCGGCTCCCGGCACCACCGCCGGTCCGGCGACGTCCGCCGCGGCAGGTGTACCGGCGGCGCCCGGCAACCTGACCGCGACCCCGGTCAGCGCCACGACGATCCGCCTGCAGTGGGCCGACAACTCGGGCAACGAGACCGGCTTCAGCGTCCTCAACGGCGCGACGTCCCGCACCACCGGCGCCAACGCGACCAGCCTCAACTGGGACGGCCTGGCACCGGACACCCGCATGTGCTTCAAGGTCCGCTCGTTCAACGCGACCGGGCCGTCCGCCTACCACCCGGCCGCGCAGGGTGACTGGGTCTGCGCCACCAGCCTCGCCGGCTCCGGCCCCGCCGCGCCGACCGGGCTGTCGGCGACACCGACCGGCCCGACCGCCATCCGCCTGCAGTGGACCGACAACTCGGGCAACGAGACCGGCTTCACCGTCATCAACGGCGCGACGTCCCGCACCACCGGCGCCAACGCGACGTCGCTCACCTGGGACGGCCTGACGCCGGGGACCTACATGTGCTTCAAGGTCCGCGCGTCGAACGCCGCCGGCGTCTCCGCCTATTCGCCGCCCGCCCAGGAGGACTGGGCCTGCACCACCACGCCGGCCGCCCTTCGCTGACGCCCTACCGCGGCCCGGCGCCGTCGAGGCCTCGGCGGTGGTGTTCCAGGAGCGCGGCGAAGTCGGCGCCGGGGCGGTCGAGCCAGGCGTCGGCGAACGCGACGTCCCAGCCGAAGGTGTCCCGGTTCCAGCGCAGCTCGTCCGCGTAGGTGCGCACGGTGCGGGCGTACCGCAGCAGCGAACTCGCCCCGAGGACGCCGAGGACCGCGGCGAACGGCAGCATGAAGCGGCGCATCGCCCGGTTGGTGTGCGGCGGGACGGTGGACAGGAAGCGCTCCGGCGACCGCAGGCGGAGGCCCACCATCCCGCCGGAGGCCGTCGTGTGCGTCACCGCCTCGATGTCGGTCCAGGCGATGACGCCGCCGGTGCTCAGATGCAGGCCGTCGGGGGCGAGCGTCAGCTGCGACCTGCCGTGCCGGGCCGCGCGGCCGACCACCAGGGCCGCGCCGCCGCCGAAGAAGCCGATCGACAGCAGCCCCTCCAGGACGTGGCCGGTCGCGAGCAGATACCCGCCCACGGCCACGAACCCGAGCGCCCCGAGCAGCACCGGCAACAGCTTCCGCAGGCGCGGGCGGATGACGAGAGGCACATCGGGCACGGTACCCCGGCTGACCGCCGGGTCGTGTCCTCCGCGTGGCCTGACCGTTGTCGATGGCTGGGATCCTGGGCCGATGAACAGGCGGGGGCAGGTTCTGATCGTCGTGCTCGTCGGCGGCGTGGTGTGCGTGGTGCTGTGGGCGTGCACGCGCGGCCTGGCGATGTCGGCGTTGTCCACCGGTGAGGTGACGGCGGTCGTCGAGGGCGACCGGCCGGGCACCGTCGTCGTCGAGACCATCCGCCGGGACAGCGCCACCGCATGGCGCGTCGACGACACCGGCGAGGTCGTCGAACGCCTCGACGGCGGCAGCGGCGGCCGCGGTACGCCACAGTCCCGGCACTGCCAGGGCGACGTCTGCTACCGGGTCGCCGGCGATGCGCTCCGCGTCGAGCAGAGCCGTGACGGCGGCACCACGTTCACCCCGGCGTGGGAGGTGGGCGGCGCCTCGTACACCGGCCTCAGCGGCGAATATCCGGACCTCGGCGACCCGGCGCTGCACCTGGCGTCGCGGTCCCTCGTCGTGCACGCCGTGCCGGGCGGCCACGTGCTCTTCGTCGCCAACGGCCGCGACGGCCTGCTGTACCGCGACGTGCACGGCCACTGGGAGCGCCGCGGCATCCCGGACTCCGGCGAGGGCTGCTGCTTCTACAACCCACCGGCCCGCATCGGCGGCCCGCCGGTCGCCGTCCTGGCCGTGCCGGTCGGCGCCGCCACGGCCATCGCCATCCTGGTGACCGGCCTGGTCACCGCCGCCCGCCGCCGCCACTGGCGCGAGCTGCCCGTCGTGGTGGCGCTCGCGGTCACCGGCGGCGTCGGCGCGGGCCTCGTCGCCCCGCTCACCGACGTCGGCATGTTCCCCGGCTGGATGTACTCGGTGCCGATCGTCCTCGGCATCGGCGTCGGCGGCGGCCTCCTCGTCCGCTGGCTCACCACCTCAGCGGTCACGCCGGCGTCCAGCCACCACCCCGCGGCGACGCCTCCCGTGCCGTAGACACCGTCCACGGCGGGATGCTTCACGTCCGGCCCGGGTCAGTCCGCCGCGAGCCACTCGCGGTCGAGTTCGAACGTGATGCGGAAGCCGTCGTCGCGGTCGCCGGCGCCGAGGTCCTCGCGGGCGCAGAGCGGGGCGCCGTCGACGAACTGCTGGCGGTACGCGGTGCCGCCGGCCCACTCGTGGACGGTGACCCGCAGGCTGAACGCGGCGGCCAGGCGCATCGCGTGGAGCTGGGTGCGGCGAGGCATCGCGCCGGTGACGAAGTCGGGATCGAGGGCGCCGGATCCCGTTACCGTGAAGCGCAGCGGAGCCTCGACGTCGACGTCCAGCCCGTCGCGGCGGATGGCGTCGACGAGCGCGCCGGGCAGGCCGGGATCCGTGCGCTCCAGACCGATCCACAGCCGCGGCATCAGGCGGGCGCAGCGGGTGAGCTCGAAGACCGCGATCGTCGAAGCGGAGTACTCGCCACGGCGACCCGGGCCGCGCACGTCCCGCCAGAGGGCGCGGTCGTGCGGGAGGCCCGCGGCGGCGAACATGGGGCGCGAGCCGAGGCCCCACATGCCGTCACGGTCCGCGAGCGCCTCCGCGAATGCGGCCTGCTCGCGTGTCGCCGTCGCGGGTGGCGGCAGGCCGGCGGGGAACGCGACCCGCAGGTACGGGCCGACCGACCCGTCGCGAAGGTCGGCGGCGGCCAGCGCGGCCGGCAGCAGCCGCGGGAACGACGAGACCCGCTCGCACACGGCGGTGATGAGCTTCGTGTGCGACGCCATGTTGAACTGCGACATGAACATCAGTCGGTACTGGGGCGCGCAGAAGGGCTCCTCGAATGCGTGGTCGAACGCGCGAGGGTGTTCGGCGGCCCGTACGAGCAGCTCGACGGCGATCTCGTCGGTGGCGAGGGCCGGGGCGAGGGCGGCGCAGATCCGCACGCCCGGCCGCGGGTCGTCGAGCCAGTCCCGGGGCGCGACGCCGAGCTCGCCGAGGTCGACGACATGACTGGCGCACACGAGCCGGTCCTCGGCCGACCGGGCGGCGGACACGTGATACGCGATGACGTCGTCGCGGTGGGTGGCGAGGGCAGGATGCCGCACGAGCATCGCCGCCGCGGACGCCGCCGTGGCCCGGGTGCTCAGCGGCCAGGCCGCGGGGACGGGCCACAGGGCGGCGAAGATCTCGGGGAGCAGGTCGGCGGCGGGGGCGACCCGGGCGATCTCGCGGAGCAGGAACACCATGCCGGTGCGGATGGTGTCGTCGCCGGCGCCGAAGGCCGGGTCGTGCACGGCGGCCAGGAGATGACGGACGACGGGAGCGGTTTCGGCGGTGAGCGCGCCGCCTGCGAAGGCCCGCCGCCACACGTCCACATAGGCGTCGGCGACGGCGGGCTCGTCGGTGCCGCTCAACGCCGCCAGCCGTGCGGGTAGCTCCATCGCGACCATGATGCCACCGCCGATGTGGCATGGAGGGCCTTGCGAGCAGCAGGGCCCGTTGCCGCCCCGGCTATTCGGCCCGCTCGGGCTTGCCGGGCTGGTCGGCGCGGGTGCGGCCGTATTCGGCGAGGGCGTGGAACGCGGCCTTCGGTGTCCACGAGCCGTCCGGCAGCACCCGGACGATCCCGCGCGCGACGAGGTCGAAGTCGCGGTCGGGGTCGTCGGTGGTGGGCAGGTGCCGGTTCGCGAAGGTGTACACGAACGCCGCGTCCACTCCGCCGGCCTCGTAGTCGCGCAGCAGGTCGAGGATGTAGCGGGCCTGGCCCTCCTCGTCGCGTTCCAGGCCGGGGGTCAGCCGCTCGGCGTGTCCGGTCGCGTGGTCGTACGTCACCGGTTCGGCCGAGCCCGCGACCTCGCCCGCGCCGCGGAACGTGCAGCAGCCGAACTCGGTCGCGGCGTACGGCTTGCCCTGTCCTGTCGCGGCCGCCAGGGTCTGCGGGAACGCCGCGGCGTTGGTGGCGTCGCGGTAGCCGGCGTCGCTCGCGATGATGTCGAACGCCGTCCAGTCGACGGATTCCAGGGGGATCGAGGCGTACGCGACGGGGCCGCCGAACCGCTGCCGCACCGCGGGCACGGCCTCGGCGAGGAAGTCGCGCACGGCGTCGCGTGCCCTGGGGACCGCTTCGCGCAGGCGCATCGGATCGGTGAACAGGGCCATGCGCTCGGTGAGGTCGCGGCCCGGCAGGAACCCGTCGGTGAACATGGCGATCTCGGATCCGGTGACGTAGACGACCCGCGCCCCGCTCCGCCGGATCCGTTCGGCCCGCTCGGCGCCGTCGAGGACGAACGCCATCAGCCCGGCGCGGTCGAGGCCGTTGGTGAACGGACAGTACCAGACCTCGAGGCCGAGCTCGGCGGCGTGCCGCGCGGCCAGCTCGAGCCGGTCCTGCACGCCGCCGGTGATGCGCACCGCGTCGCAGCGCAGCTCGTCGCGGATGACGCGCAGGTCGCGCCGCACGGTCCGCGGGTCCCACGGCTCGTGGGTCGTGGAGCCGGCGCTGACGAAGCCGGTGTCGTAGTTCATGCCGAACACGCGCATGGCACTCCTTCGTAAGGTACTTCGCGTACCTTATAGGGTACGTCGAGTACCCTGCAAGCCATGACGACACGGCGCCGGGGTTCGGAGCTGGAGCGGGCGATCCTCTCGGCGGCGGCCGAGGAACTGCGCACGTCCGGCTACGCGGGGATGACGATGGACCGGGTCGCCGCCCGCGCCGGCACCAACAAGAACGCCATCTACCGCCGGTGGCCGCACCGGGCCGCGCTGGGCATCGCGGCGTACCGCCACCTCTCCGACGCCGTGCTGCCGCAACCCGACACGGGCACCCTGCGCGGCGACGCCCTGGCGATGCTGCGGGCGGCGAACGAGACCTGGTCGTCCCCGCACGGCGCGATCCTGCGCGACCTGCTCGCGGCCGCCGCCGACGACCCGGCGCTGCTCACCCTCATGCGCGAACGTTCCGGTGCGGACGCCATGGACCGCGCCTGGCTGTCGATGCTGTCCCGCGCCGCGGCCCGTGCCGAGGCCCCGCCGGCGGCCGTGCACCTGCGCGTCGCGACGACCCCGATGATGCTGCTGCGCGCCGAGTACGCGATGCGCGGCATCCCCTCGGTCGCCGACGAGATCCTGGTCGAGATCGTCGACGAGGTCTTCCTACCCCTCGTCCGCGGCCGCGGCTGAACGGGTAGCGTGCCGCTCCCTGATCCGCCGCGCTTCCGTGACGGCCGCCGCCGCGTCATCCGGGCCGGACTTCTCCAGGAGCGTTGCAAGATTCGTCAACGACGTGGCGAGGCCGGGCTCGAACGCGGCCGGATTCACCGCTGCCAGCCTGCGATACACCGCCACGGACTCGGTCGAGGCGGTCAACGCCTCTTCCTCGCGCCCCATGTCCGCCAGCCGACCACCGAGGTTGTTCAACGACGCGGCGAGGCCGGACTCGAACGCGGCCGGATTCACCGCGACCAACCGGCGGCGCACCTCCACGGCTTCGACCGCCGCGGCAAGCGCCTCCTCCGGGCGCCCCACCTCCACCAGCCGACTGCCGAGGTTGTTCAACGACGCGGCGAGGCCGGACTCGAACGCGGCCGGATTCACCGCGACCAACCGGCGGCGCACCTCCACGGCTTCGACCGCCGCGGCAAGCGCCTCCTCCGGGCGCCCCATGTCCGACAGCCGGTTGCCGAGGTTGTTCAGCGACTGGGCCAGGTCGGGCTCGAAGGCGGCCGGGTTCACTGCGACCAACCGGCGGCGCATCTCGACGGCTTCAACGGCGGCGGCCAGCGCCTCCTCCCAGCGGCCCACCTCCGACAGCCGGTTGCCGAGGTTGTTCAGCGACTGGGCCAGGTCGGGCCCGAAGGCGCCGGGGTTCGCCGCGGCCAACCGGCGGTACACGCCGACCGCATCGGCACCGGCCGCCAGCGCCTCATCCCGGCGCCCCATCTCCGACAGCCTGACCCCGATGTTGTTCAACGACATGCCAAGATCGGGCTCGAACATGCCGGGGTTCGCAGCGGCCAACCGGCGGTACACGTCGACCGCTTCGGCGGTGGCCGCCAGCGCATCGCCTCGCCGCCCGAGGTCCGACAAATGGTTGCCGAGATTGTTCAGCGAAGACGCGAGGTGACGTTCGAACTCGGCCGGTCTCGCCGCGGCCAGCCGTCGCCGGATGTCGGCCGCCTCGGCGCTGGCCGCCAGCGCCTCCTCCCGCCGGCCGAGATTCGACAGGTGATTGCCGAGGTTGTTCAACGACAGGGCAAGGTCGGGCTCGATCTCGGCCGGTCTCGCCGCGGCCAGCCGCCGCCGGACGCCGGCCGCCTCGGCTGTCGCCGTCAACGCCTCCTCCCGCCGGCCGAGATCCGACAGGTCGACGCCCAGGTTGTTCATCACCAGGGCGAGGGCGGGCTCGAAGGCGACCGGATCCGCCTCGGCCAGCCGGCGGAACACCTCGACGGCTTCGAGCGTGGCGGCCAACGCGTCGTCCCGCCGTCCCAGTTCCGACAGCCGGAAGCCGTAGTTGGTCAAAGCGCCGGCGAGACCGATGGCGTGTTGCGTGGCGGCGGCGGTGTCGTGGAGGAGCCGCCGGATCTGGAGGTTGGCCTCGGAGTACGTGGCCGCTTCGTGCCGCCGGCCCAGGTCCGCCAGGACGAACTGCAGCTGGTTGCAGAGATCTGCCAGGTCACCGGGGTCGATGCCGGGGTCGAGGGCGTGGGCGGCGGTGAGGTGATGGTGTGCTTCGCGGAGGTCGTCGGCGTCGGCGGACGGGGGCTGGGGCCAGAACGCGACCCGCCACCGCCAGTACGCGGCGGCTCTCAGGTGCGCGTCGACGAGGCCGGCCGTGCCGCCGTCACGCACGGCGCGGGCGGACAGTGCGGTGGCGGTCCACCGGTGCACGAAGCAGGTCGCAGCTCCGTCCGGCCGGCGGCCCGGCGTGAGCAGACCACTGTCCACGCAGGCGGTGACTGCCCGGTCCAGCTGAGGGTCGGCGGTGACCTGCGGCCGCGGCAGGCGTCGCCGCAGCAGCGCGCCGATCTGCTCGCGCACCGCCGGCCCGGCCGCCGCGACCTGGTCCGGTCGCAGCCCGGCACCGGCCAGCACCTCGCCGATCCGCCGGTCGACGTCGGCGATGTGACCGGTCGGGTCGACGGCCGGGTCGAGGTCGCCGAGCTGGTACGCCAGGGCGACGCGGTCGACGGGCACCCGGTACACGCCGGCGCCGGTCAGCAGCCGGACGGCCGCCGGGACGGGGGCGAGCCCCTCCAGGAGCCGGTCGAGCAGGATGTCGTCGGCGGCGAGGGTGGCGACCTCGGCGATCGCGTCGTCCAGGGTGGCGTGCGCGCCGAAGTACGTGTCGATGTCAGGATCGCCGACCTCGGCGGCCGTCGCGGTGCGCAGCTGGTGCTCGACCGCCGTCGCGAGCCGCAGGGTCACGTCGGTGTAGCGGGCGGCGCCCCCGGCCAGCAGCGCGTCCACGTACTCCAGGCAGCGCGGATGCCCGCCGACCGCCCGCCACACCCGCTCCAGGTCGTCGCCGGCCATCCGGTCCAGGTGCGGCAGCGCCCAGGCGAGCTTCATCGTCTCGGCGAACGACAGCGGGCCAAGGTGGTGGAACGACAGGGCGCGGTGGGCGCTGCCCGGCAGCGTGAAGCGGTACCGGCAGGTGATCAGCAGGCGGCCGCGGCCGGGCCTGGTGACCAGTGCCGCCAGCAGCCATGCCAGCGCCGGCACCACGGGCTGGATGCCGAGCGCGACCAGGTTGTCCTCGAAGTTGTCCAGGACGATCAGCACCGGCAGGTCCGCCAGCAGGGCGTGCAGGGCGGTGGTGCGGTCGGCGAGGCTCCGCCCGGGGTCGGCGACGCGGGCCAGCAGCCGCAGCACCCGCTCCGGCGGCGCGGCCCGGGAGCGGGTGCCGCGCTCGTGGAGGCGGTCGTTGACCTGCGCGGCGACGTCGGCGAGGAGCTGCTCGCCGGTGACCGGGCCGGTGACCGCCACGACGACCCGGTCCGGTTCGCGTTCCAGGATCCGGGTGACCAGCTCGCCGGCCAGGGTGGTCTTGCCGACCCCGCCGAGACCGTGCACGACGATCCCGGCGGTCCGGCCGCCGAGCAGCGCCGCGGGCCACTCGCGTTGCTCGCGGCGGCGGCCGACCGCCTCGCCGACCTCGCGCCGCAGGATCCCGGCGCCGGGCCGCGCACCGGGAACCGCCGCGGGCGGGGCGCACGGGTCGATGACGGGCACCGAGCCCGACGGCGCGTACACCGACACGGTCGACCATTCCTGGAACGCGGCGAGCCGGCGGTCCCGGTCGTCCGCCGATCGTTCCAGCTCCGCCTGTACGGCAGCACGCGCCTCGGCGACAGCGGCCACGACATCGGCCGAGGGGTCGGCGGCGAGGGTGCCGTACACCCGGGCGAAGACCCGCGTGGCGTACCTGTCGCTGATCGACGTCTCGGTCGCGATCACCACGCCGGCACCGCGGGCCAGGAGCCCTTCGGCGAACGAACCGCCGCCCGCGGTGGCGTGCCGGGCCGTGTGGCACGCGGCGAGCGCGAACACGGGCGGGACCGCACCTGGCGGGACCGCCTCGTCCAGGAACTGGTCGGCGGTCACCCGCCGGGCCGCGCCGTCCTCGTCCTCCAGGACCAGCAGACCCGGCAGGCCGTGGCCGGACAGGTGCAGTACGTGCGCCGGAGCGCCGGCAAGGGCGGCCCGGATCGCGGCCGTGGTCGCGAAGTGCACCACCCGCACGTCCGCGTCGTGGGCCCGGGCGGCCCGCACCGCCGACAGGACGTTGCGGAGCTCCTGCTCGTAGTCGAGGACCACGCCGCCGCCGGTCAGGGGCGACGCGATCGCCACCACGATCCGCAGCGGACCCGGCAGCGCGACCGCCGCCGAACGGGCCTGGCGGAACGCGCGCACCTGCGGGTCGATCCCCAGCGGCCGGCCGGAGCCCGGCGACACCATCGTCTCCCACGGCAGCGCCGCCAGCCCCGGCACCACCCGCAACCCGACCCGCGTCGGCCGGTGCGCCGCCCGCGCCGTCCCCACCAGGTCCTTGAACAGCTCCCCGGCGGCACCGGCGAGGAAGTTCCCGGTCAACGCCCGCCCCACCGCGACGACCGGTGCTGCCGCGGTCCCGGCGACGCCGTCCGCGGGCGTCAGATCACGGTGCGCGGTGAGGCCCGAACGGGACCGGTGGAACGCGTCCAGCGACACCCGCAGACCCGGCACCACCCCCTGGTGCGGCACCGTCACCGCCTGCCGACCCTGCCCCGACACGGTCACCGACGCCGCGTCCACCGTGACCGTCACGTCCACCGCGGCGCCGACCGGCGACCGACGCACCAGCGGATCGGCGACGCCGTCCAGCACCAGCAGCAGGTCCTCGACGCGGACCACCCACACCGAGTCCCGCAGCCGGCCGTCGACGCTGTGGTGCCGGCCCGACACCACCCCCACGACCAGGCCGTCGGAGCGCCGCAGCACCGGGGCACCGCGCATCCCCGTGGTGACCGCCTTCGACTCCACCCTGCCGACCACGACGCCGTCGCGGGTACCGCTGCCCTCCAGCAGACCGGACGCCTCCACGAACCCGGGCCCCTCGGCCACGCCCGCGACCGTCACCGGCGTCGACAACGCCTGCTCACCGGTCGGCGCGAACCCGGCCACCACCCCTGGCAGCACCCCCTCGGCCAGCGCCACCACCGCGAGATCGTGGACGGGGTCGACCCGCAGCACCCGCCCGGTCGCCACCTCCGCTGCCGGCTCGAGACCCAGCGCGTCCACCAGCACGGCGGCGCCCACCTCACCGGACCCCACCTCGGCCAGGACGCGCCACGCCGTCACCACCACGCCCGGCGCGACCTGGAAACACGTGCCCACCGGCACGTTGCCGGCGGACAGCACCCGCCCCAGAAACCCGCCCAGCGCCACGGCTACCGCTGACGGACAGCCCGCCTGGCGGCGCACGACCGGGACCAGGGCGGCGCCGCGGCCGTGGCCTTCGGAGTCGAGGGTGAAGGTCACCCGCGAGCCGGTGCCGCCGTCGATCGGCTCGACGGTCACGGCGGCCGGACACCGGGCGCGCGGGCGGCGTAGCGTTCATCAGGTCACCGCCTGCCGAGGAGTGCCGCATGAGCGAGCCTGACGAGGTCACCCGCATCCGTCCCGAGGACCGCCGGGTCGACGACCCGACGCCGGGAAAGACCCGCGAGCAGGCCATCGCCGTCAACGGCCTGTGGTCCGGCCTGGTGCGCTCCGCGCCCGGCGCGACATCCGGATGGCATCATCACGGCGAGCACGACACGTCGGTGTACGTCGTGGACGGCACCGTCCGCATCGAGTTCGGCCCCGGCGGCGCCCAGGCCGTCGACGCGGGCCCCGGCGACTTCGTCCACATTCCCAGGCACGTCGTGCACCGGGAGAGCAACCTGGGGTCGACCCCGCGCAGGAGGTCGTCACCCGGTCGGGCACCGGCCCGGTCACCGTCAACGTCGACGGGCCGGCGCCCGCCGGCGGCTGACCGCGGCTCCCGTGTCAGCGCTTCCAGGGCAGGAAGCCGCGCTTGGGCTGGGGCGGCACCTGCGGCAGTGAAGCGACGAGGAAGACCGTCCCGGCGATGACGTTGCCGGGGGCCGGGTCGGCCGTGCCGGCGCCCACGGGCAGGCACACGTCGGTCTCGAACACGCCGCAGTCCACGCGGGCGGCGACGAACTGCTGCCCGGTCGCCGCCACGGTCTTGCGGGCCGCGTGCAGGACGGTGCCGTTCAGGCGGGCGTGCGCCTCCGCGTGCTCGGGGGCGCCGAAGACGCCGTAGGAGAGGAACGAGTTCGCCGCCATGCGCGGCGGCCACTGCCAGCCCCGCTCGACGTAGTGTGCGGGCGGCTCGTCCGGTTCGCCGGAGGACCGCGGGCTCAGCAGGCTGTCGTCGGACGCCGCGAACGCGTCGGCGTCGGCGTGGACGGACACGTCGACGCCCAACGCGACGACCGCCGCCAGGCCGCCCGACGGTGCCTGTGGCAGGAGCCGCCGCTGCTCGAACTCCGCGGCGAACATCCCGATCTTCTCGCCGTCGGTGTCGACCACGTCGGCGATCGTGACCTCGTCGTTGGCGTTGTGGACGTTGGCGAGCAGCGGGCCGGGCGCGCCGGCGTAGCACGGCAGGAACTCCACGATCTGCCGGCCGCTGGTGGCGACGACGACACGCGCCCCGCTCGGGTCCTGCCACCGGTGGACGGTCAGGTCACCGCTGCGCCCCAGCACGTCAGCGGTGCGCAGCGCGTCGGCGACGAAGCGTTGGAAGTCGTCGCGCCCGTCGACGGCGAGACCGAGGTTCGATGCCACGCGGGAACGGTAGTGCCGCGGCGGGGGGCGCGCACGCGGGTTTGCTGATCGGCACCGGCGACCGCAGTTCCGTGGCGGGGGAGGGGGGGGGGGGGGGGGGGGGGAGGGGGGGAGGGGGGAAGGGGGGGGGGGGGGGGGGGGGGGGGGGGGGGGTGGGGGGTGTGTTTTCAGATCTTCTTTCGGG
>NZ_JBVJIJ010000003.1:114977-122997 GCF_055586325.1 Dactylosporangium sp. NPDC051087 | reverse complement strand
AGTAGGAGCGTGGTCACCCCTTGTGGGAACCCACATGTGTTTTTCTCACCCGACACCTTCCCCACCCCCCCCGCTCCGGCGACGCCCCCCCCCCCCCCCCCCACCGCCGGAACCGGATCACTGCGGGAAGTCGCCGGGGTCGACCGAGTCGGTGTCGGCGTTGCCGCCGACGCTGGCCTTGAGCGTGATCTCCCAGGTGGTGTACTGCCGGCTCGTGGTCTTGAACTCGAAGATGTCCGCGAACTTCTCGAACTCGCAGGAGCGGGTGAACCCGGCGGCGCCCGCGTCCCAGTCGACGCCGGTGGCCATGAAGACCTGGTAGTTGCCGTCCTTGACCCGCTTGACCTTGAACGTCTTGCCGGCCGAGACGTAGACCGTCCAGGCCGCGACCTTGGAGCCGTTCGGGACGAGGCTCACGACGACGTCGGTACCGCTGCCGCTGTTGTTGATCGTGAACTCGCCGGAACCGTTGAGGGTCCCCTTCTTCACCATGGTGCCGTTGCCCAGCGTGCGGGTCTGCTGGGCGACCGGCGCCGGCAGCCACGCGCCGAACGTGAAGGCGGACCCGAAGGCCTTGGCCGCCTCCCGGAGGTAGGTCGCCGCCTGCGAGCTGGTCACCTGGGCGACCGCGGAGGCAGCGGCGCAGATCTCGCCCGACTTCGCGGACCCGGCCAGCGCGCCGGCGTCGCTGCTCAACGAGTCGAACGCCCGCTTGAGCTGCTCGTGCCCGGCGGCCGCCTCCTTCGGCGGGGTCAGGTACGCGAACCGGGGCCCGCTCGCCTTGACCGCCTCGGACAGCGCCTGGACGGCCTCGACCATCGCCGCCTGGTTCTTCGCCGCGGCGACCTTCTGCCACGCCGGCCCCATCAGCGCGTCGGCCTCGGTCAGCAGGTTCTGGTACGCGGTGGCGGTCACCGGCTCCGGTGCCTTGCTCGGCGTCGGGCTCGCCGACGCGCCGCCGGCCGCACCCGAGGACGTCCGCTTCTGCTCCGGGTCACCGCCGACGAAGGCCGCGACCCCGCTGACCCCGCACACCAGCAGGAGCACGACGGCGACGACGCCGACGATCACCTTGTTCCTCGAGCCCGTGGACGCGGGCCGAGCACCGCTCGGCCACCCTGTGCCCGGACCGCCGATGACGGCACCGGTAGCCGGCGCGTTCCAGGCGGGCGGCCCTGCGGGCGGCATCCCGGACCCGTCCGGCGGCCCGTACGCCGGCATCCCAGAGGTGGGCGGTCCGAATGCGGGCATCCCAGAGGTGGGCGGCCCGAACGCGGGCATCCCAGAGGTGGGCGGTCCGAACGCGGGCACGCCAGAAGTCGGCGGCCCGTACGCCGGCATCCCGGAGGTCGGCGGCCCGTACGCGGGCATGCCGGAGGTGGGAATGCCGGAGGTCGGCATGCCCGGGGCGGGGGCAGGTGCGCCCCACGGGGGTACGTCCGGGTTCGGCCCGGAGGGAGAGGGCGGCGTCGTCACGCGAGCACCGTACCGGTTCAGATGCATGTGCATGTGCCCCGACCGGCACCTGGTGAGCGCCGGGTGACGCTACCCTCCGCTGCATGGCTGAAGATCACGTGTACGGTGTGCGGCTCTTCGTCCCGGGGACCGCGGCGACGGCGGCGCAGTGGCAGGACGCGCTCGGACGTTCCGGCCTGACGCTGGACGGTGAGTCGCTCACGTCGCCGGACCTCGGCTTCCGCGCGCTGACGGAGTGGGTGGAGAACGACGGATCGTTCGGGCAGGCGTTCGCTCTCGGCACGATGCCGGCGGAGGAACAGTCCGCTGTCGCCGCGGCCGGCAGCGCCCTGGTGCTGGATCTGCCGGTGTACCTCGGCGCGGCGGCGGGACAGGTGGCGGCGCTGATCGCCGCGCTGGGCGACGCCGGAGCGCTGGGGGTGCGGCTCGAGCAGTCGAAGCTGGGCTGGCCCGTCGCGAGCTGGATCCGGGCGCTCGAGGGCGGCGACCCGTGGTCGCTCTACCGCTGCGCCGTCGTGGTGCTGCAGGACCACGGTGGGGCGCGATCCTGCGGCATGCACGCGTTCGGGTTGCCGGACGCGCGGGTCGAGGCCCCGTCGTCGGAGGCGAACCGGCTCCTCGGCGAGTTCAACGTGTACCAGCTGGCGGAGGATCCCGTGCTGGTCAGCGGCGACACCTTCCGGCCCGACCTGGACACCCCTCGCCGCCGTCTCGAGCGCTGGCCCGATGACGCGTACCCGAGCGGCCACGCCTGCCACAACCCCTTCGGCACCTGGCGCATGGGTCCCGAGGGAGGCGAGGCGGACCCGCGCGGCGAGCTCCGGCCCGTGTTCATCCCCGCCCTGGTCGCCGTCCTCACCGCCGCCGAGAAGCGGGCCGGCCGGGGCCTGCGCCGCGAGGAGGTGGAACGCCTCACCGGCGAAGGTGCCTGCATGATGATGACCCACGCCGACGCGCAGCGGCTCGAACGCGGGCGCGGCTACGCGGACCTCGAGCCCGAGCTCGCCTGGAGCCAGTGGCAGATCCTGCGAGGTCCCATGGCGTGACGTCCGACCCTGCCCGGGACCTTCGTGCCGATCACCGGCCGGGGTTTCGAAAACGGTCGACGGCGGCGCCCGTACCGGCGAACCATCGAGAGAATTGGGAGCGCTCCCAAGTGATCGGTCCTGCTCGGGGCCGGTTCCCACCTCCGCCAAGGTGAGGTTCGAATGAGGTTCCACCACCGTGCCGTGATGACCGCGGCCGTGCTGGCGGCCGCGGTCCTGGCGACGGTCGGGGTAGTGCAGCTGCGCACCGCCGACGCCGCCGTGGCCGCGTCCACCATCACCGTGGACACCGACCGCCAGTTCGGCAACCTGCGCAAGGCCGGGCTCGGGACGCTCTTCGGGGTGGCCGCCGCGCCGGACACGCCCCGCGACCTGATGATCGCCTCGCAGCGCTACCTCAGCCAGCACCAGAGCGCCCAGGGCGACGCCTCCTACCCGACGTCGACCGAGGCGGTCGTGGGCAAGCTGCGCAGCACCGACGTCAAGATGATCGGGCGCTACAACGATCTCATGGGCGGCTGGCCCTACGACTGGAAGGGCACCGCCGACTGGTACGCCAAGGTGGACAGCGCGACCCGCTCCATCCAGGCGTACAAGGACATCCTGCTCGCCGTCGCACCGTTCAACGAGCCGGACAACAAGCTGCAGGGCGGGTTCGCGCAGGACGCCGCCGTGCCCGGCAACACCTACGACGAGAAGTTCAACTGGCTGTGGGCTGCTACGTACCGGCGGATCCGCGCCATCGACCCGACCGTCCCGATCATGGGACCGAACTACGAGTTCTACCTCGGCTGGCAGCCCGAACTGCAGACGAAGATGCGCAACTTCCTGGTCAACGCCCGCAACACCGGGACCGTGCCCAACATGATCGGCTGGCACAACCTCGGCCCGAGCCCGGGTGACGTGCCGGAGACGCTCAGCCGGTACTACCGCCCCCTGGAGAACGAGCTCGGCATCCCCGGCCGCCCGCTGCCGGTCGTCATCGAGGAGTACGGCTCGGGCGCCGCGAAGGACTTCGAGGGCGTACCCGGTTCGATGATCAAGCACTGGGCCGAGTTCGAGCGGTACAACGTCGACCACGCGATGATGGGCATCTACACCAACCCGGGGCTGCTGGGCAACACGCTGCGGCGCACGTCGGCGGGGCTCAAACCGAACGCCGGCTGGCAGATGATGGCGTGGTACAAGGCGATGACCGGCACCCGCGTCGACGTGAGCCGGTGGGACACCCGGCGCTACCTGGCCTCCGACGGCGTCGCCAGCTGGGACGCGGGCAACCGAACCGTGCAGATCCTCGTCGGCGGTGAGGACAACGACGTCGACGTGCGGGTGCTGGGCCTTGCCCGGCGCGGCCTGACCGGCAACGTCCGGGTGCGCGTCGACTCGGCGGTGTGGACGGTCGACCCGCTCGCCACCGACCGCAACGTCCAGGCCGGCGGCGACTGGCAGAGCGCACCGCTCAACCTCGTCGACAAGACCATGACGGTCGACGCCTCGGGCGCGCTGACCGTGCCGGTCCACCGGATGGAGGGCTACAACGGCTACCGCATCCTCATCTCACCGGCCGCCGGACCCGCCGCGTACCCCACGAAGTACGAGGCGGAGAACGCCCAGCGGGTCAACGCCGCGGCGCGGACCGGCAGCGCCGTCGCGTCCGGCAACGGCTGGGTCGGTGGCATCGACTTCGCCGACAGCGCCGTCACCTTCACCGTCACGGCGGCGTCGGCGGGCATCCACACGATGACGGTCCGCTACGCCAACGGCACCACGGCCGCGAACGCCACCCACACGGTGCGCGTCAACGGCCAGCCGCAGGGCTCGGTCACCTACCCGAACCTCACCAGCGGCTGGGCGAACTCGGAGCTGCGCACCACCACGAAACGGGTGGCGTTGCGGGCCGGTACCAACACCATCACCCTCGGCAAGGGCACCGGCTACGCGGAGGTCGACTTCATCGACGTGCGCCCCGACACGCACCGCTACGAGGCCGAGCTGGCCGCCGTGACCAACGCCCGCATCGGCGGCTTCCGCTGGAACGAGTTCCCCGACAAGGTCGGCGGCATCGACTTCCCGGACAGCGCCGTCGAGTTCGCGGTCGAGGCACCGATGACCGGCACCTACCGCCTCGAGGTCGGCTACGCCAACGGCACCACCGCCACGTCCACCCACCAGGTGTCCGTCAACGGCGCCGCCGCGGGCACCGTCTCCTACCCGAGCACCGGCGCGTGGTTCGACGGCCCGGCCCAGGACCGCGCCGGCCGCACCGCCGCGGTGACGGTCCAGCTCAACGCCAGCACCAACCGGATCCGCCTGCAGAAGGGCACCGGCTACGCCGAACTCGACTACGTCGAGCTCAAGAAGACCGACGCCTGACCAGCCGTCGCGGTGCCCGGCCGACCCCGGGCACCGCGACCCGCCCCACCGCACCTCGCCCGGTCCGTCGGGGTCGCCGCGCCCGCGAGCGTTCCAGGTGTCCGCGGGACGTTGCCCCTTCCCGCCCGGGACGGCGGCCCTCGAAGCTGCCGGTGGTCGTCGATGGGACGGCGGCGCGAAGGGAGCACCTATGTCGGGGTCAGGACGCCAGGGACCCGCCGACGGGCGGCGACAGGTGGTGGAGCATGAGCGAGACGCGCACCGGCATCCTCTCCGCGGTCCTCGCCGTCATCATCGTGCGGCGCGTGTCCGTGTGGCGGGACCACCCACCCGCGGGATGACCAGGTACAGATGCCGGCAGCGTCACGGGCGGACGAACACGGCCATCCGCGCGGCAGGCCTGAAGCCGTGCTTCTCGTAGAACCCCGAGGCGTCGCTGTCCCGG
The DNA here is from genome assembly GCF_055586325.1 of Dactylosporangium sp. NPDC051087. Lineage (NCBI taxonomy): Bacteria > Bacillati > Actinomycetota > Actinomycetes > Micromonosporales > Micromonosporaceae > Dactylosporangium > Dactylosporangium sp. NPDC051087. The sequence continues at coordinate 117,657 of NZ_JBVJIJ010000003.1, read as the reverse complement.
GCGGTCAGCAGGTACCAGTGCCGGACGTCGGGCATCCGGTCCGTCAGGGCTTCGAGCAGCGCGCTGCCGTTTCCCTGACCTTGGCGGGCCGGCCGCACGCACATCTCCTGCAGCAGGAAGTGATCCTCGGAGCCCGAGCGCTCCCGGTGTCCGATCGCGAACCCCAGCAGCTCGCCGTCCGGGGCTCTCAGGCAGACACCGTGCGCGCGTGGGGTCGCGAGGAAGTCCGCGAGGCGCCGCGTGGCGTCCTCGACTCGCCAGGACTCGCTCCACGGCGGCGCGTTGAACGTGGCGACGTACAGCGACGCGCACGACTCGAGGTCCTGCTCGGTCAGGGTGTCGATCACCACGAGAGGATGCCACGTCCTGGTGAGCTTCACGGGCCGGAAGGGGGCCGGCGGCGGCGCGGCAGCGCCTGTGGACGGCTGAGGTGCGCCATCGCGCGCAGGAGCTCGGGCCGTTCCCGGGGCTTCGTGCCGCGCAGCACGATGAGGACGAGGACAACCCGGGCCGTCGCCCAGATCGCCGCGCACGCGACAGGGACCAGGAAAGCCAACGCGGGTAGTGCGCCCATTGACGTACCTCCGGCAGACACGGCACCCCGCGCGTCCGGCTCCGAGCCGGACGTGAGCGTGCAGATGACACCGGAGGTCTCTTCCGCCGTCCGTTGACGCGTGGACGGCCGACAGTGCCGGGGCAAACCCTGGATGGGGTTCGACCGTGCTGACGACAGCTGCCGCGGGGAATACTCCCCTCCCGTTTTGTAGCGAGCATGCCACGTCCGGTAACAGATCACCAGACGTGCGGTCTAAACATCGTTTTGCCCTCAGGTCGTGCTGGTGGGCGCCGAACGGCTCTGCATGGCTGGATTGCGGCGCCTCGCCGGACCGGTTGCCGGGGCGCTGGCCGCGCTCGTCGCGGCGTTCCTGGTGATGCAGCAGATCACCACCGGGGCGTTCGACTCGCTGGAGGCCCGGCAGGCCGCGCAGGACGCCGAGCGGCTGCGGATCGGGCTCGACGGGCAGGCGCAGGTCCTGCAGATCCTCGGCGCGAACAACGCGGTGTGGGACGTCATGTACAAGATCGTCGAAGAGGCCGACTCGGCCACGTTCGAAGGGAACTACCCCGCGGACTCGCTGCCGTCCGTCTACGACCTCGACGGCCTGATCGGGGTGAGCGTCGACGGCGGCGTACGGGTCGGCGGCATGACCAGCAGCTCCGCCGCCTACCAGGCGCCGGGCGGCGCGCTGGCCGACCCAGCGGTCCGGCGCAGGCTGTTCGACCCGGCCGCCCCGGCGGGCACGGCCAGCTGCGGCATCGTGACGGCCGAGGCGCCGTACTTCTACTGCGGCCTGGCCACCTTCCCCACCACGGGCGAGGGTTCCCCGTCCGGCGGCCTGATCCTGCTCCGCCGGATCGACGCGAAGCGGCTCGGCGCGCTCGGCGCCGCCGTCGGCCTCCCGCTCACGGCCGTGGCCGCCGTGCGGGGCGGCGCCGACGCGCAGCCTGCCGTCGAGAGCGCCGTCGGTACCTTCTCCGTCAGCACCGCGGTGACCGGCGCGGACCACATCGCGGTCGACGCCGTCATCCCGACCGTCGACGGCGGGCGGATCGTCCTGGAGACGGTGCAGCCACGGCCGATCCACGCCGCCGCGAGCCGGACCGCGCTGCGGCTGTTCGCGTTCGTGGCGGCGGCGACCGTACTGCTCGCCGCGCTCATGCTCTGGTTGAACCGGGCCACGCTGCGCCGCCGGGTCGGTCCGCTGCGCCGCACCATGGAGCGGATCGTCAGCGGCGGCGACACCGCGCTGCGCGTCCATCCCACGGGCGCCGACGACATCGCCGCGCTCGGCCGGTCCATCGACGCAGTGCTCGACTCCCTCGCCACCCGCGACGCGCAGCTGCACGACGAGCAGGAGCGCCGGCAGCGCGAGGCCGTCACCGCCGAGGCCGAGCGGACCGAGGCCGACCGTCAGGCCCAGGCGCGGGCCCAGGCCCTGGTCGCGGACACCTCCCGGGCCGTGTCCGGCCAGCTGTCCCAGGTCGCCGCCGAGGTCACCGCCGTCGGCACCGCGACCGCCGACATCGACGCCCGCATCCAGGCCGCCCGCGTCGCGGCCAATCAGATGCTCGCCGAGAACACCCGCACCGCCGAGCTCGTCACCGCCCTGCAGGACAGCCTCGGCAAGGTCGACGACGTCATGCGCTTCATCAACGGCGTCGCCCGCCAGACCAACCTCCTCGCGCTCAACGCCACCATCGAGGCGTCCCGGGCGGGTGCGGCGGGCCGCGGCTTCGGCGTCGTGGCGAACGAGGTGAAGAACCTCGCCGGCAGCACCGCCGAGTCCACCGAGACGGTCACCGCGACCCTCAACGACCTGCGCCGCGACGTGAACGGGGTGGTCGCCGCGATGGACCGCATCGCCGCCGCGATCGGCGGCATCGACACCAGCATCACCGACGCCCGCCAGGTCGCCGCCCGCCAGAGCGAGACCGTCGCCGACCTGACCACGCAGTTGCGCCACGCCACGGACCAGGTCGCCACGCTCACCTGACCGCTGCCCTGCCGGTCGGACGCGGGGGGGGGGGGGGGGGGGGGGGGGGGGGGGGGGGGGGGGGAGAGGGGGGGGGGGGGGGGGGGGAAGGAACAAGCAAAGAAAAAAACAAAACACCACAAATA